>JBBQDT010000210.1:0-7063 GCA_038319955.1 Gemmatimonadales bacterium | reverse complement strand
AGGGGCGAGTTGAGCGGCTCGAACTGCGCGAGCTTGTACTCACGCAGCATCGTCTCGAACAGCGTGTCGAGTGTGTCGCGTGGGGCAGCGGTCGGCGCAACGTATGGGACGGACTTGCTATGCGCCGCCGGTGCGAGATGGAAGATGATGTCTCTCGTGTCCTTGTACGCCAGAAGTCCATGGTAGATCGACGCCGCACTGGAGCTCGTCCCCGCAACGAGGTCGAGCTGCGCTCGAAGGTCCGCATAGTTCGCGCGCGCTGACGCATCGTGATGATCGTGCGACCCGGCAATGCCCTTGCCGCCGACGTTGTTGGAATCGGACATCCCAACGTCCGTCAACACCTTGAGCTCTTTATCGAACCGGAGAAAAAAGGACTGTTGCCCGTACAGGATGTCCTGATAGAGCAGCCGGTACTGCATCGCGTCCGAATCGGAAACGACCTCGCCGCGCTCCACCTTGGTAAAGAGCGCGAGATGCCGCCGTCGGAGGTCTGTATCGGCAAACTTGAAGTGCGGTCCCTGAACCGCGGCCTCGTCATTCAGCACATCCACTTCCGTGGTGATCTCCGCAGCACTTAAGGGCGCGGGATTGTAGTGCGCTGCGAAGTACACGCCTGCCGTGAGCAGCAGGAGGAGCATGAGCCCCGCTGCAGCAAAGCCCGCGCGTCGCATGCCCCGTGTGAGATTCATGACGGATGCAGTATGTCGCCTGACCTCGGCATGTGCCAGTATGACGCGGTCCGAACGCCGCCTGACGCCAGGCACGTTGACAACCCGACGCAGAAACCCTAGAAACAAGGGTCCCATCTACCTCCGCACCCGATAGTACAGGTTCCTCGACTTTGCGCTTCGCGCTCGACTCGGGATGACGACTGACCCATCGACCTCCACGACGGGTGCTTTCGAATTGGCTCGTCGTCACCGCTCTCCTTGGAGGTCGACGTGAGATCACATCTGGAGGAGTGCTCTGAGCACGCTGCGGCGGCGAAGCCGTGTCGCTATCTGCACCCAAGTCGTCCGGTGGCCCGGACAGGAGAAGCCCCGTGGGATGGATCGATTTGGTCAGGTATGTGAAGGACCCAATGGGATTCTTGGAGCGTGTGGGCCAGGACTCGCGTCCGCTGGTGCCGTTCACGCTCGGAAATCTTCAATGCTACATGGTCAAGGACCTGGCCTATATCGCAGAGGCCCTTCACAGCAAGGCGTGGCCTCCGCTCACGCGGGGCCGCATGGCCCACATCAAGGACTGGTACGAAGGTGGTCTCGCGGTGGAGACAGGCGAGCGCCACGCGTGCCTCAGGGACGAGATGTGGCTGCCGGTCATGAAGGACCCCTGGCTCCTGGAAACCGCCGTGTCCGAGGCGGTGCGCTGGACCGACGGGTGGAAGGATGGGCAGCCCATCGAGGCGTACGAGGAGTTCCGCAAGATGACCTACACCATCTGCTGGAAGGGCATCACGGGCGAAGACCTCGCAAGCCGCCCAGGCCTCTACGACACCATGGCTGCAGGAGGCCACTGGCTTGGTGCATTGGTAGGGCCGTTCGGCCGGCTCCGGTGGCGCCTCCCCACCCCCGAGTCCACTCTGGGCCATCGCCAGCGTGCCCTTCTGGACTCGACCGTGGACGTCCTGGTCGCCGAGCGACGAAAGAACGGGGGCGGCCGGGACCTGCTCTCCCGCTTCATCGAGAGCGGCGATCGCATCGGCGCCGACGGCGCAGACTTCCGTGGCACCGTCAAGGCGTGGTTCGGCGCCGAGAACCTCCACACGCACACGGCGTGGACGTGTTACTTGTTGGGTAAGCACCCCGATGCCCAGGCGCGGCTGCACGAAGAGCTGGACCGCGTGCTGGGCGACCGGCTCCCGACGCCCGACGACCTTCCGGCGCTGGACTACACCAGGCGCGTCGCGACGGAGTCGCTGCGTCTCTTCCCGTCGGTACCCGCGTTCTTCCGTGGGATCGAGGGAGATTTCAAGCTGGGCGACGACATCGTGCCGTCGGGAAGCCTGCTTGGCTTCTCGCCCTGGGTGCTCCACCGAGATCCACGCTACTGGGACGAGCCCACGCGCTTCAACCCGGACCGCTGGCTCGCGGATGCGCGCAAGGCGCCGCCCTACGCCTATATGCCCTTCGCAAGCGGCGACTACCGGTGCCCGGGAACGTCGAAGTCCGTCAAGGAAGGTCCCCTGGTTTTGGCGGCCATCGCAAGAAAATGGCGCATGATCGAGCCGAAGGGGGCACGGACGCCCATTGCTGCGGCCACGTGGTCGCTGCAGGCCAAGGGGGGGATCCACCTCCAGGTATCGCGACGCACCTGAGGAGCGGTGGCGTCGGGACGCTTCACTGTTGCACGTCGAACGGCCGTCGCATACTCTCGGCATCACGAGCGCGATTTGCGCGAGTTGCGTGCGGTCATCTCTATCGATCCCTCCGGCACTGTCCTCTCTCTCGCCAGACCTCCGTCGCCCTGCCGCGACCGGCACGCAGCGGCCCCTCCGCGTGGTATTGCTCGCGCTCGGGCTCCTCGTGCCCCTCAACCTGCCATTCTCCATTCCGCCCGTCGGCGCCGATGGAAGCGTGGGATGGTCCGTGACGACCACGTCGCGCCGCACGCTCAATGACGAGCGACCAACCAACCACTTCGTGATCACCAGGGTCGCGCGCCGAGCACGCTCCGCGGGCATTCTCCCTGGTGACGTGTTACTCGCCATCGACGGCGTGACTGCTGATTCGGCCGCGCTGGCCGCGCGACGTGCCAGCATGCGCGACGGCGATACGCTCACGCTGCAGCTCGAGCGCCACGGTGCGCCGCACGAGGCGCGGATTCGCGTCTCGCCCGAAACGGTGGGCTACAAGTCGTACACGATCTATGTGATCCTGCTGACCTGGATCACCTGGGGCGTCGGCATGAGCCTCGTCGCGTTGCGCGGAGAATCCACGCTCGCATTGCTCCTCGGTGCGGCGATGATGCTGGTGCCGCCGGTCGCGTTTTCGAGCGGCGTGCCCGGTGACGGAATGTTGTTGAGTGCGACGCGCACGGTGTGGCAGTTCGAGGCGGCTGCATTTCGCATCTTCTTCCCGGCGCTCCTCCTGCACGGTATCGCAACGCAGTCGAAGCGACGAGTGTGGCGATCGCCCGCACTGTGGAGCGTCGTGTATCTCGCCCTCGTTGCGGTGCTGTTCTCGGTGACGGCGTTCGGCCAGGACCCACTCGCATGGGCGCAGCCTGGCTGGCAGCGCACCACGCGATTCGTGGTCGGCCTCACGCTGGAGACCCTCACTGCAGCGACAGCGGCGATCGCCCTGCGGCGCGCGCCTTCGACGCAGCCGGCGCCGCTTCGCCTCCTGTTTGGCGCCATCCTCCTCGCGGGATCCACGGCCGCCATCTTCTCCTTCACCACGCTGGTGTTCGGGCGGTGGGCGGGCGACGATTTTGTGTCCGGGGTGAACTCGCTCGCGATGTGCCTGTTTCCCAGTTGCGCCGCGCTGTACTTCTTTGGCCCGTGGCAGCCGGAAGCGCGGGCCTGGCACGGACGTCGATGGACCGCGTCGGCGTTCTCGTTCGCGCTGAACGTCACGCACGGCTTGGTCATCGCCACCGCGGTCGCCGTCGTCCTGAACGGATCGGGACAGAACCTCGGCGGCCTGGAATGGCTGCTCTTCATCACGGTGATCGCCGCCACGTTGCTTCCGGCACCGGCGCTTCGGTGGGTCCGCGCAATGGTCGACCGGCGTCTCTTTGCGCGGTGGGTCAACGCCGAGGCGCGCGCGCAGGCATTTGGCCATGAGCTGAGCGGCGAGCTGGACCCCCATCGCATCGCGCAGCGCGTTGCCGATGTCATCCCGGCACTGCTCGATGTGACCACCGCAGAGCTGGTGTTCGCACGAGGCTCCCTCGAGCGATGGGGAATGGATCGGCCGGTGCGCAACGGCGCAGCTCCTCTCGTCATCCGGCTCGACGACGAGCTGACGTCACTCGTGGCCGCGCATGCGGAGACGACGTTCCCGGTCTTTGGCCCGGAGCGATCCATCATCGCCGCGATCCGCGTCGGGCCGCGGATCGACGGCGGCGGCATCGATCCACCGGCGCATATCATCGTCACCACGATCTGTCAGGGCGTCAGCGCGGCATTGACGGCGGCGAAGGCGCACTTCGATCTCCGGTGCGTGGCGGTCGAGTTGGCGGACGCCGAGCGCATCGCGGCCGTCGGCGCAATGACGGGTGGTCTGGCGCACGAGATCAAGAACCCGCTGGCCGGCTTGAAGATGGGCGTCTACGTCTTGCAGCGTGACGGAGTCGACCCGGCGAAGCTGAAGCGGATCGAGCGCGACGTGGGGCGGATCGACGACCTCGTGACTGGGCTGCTGCGCGTCTCCAGCGATCGGGAGGAGTTGGACAACACGCTGCACTCCCTGGAAGAAGTCGACTTGCGCAGCGTTGCGACGGCGTGTGTGGCCGACCTTCGGCACAGCGCTGAGGATCGAAACATCGCCATGATCGAGAACTACCCAGACGAGCCAGTCCTCCTGCTGGGGACGCCGCGACAGTTTCGGCTCGTCGTACTCAACCTCGTATCCAATGCGGTCGAGAGCGTTTCAGAGAGTGGATGCGTAACAATTTCATTGCGAGTGCTTCCGTCGGCGATCGAGATCACGGTCCTCGACGATGGACCGGGCATACCGGAGCCGCTGAGAGACCGCGTCTTCGACTTGTATTTCACGACGAAGCGCGGAGGCACCGGGATCGGACTCGCCTTGGTGCGTCGCGAGACGGAGCGGCTTGGCGGATCGGTCGCCGTGGAGTTCAGCAATGGGCAGGGCACGCTCTTCCGCGTCACGCTTCCGCGTGCGGCATGACACAAGGCCTCATCACGACACATCGGGTGGAATGCCGAAACCACTGTTCCTGATCGTCGACGACGAACGCAACTTTCGCGAGTTTCTCGGCGAGGCGCTGCAGGGCGAGGGATACGACGTCGTGCACGCCGGCACGGCACGCGCGGGCCTGGCGCTGGCGCGGCAGGTGCTGCCGCGTGTCATCCTCCTCGATCAAAATCTTCCCGACCAGTCGGGACTCGAGTTGCTCCCGGACCTGCGCCAGCTTCCCGTGTGTCCCGTCATCATCATGATCACGGCACACGCGCAGTTCGGATATGCGGTCGACGCGGTGAAGGCAGGCGCCTTCCATTACCTGCCGAAGCCATTCGCCTTTTCGGACCTGCTCGACGTGCTCGCAAAAGCGACGATCACCGGCGCCGAGCGACTCGATACCGCCTCGAGCGGTGCGGTGCAGTCCATGATCGGGACCTCGGCGAGCATGCTGGAGCTCAAGCAGCAGGTTGCCCGCGTCGCGCGCAGTCCGGTATCCGCGGTGCTCGTGGAGGGCGAGTCAGGAAGTGGAAAGGAGTTGGTGGCGCAGGCGATCCATGCTGAAAGCGCACGTGCCGCTGAACGTCTCGTGACAGTGAACTGCGCGGCGCTCACGGACACGCTGTTGATGAGTGAGCTCTTCGGCCACGAGCGCGGTGCTTTCACCGATGCGCGACAGCAGCGGCGCGGCGTGTTCGAGCTTGCGCAGGGAGGAACGCTGTTTCTCGACGAGGTGAGTGAGATGGGTGCGCGGGCGCAGGCGGCGCTCCTGCGGACGCTCGAGCAGCGACGCGTGGTGCGGGTGGGGGGAAGCGACGAAATCCTGATCGATGTCCGCGTCGTCGCGGCAACGAATCGCAGCCTTGGGCGATTGGTGGCCGACGGGCACTTTCGCGCAGACCTCTATCACCGCCTGAACGTGGTCCGGCTCGAGATTCCCGCACTGCGTGATCGTGGGCAGGACATCGAACTCCTCGCGCAACACTTGTCGCGCGTGGTCGCGGAGCGGTACGGGGAGCCGCTGCGCCCGTTCACGAGCGACGTGCGCGGACTGCTTGCCGGCTACTCCTGGCCGGGCAACGTGCGTGAGCTGCGCAACGGGATCGAGCGTGCGTACGCGATGACGGTCGGTGCCTCCATCGGCGCTGCGGATCTTCCCGCCGAATGGAGCGCCAATCCATTCACGGGAGACTCGGCGGTGACTCCCCCAGCGGGGATCGGCTCGGCCACAGGATTTCAGGACGCCAAGCGCGACGTGGTCGATCACTTCGAGCAAGCCTTCCTGCGCCGTGCGCTGGCGAGTGCCGGTGGCAACGTGACACTCGCCGCCGAACGCGCCGGCGTGCTTCGCCAGGTGTTCCAGCGCATGCTGATTCGCCACGGCATCACGCACGAAGAGTTTCGCGATCCGGCGAGCGCACGATCGAGGCGAACCACGTAGGACGACGGACGACGTCATGCGGCGAAGTGCACCTTTCTCGCTGCAGTAGGCGCCACTTCAAGGTTGCGCTTTCGGGGATGTGCGGGCCTCACGGCTGAACGCGCCGCGGCATCGCGTCGCTCGCAACATCATATAGCGCTGTGACTTCACGCTGCCACATGCGCGGACGCATGAGGGCGCGTTCGGCTGGCACCCGGCCTGCCTTGACGAGTGATCACCAGCCGAGGTGCGAAGCCCGTCCTCGCGCGCCGCGTCGTGGACGCGTTTCACTCCAGAACATCCCACCGCAGCACCCCGACGCTGAGCGCGGGTGTGCCCGCCGAGCAACATCCCATCCACATGGTGAGGGCTTCGTGCGATCCGAGATCCGATATACGCTAGGTCTGCTGGCCATTGGCGCTGTGACGTCCGCAGGCGGACTGCACGCACGCGCACCGCAAGCGCGTGTCGACGAGAATGCTCCGCTCACCGCCGATCAGGTGCTCTCCATCAATTCGGTGATAGCGGGACGCGATGCCCCCACCTGGCATCCCGACGGTTCGCGCATCGCCTTCCTCGGCAGCTTCGGCGGGCCGATGGGTCTGTGGGAGGTGAGCGCGACGGGCGGCATGCCCTCCCTCTTGATCGAAGACGTCTCGCTCGCCGGCGTCGGATCGACGGCATCGCAGAACCCACTGTGGTCGCCGAGCGGCGACTATGTCGCATACGTCTCGAGCAAGGGCGGTGCGCCGGAGATCTGGCTGTGGTCACC
>JBBQDT010000209.1:0-7072 GCA_038319955.1 Gemmatimonadales bacterium | reverse complement strand
GCACGATCGTGCGAATGGTCGCACCCCAGTTCATGGCCGGACTCCCGACGTCGTATCCCGGCGCAGCGAATCCCTCGCGCGCGCCGCGGCAATGCTGTCACGCCGCGCACGTCGCACACGTGCGGCGGCAATGCTGTCATTGCGCACGCGCGCAACCGCTGCGGAATCCGCGGGCAGTACGCGCTCGAGCGCACGTCCCGTACTGTCGCGACGCACCGTGCTGTCGCGAGTGATCGAATCGGCGAGCAGTCGTGCGGCGGAATCGATTGACGCGCGCCGCGCGGCCGCTTCCCGGCTCGCGGACTGGCGGGCCAGCGAATCACCCGCGGCCACGATGCTCTTCGTCGCGGAGTCCACAGCGCCGACGTCCGACCAGATGTTGACCAGACCGGACGCAGCGCGCTGTGGCGTGAGAATCATCACCGAGGTCAGCTCCGCGGGATTCACGGATGGCCGCAGCAGGTACGTCCGCGCCCACGACTCCGGCGTCTTGATCTCCGCAAGCACGACACCCACGGGAATGCCCTTGGGATAGATGCCACCCAGCCCGGAGCTGTACACCACCGCACCGGGCTTCATGGTGGCGCGGAACGGGACGCCGCGCATCTCGAGCAGATACCGTTCGGACCGCATGAACGCCGGCTCGTTGCCGGTGCTCGTCGTCGTCACGTGCGGCTGCACGATGCCGAACGCGCTGCCGTCGGCAGACATTGCGCTAACGCGAAAGTCCGGATGCGCAAAGAGGATCGCGAGGCTCATCGTGGGATCCACGGTCTGCACGAGACCGACGAGTCCTTCCGGTGCGACGACAAGACTGCGCTCCCTCACCCCGGCCTTTGCGCCGGCACTCAGCGCCACGGTGAAGTCCTCCGCGCGCCCACGACCCTGGAGCGCCTCGGCGGGAATGAAGCCCCACTGCAGCTTGCCCCCCAGGCCAAGAAGCTTCCGGAGGCGATCGTTGTCGATCTCGAGCGTCGGTACGCGCGCTGCCGCGAGTGCCAGGGTATCACGTCGGAGTTCCACACGCTCCGAGCTGAGATACGCCGCGCGCCACTGCTCTGCGCCGCGCTGGAGACGCATCAGTGGGGCGACCAGTGAACGCCGCAACGCACCCGCCACGGGTTCACGCAGGTTCGCCGGCAACACCATCGCAATGAGCGAGAGAATGACGCACGCACCGAAGATGACGACATCCACGCGCGCGCTGAATCGAGCCGTTCGTGCCACCCGAACCTCAGGTGCTCAGGACGGACCAGTACTTTTCCTCGTCGTCGAGGATGCGCCCCGTTCCACGCACCACGCACGTGAGGGGATCTTCATCGACGTGAATCGGAAGCCCCGTCTCCTGGCTCAACAGCAGGTCGAGGCCGCGAATGAGCGCGCCACCGCCGGTCATGACGATGCCACGATCCACGATATCGCTGGCCAATTCCGGCGGGGTGATCTCGAGTGCACGGCGCACGGCATCGACGATCTGCTGAATGGGCTCCTGCACGGCTTCGCGAATTTCGCTCGAATGCACGCGCACCGTCTTTGGAATGCCGCTCACCAGATCGCGTCCTTTCACTTCCATCTCCCGCTCATCGCCAATCGGTGCCGCACTGCCGATGCCGATCTTGATCTGCTCCGCCGTGGGCTCGCCGATGAGCAGGTTGTAATTCTTACGCATGAACTGCACGATCGACATGTCGAGCTCGTCGCCGCCCGTGCGGATCGACGTATCGCTCACGATGCCCGACAGCGCGATGACGGCGATCTCCGTGGTGCCGCCGCCGATGTCGATGACCATGTTGCCCGTCGGCGTCTCCACCGGCAGGCCCACGCCGATCGCGGCAGCCATCGGCTCCGCGACCATGAACACTTCCTTCGCGCCCGCGCCCAGTGCGGAGTCGCGCACCGCGCGCCGCTCCACCTCGGTGATGCCGCTCGGCACGCACACGATCACGCGCGGTTTTACCTTGAAGACGTGGTTGTCGATGATGAGCTTGAGGAAATAGCGCAGCATCTTCTCGGTGACGTCGAAGTCGGCGATGACGCCGTCCTTCATTGGACGCACGGCGATCACACCTTCCGGGGTGCGCCCGAGCATGCGCTTGGCCTCGAGGCCGACGCCCTTGATCTGCTTGGTCTCACGATCGAGCGCGACGACCGACGGCTCATTCAGGACAATACCTTCGCCCTTGACGTAGATGAGCGTATTGGCCGTGCCGAGGTCGACTCCGATCGCATTCGCGGGGAATAGGCTCCCCCCTTTTCCAAAGAAAGGCCAGCGCATCAATCCGGGGTTGGGGCGCTCGAACCACTTGCAGGGAACGAGCCGTACACGTGACGGGGGCGAAAACGCCGAAAGCTACTCGTGGTCCCGACCACCAGCAAGCTGTTGTCTCTCCACAACCTACGCGCTGTGCGGCAGGTCACTGCCTCGACATCATCAGGACGACAATCAATGGCAAAAGGCACACCGAAATCCGTTTCGGTGTGCCTTTTCGTCCGAGGCGTCTGCTGCCAGCCTCCGTAGCACTCAAACGAGGAATTGCTCGGGCGGGTGAAACTCCATTCCAAAGGCCTCGGCCACTCCGGCATACGTGACCTTGCCCTGCGCAACGTTGAGACCCTTGAGCAGCGCCGGATTGTCCTTCAGGGCCTGCTTCCAGCCCTTGTTGGCCAGCTGCGCCGCATACGGCAGCGTGGCGTTGGTGAGCGCCAACGTGGAGGTGCGCGGCACGCCACCGGGCATGTTCGCCACGCCGTAGTGGATCACGCCGTCCACGACGTACGTCGGGTTCTCGTGCGTCGTCGCATGGATGGTCTCCACGCAGCCTCCCTGATCGATCGCCACATCCACGATCACCGAGCCCGGCTGCATCGTCTTGAGGTCTTCACGACGCACGAGACGGGGCGCCTTCGCGCCCGTCACCAGCACACCGCCGACGACGAGGTCCGCTGTCCTGATCTGCTCCACGATGTTGCGGCGGTTCGAGTAGATCAGCTGCACATTGGCCGGCATGACGTCGCTCAAATAGCGCAGCCGCTCGAGCGAGATATCGAGAATCACGACCTTGGCGCCCATGCCTGCCGCCATCTTTGCGGCATTGATGCCGACGATGCCACCGCCAAGGATGACGACCTTCGCCGGAGCGACGCCTGGGACGCCGCCGAGGAGCACACCGCGTCCGCCGTACAGCTTCTCGAGATACTTGGCGCCTTCCTGCACCGCCATGCGTCCCGCGACCTCGGACATCGGCGTCAGCAGGGGCAGCTCGCGCGAGGGCAGCTCGACCGTCTCATAGGCCACGCACACCGCACCACTGTTCAGGTGCGCGTCGGTGAGCTCCTTGTCAGCGGCAAAGTGGAAGTACGTGAAGATGAGCTGGTCCTTCCGCATGTGCGGCCACTCGACCTTGATCGGCTCCTTCACCTTCATGATCATGTCGCATTGCTTCCACACCGCCGCCGCGTCGGGAGCGATTGTCGCGCCGACCTCGGTGTAATCCTCATCGGTGAATCCGCTGCCAAGGCCGCCGCCGGTCTCGACCAGCACGGAGTGACCCGCTCCGATCAGCATCTCCGCGCCCGCTGGCACGAGCGCGATGCGGTTTTCGTTTGTCTTGATCTCTTTTGGAACGCCGATTTTCATTGGGCGAATACTCGCTTGAAAGGCTTGAATCCAACTGTGTGACAGCAGTTAAAAAGAATCGCCGGGCCCCAAAGATACAACCGTCTGCCGCTCGGGCGCGAAGAACTCGCGCGCCACATCGGCGATCTGTTCTTCCGTGACGGCATCCACCATCGCCAGCATCTGGTCGAGCGAGCGGTACGGCTCGCCGTAGAGTTCCACTCCCGCGCAACGATACATGCGCGCACTCACGCTCTCGAGCGACAGCGTGATCTGCCCCTTGAGCTGGCTCTTCCCCATCGCGAGCTCCTCGGCGGGCAGACCGTTCTGCGCGATGTCGACGAGTTCGGCGTCCACGGCATCAAGCGCCTCGCGCGCCGTGTCGGGACCGGTGCCCACGTAGACGCCATGCATCCCGACGTCGAAGTGGAACGACTGGAACGTGTACACCGCATAGGCGAGTCCCAACTCCTCGCGCACGCGCTGGAAGATCCGCGAGCTCATGCCGCCGCCGAGGAGTACGCTCAACAGCACGAGCGCGTGGCGACGTGGATCCCCGTGTGCGATCGTCGCGCTGCCGACGACGATGTGCGTCTGCGCACCGTCGCGCTTCACGTGGCGGCGCAGTGGTGTTTCGGCCGATGCCGGCGGCACGATCAAGCGGGTCGCATCGCCGGGCCGCTCCGCCGTCCAGCCCGTGCGCTCGAGCGTGGCGAGCAGCGCGTCGTGCTCCACGTTGCCCGACGCGGCGACGATCAGCTGGGACGGGTGGTACGCACGCGCATGCAACGCCTGCAGGTCATCCACGCGCAGCGCGGAAACGGAGTCACGCGTGCCGAGGATGGAGTAGCCGTATGGATGCTGCCCCCAGAGCGACTCGTTGTGCATCTCGAAGACGAGGTCGTCGGGGGTGTCGTCCACCATGCCGATCTCCTCGAGCACCACCTTCCGCTCGAGATCCAGGTCGCTCTTCCGCAGCAGCGGTCGGAAGACGAAGTCACCGATGACATCGGCGGCGATGTCGAGATGCTCGTCGAGCACGCGCGCCTGATACACCGTGTGCTCGCGCGAGGTATAGGCGTCGAGCGACCCGCCCAAGGCCTCGAGCTCCAGGGCAATCTGTTTCGCCGATCGCTTTTCGGTGCCTTTGAATACCATGTGCTCGAGCAGATGGGAGACACCCATCTTTTCGCGGGGCTCGTGCAGCGATGCGGCGCGAATCCATGCCCCGAACGCGACCGACCGCACTCCCGGCATACGCTCCGAAAGTACGGTCAGTCCATTCGGGAGCACGGTCCGGCGGAATCCATCCGCCGGCGTGTCACCCTGGCCCACTAGCGGCGGCCGCGGCCTCCACCGCTTCCGCTCCGCGGTCGCTCTTCACGCGGCGGACGATCGCCTTCCGGACGCGGCGGACGCGCTTCTTCCTCGGGCATGCCCTCGGGACGCGGCACCAGTGCCTTCATCGACAGGCGCAGGCGTCCACGCTCGTCGCGATCGAGCAGCTTGACCGTCACGCGATCGCCCTTGTTGACGACGTCTTCGGTCTTGTCCGTGCGGCCGTGCTTCAGTTCCGATATGTGCACTAGACCCTCAGTGCCGGGCATGATCTCGACGAACGCGCCGAACGCGGTCGTCGTCTTGACGGTGCCTTCATACGTGGCGCCGATCTCCGGCTCCGCCGTGATGGCCTGTACCATCTGGCGTGCGCGCTGCATCGCCTCGCCGCCGACGGCAGCGATGGTGACGAGGCCGGTGTCGTCCACCGTGAGCTCTGCGCCCGTCTCGTCCTGGATGCCGCGGATGGTCTTGCCCTTCGGTCCAATGAGATCGCCGATCTTCTCCGGGTTGATCATCAGCGTGACGATGCGCGGTGCGAACGGGCTGAGCTCCTCGCGCTGCGTCGTGATCACCTTGTTCATCTCGGCGAGGATGTGCAGGCGGCCTTCCTTGGCCTGGGCCAGCGCCTCCTTCATGATCTGAAGGTCGAGACCCTCGATCTTGATGTCCATCTGGATGGACGTGATGCCCGTCGCCGTGCCGGCGACCTTGAAGTCCATGTCGCCGAGGTGGTCTTCGGTGCCGAGGATGTCGGTGAGGATCGCGTACTTCTTGCCTTCCTTGATCAGGCCCATCGCCACGCCGGCGACGGCGCCGCGAATCGGCACACCGGCATCCATCATTGCGAGGGAGCCACCGCAGACCGTCGCCATGGAGCTCGAGCCGTTGGACTCGAGAATCTCGGAGACGATGCGCAGCGTGTAGGGAAAGTCTGCGAAGTCCGGCAGCACGCCCTGGAGCGCGCGCTCGGCGAGGTTGCCGTGGCCGATCTCGCGGCGCGACGTGCCGCGCATCGGGCGAACCTCGCCCGTGGAGAACGGCGGGAAGTTGTAGTGCAGCATGAACGACTTGGTCGTCTCGCTCGGCGAGTCGATCGTGTCGAGCCGCTGGACGTCGTTCGCCGTGCCGAGGGTGACGACGGCGAGCGCCTGCGTCTGTCCACGGGTGAAGAGCGAGGAACCGTGCGCGCGGGGAAGCAGTCCCATGTCGATGGAGATCGGACGGACTTCGTCGGTCGCTCGGCCGTCTACCCGCTTCTTCGTCGTGAGCACCTGCGAACGGAGCGCGGTGTACTCCAGGTCACCGAGAATGCTCTTGATCTCCTTGGCATTGTCCGGCATCTCGACGCCCATGGCGTCGGCGATCTCGTGCTTCACCTTCTCGACCGCTTGCACGCGCGTCTGCTTGTCCTTCTGGTTGAGCGCTGCGCTGATCTTCTCGTCGGCGAGCGCCTTCACCTTGTCGGAGAGGCCTTCCGTGACGGTCGGCTTGGTCCACTCGAGCTTCTCGACCGTCGGGGACTGGGCAAGCAGCTCGTTCTGGTAGCCGATGAGCTCCTTGATGCCGGCGTGCGCAACGGTGATCGCCTCGACGACGTCATCTTCGCTCACTTCGAGGGCGCCGCCCTCGACCATGAGGATCGATTCCTTCGAGCCGGCGACGATGAGCTCCATGTCGCTGTATTCGAGTTGCTGGAAGGTCGGGTTGAGGACCCAGTTGCCCTGCACGCGGCCGACGCGGACGCCGGCGATGGGCTCGGCGAACGGGGTGCGGCTGGCGTTGAGGGCGTACGACGTGGCGACGAGGGCGAGGACGTCGGCCTTGTTCTCCTGATCCGCCGAAATGACGTAGCAGAAGACCTGCACTTCGTTCTGGAATCCTTCGGGGAACAGCGGGCGGATGGAGCGGTCGATGATGCGGCAGCTCAGGATCTCGCCGTCGGTGGGCCGGCCTTCGCGCTTGATGAAGCCACCCGGGATCTTGCCGGCGGCGTAGGTCTTTTCCTTGTACTCGACCGTGAGCGGGAAGAAGGGGAGCGGGCTCTTGTTGTCGCTCACCGTGACGGTCGCGAGGACCATCGTGTCACCGTAGGTGACGAGGCATGAGCCAGCGGCC
>JBBQDT010000208.1:0-7092 GCA_038319955.1 Gemmatimonadales bacterium | reverse complement strand
GAACGCTTCGGGAGCGGCGCCAAGCCGCTGGCCTCACGCAATCGGCGCTCGCGAAACAGCTCGGCTCCAGTCAATCGCGCGTGGCGAAATTGGAAGGGGGCGACGCCAGTGTGTCACTCGAGCTGCTGATTCGCGCGCTGCTGTCGGTCGGGGCGAGCCGAAAGGACGTCGCGCATGCTCTCGCCCGTCGAGTAGCGTAGTGTCCCATAACGCCATTTAGACGGACTACATATTGTGCGAGAGTGGCGAAAATGAGCAAGACCAAACTCATGTTATGGAGCATATCGGCCGACCTGCCGACGCAACCGCATGAGGATGCAGAGGTTATGTCACGCGATCGCCGTCGCATAAGACGTTAGGGAGCAGAACGGCGCACGATAAACTGCGTCGATGGATTTCGGAGGCCGAGGCCCGCCCGGGAGCTGTGCTCGTTCGCCACCCGCCGTACCCGTATCGCCGTACCCGTATCGCCGCACCCGTACCGCGTTACCTGTGCCGCCGCGCCAGTATCGCGCCCGCCCGCGCGACATCACAGCCGATCTGCCGGGCTGATCACGCCCAACCCGCCGCGATTCAAGACGTGCGTGTAGATCATCGTCGTGCGAACGTCGGTGTGACCCAGAAGTTCCTGCACTGTCCGAATGTCCGACCCAGCCTCGAGCAGGTGCGTCGCGAAGGAATGCCGAAATGTGTGGCAGCTGACTCGCTTCGCGATCTGCGCACGGGATACTGCGTCACGCAGGCTACGCTGAACGGCGCTCTCGTGCAGATGATGACGCCGCTGTACACCTTCGCCATCCACGAAAGTGCGGATTGCCGGGAAGATGTAACGCCAGCGCCACTCCGCGGACGCGCCAGGGTACTTGCGCTCGAGCGCCGGCGTGATCCCGGTCGTCCTGACGCTGGCGCGCAGATCCGCCGCATACCGGGGCTGCTGTCGCCGCAGCCACGCCTCCAGCACCAGCACCGACGACTCGGCCAACGGAACGCGACGGTCCTTCGCTCCCTTCCCACTCCGGACGACGATCTCGCGTCGATCGAAGTCGACATCCTTCACGCGAAGCGTCATGCACTCGATCAGCCGCAGTCCACCACCGTACATCAGGCCGACGCACAGAAGATAGGGCTCGCGCAGGCACGACATGATCGTCCGGATCTCGCGCGGCGAGAGCACGACCGGGACATGTCTCGACGCTCGCGCCGGCGCAATGTCCTCGACGCGGTCAAGCGGTGTCGAAAGCACCTTGTCATACAGAAACAACAAGGCCGCCAGCGCCTGATTCTGCGTCGAGGCGGCGACACCCCTTCCGACAGCGAGGTGCGACAAGAACTCGCTCACCTCGCGTGCGCTCATGTCACGCGGGTGCTTGCGGCCGTGGAACAGGACGAACCGCCGAATCCAGTGAACGTACGCGTCCTCGGTTCGCACGGCGTATCGCCGAGAGCGTAGCGCGTGCCGCACGAGTTCCAGGAGCCGAAGCGGCCGCTCCGGCGTCGGCTCACGAGCGAGATGCGCCGGAGGAATCAATGGAAAGCGATTCGTTGCCACGACGGCAATGCTACGGCATCACAACTTGGCGACATCACCGAACTCGCGCACATATGACCAAATGAAGAGGGCGGGCCACACCGCGGCCCGCCCTCTTCGCCATCCATCATCTACCGAATCCTGCGCATGGCCTCGGCGGCACGAGCGGTGCAATCACCGATCGCGAAGCCTACTCGTGGTCTCGCTTCAGGAGCGGGGTATACGGACTGGCCGGCGCCTTCGGCACGATCCCGCCATTCAGGTCCTCTGCCTCATCATCCTCGTCCTGCGCGATGGTGACGTCGTCGCCTGTACCGACGCGCTCCACACGGAAGATCTGCTTGTAAGTCTGGCCACCGGCGGTCAGTGTCGCGACGTACGTGCCCGGCTCCACGAGATTTCCGCCGGCGCCGAAGCCGCCGCCGCCACGACCACCCGCGGGCGCCTTCATGCCGATCAGGTCCCAGATCTTTTGCTGGCTGGCATCGGGCGTACCGCGTCCACCGCCGGCAAACGCCGCAGCGATGCCCTCGGCCGACGTGTCCGCCGCGATCTGTGCGGCCGCGCCGCCTGCACCAGCAGGAGCAGGAGCACCAGTACCGACACCACCACGACCTCGGCCCGCCGCCGCCGGTGGCGGCTCAGCCGGACGCGCGCAGAAGGTGTCCCACTGCGTCATCGGATGCTCGCACCCTGCCTGCGCACCGCCGCGTCCTCCGCCACCACCACGTCCGCCAAGACCGCCGGCGGGCGGATTGTTCGCGATGTTCACGATGCGGCGGACAGTCGCCAATGCGGTAGTGTCGTAGTTCGCCTTCGCGAGCGAGTCGAGCACCACCGGCGCACGCTGCTTGAGCAGGATGCTGTCCCGACGCGCGGCCGGTGCGAGCGCGACATGCGCTGGTGCGGGCTGGAACGCCCAGTTCACGTTGTGCAGCCCGCGACGGGACGGGCCACTCGTGGTGTAGAGCTGCGTGCCGGCAGCGTCACTCACGGTGACACGCACCGGACCCGTCACCGAATCCTTCAGGCGATACGAGATCGTCGCACCATACGCCGGCGCAGTAATGACGAGCGGTGCCTGGCCCCACCCGTTGCCGGGCAAGCCAAGCTGCGGACCTTCGCCCCACTGGAACGACGTCTTCGGCACGTAGAGCGTCGCGTTGTCGGCGAGCGTCTTCGGCGTGATCTGCTCGAGCGCGTTGATGTCCACGAACCAGAGGCCACGCCCGTGGGTCGCGATCATCACCTCATGATCACGCGGATGGATCTTGAGGTCGTACACGGGTACGCTCGGCAGTCCGCTGGAAAACTTCGACCACGTCTTGCCGCGATCGAGCGACGCATACACCGCGAGCGATGACCCGACGAACAACAGGTCGCGATTGTGGGGGTCCTCGCGAATCACATGCAGGTAATCCGCGGGGCTCGTCCGCGGCAGGTTGTTCGCGATCGACTTGAAGGTCCTGCCGCCATCTTCCGTCGCGTAGAGATACGGCGTGAAGTCGTTCCAGCGGTGATTGTCGAACGCCACCCAGAAGCTCAGGGTGTCGAAGTGCGACGGCTCGACGCGCGAGACGTACACGTCCTTGCTCGGGAGGCCCGGAAAGTGATCGCTCAGGTTTTCCCAGCTGCCGCCGTCGTTGTGCGTCATCCACACGTTGCCGTCATCCGTACCGGCAAGCAGCAACCCGGGCTTCACGTACGACTCGGCGAGGGTGACCACGGTGCCATACGTCTCCGCACCGGTGACGTCGGGCGTCACGCCTCCCGTGTACTTCTCGGCGGTGTCCATTCGCGCACGCATCTGCTTCGACAGGTCCGGCGAGATGGTGTACATCTCCTCGCCGCGCTTGAGCGACTTGAAGACCTTGTTGCCGCCGAGGTAGAAGACCTGCGAGTTGTGCGGGGAGAGGAAGAAGGGCGAGTTCCAGTTGAATCGCGTGAGCAGGTCAGTGGAATCCTTCCGCTGCACGCCGCGCAGCGCCGCAATGCGCTTCTGCGCTTCCTTGCCCGGCTGCGCGAGAGGGTCGCCCCACACTACGGCGACGGAATCCTCGTACTGCCGATACTGCTCCTGCCAGCCGGGCTTGGTGACGCGAAGGTTCTGGCCTGTCTTGAGGTTGCGTACCTGGATGCCGGCGTTCTGCGACTCGCCGAACACCCAGTCACCGGCGGGATCCTGCGCGGTGTAGAATCCGTCGCCGCCGGAGATGGTGTACCAGTACGAGTTGTTGAGCGCGGACCGCTTCCGGCTCGGGCCACACCATGCGCCATTGTCCTGCGCACCGGCGCAGACGGTGTACGGCACCTGCATGTCGTAGCTGATCTCATAGAACTGTCCGAGCGGCAGGTTCATCGGATAGAAGAAGTTGCCGCCCTTGTCGAAGGTGATGGCGATGCCGCCGTCGTTCGCCAGCGCCCAGCGCTCGGGGTCATTCGGATCGATCCAGAGGCCGTGGTCGTCGACGTGCACGCCCTGCGCGGCGTTGCTCGTGGTCTTGCCGCCGTCGTTGGAGACCTGCAGTTCCGTGGACGAGTAGTAGACGCGATTCGGGTTCTTCGGATCGACACGAACCTGCGAGTAGTAGAACGGGCGCACGTTGACGGTGCTGGTCCGCTCCCACGTCTTGCCTCCGTCGGCCGAGCGATAGAGACCGTTGACCGTGGGCCGCTGGCCCATCACGACCTTGGCCGGCGTCATCGAATACGCTTCCGTCAGCGCATACACGACGTCCGGATTGCTCGGCGCCACCGCCAGTCCGATGCGGCCCTTGGTGCCCTCGGGGTACCCGCTGCCCTTGATCTCCGTCCAGGACTTTCCGGCGTCGGTGGACTTCCAGAGCGCACTGCCCGGCCCGCCGCTGTTGAGCGAATACGGTGTGCGATAGCGTTCCCAGCTCGACGCATAGATGACGTCGGGGTTGCGCGGATCGAGCGTGACGTCGACGAAGCCCGCGCGGTCGCTGATGAACTTGATGAGGTTCCAGGTCGCGCCGCCGTCAGTGGTCTTGTAGAGGCCACGCTCGGGGCTGGACTTCCACACGGCGCCCAGCGCCGCGACGTAGACGACGTTCTTGTCGCGAGGATCGACGACGATGCGGCCGATGTGCTGGGTCTTCTCGAGGCCCATGAACGCCCATGTGTTGCCGCCGTCGGTGGACTTGTAGACGCCTGCACCCGGCTCGATGGTGTTGCGCGAATTGGGCTCCCCGGTGCCGGCCCAGACGGTCTGCGTGTCGGAGGGTGCGATGGCCAGCATGCCCATCGAGATGATGTTCTTGTCGTCGAACACCGGGCGCCAGGTGACGCCGTTGTTGGTGCTCTTCCAGATGCCCCCACCGGCCGCGGAGACGAAGAGGGTCTTGGACGGACCGGGAATGCCGACGACGTCGGACAGGCGACCCATGAAGTTGGCTGGCCCGACGGTGCGCCACTTGAACCCGGCCACTGTGGCCGAGTCGAGCGACTGCGCGCTGGCTGCGAGCGGCGACAGGGCGGCGAGGGCCATGGCGCCGTAGAGAAGGACGTTGCGTGGTGCAGACATGGAGATGTGTATGCTCGAGTTAATGATCTGAACGTCGAGAATTGCATCTGCGCTACGCTTTCGGCAAGGCATCCGTTGGCCTCCTCTCGGCATGCGGCCGAGAGTAGACTCCTGCCCGTGGAAAACCTCACGCATTCCCTGATGGGTACCGCGCTGGCGGAGCTCGCGCTTCCGGCCAACGCCACCCGCGCCCAACGACGAACGTTCTTCATTGCGGGCGTGGTGGCGGCCAACCTGCCGGACGCCGATCTGCTCTACACGAGCATTGCGGCGCCGCCGCTGGGCTACCTGCTACATCACCGCGGGCACACGCACACACTCGTCGGTCTCGTGGGGCTGGCAGCGCTCATCGGGGTCGTGTGTCTCGCGCCGCCCATACGCCGAAACCTGCAGAGTGTCGAGAATCGATTCTGGATGCTCGTGGCCGCGAGCCTGTTGAGCCACATCGTGCTCGATTCGTGGAACAGCTACGGCGTGCATCCGTTCTACCCTGTCGACGTTCGCTGGTACTACGGCGACGTGATCTTCATCGTGGAGCCGTGGCTCTGGCTCTTTCTCGGCGTCGCTGCCACGGCCAATGCGCAGTCGCCGCGCTCGCGGGTCGGGCTCGGCGTGCTGTTCGCCGTGGCATCGTTCGCGTTCGCGTGGGTGGGCATGGTTGCCGTGCCGGCACTCGCGACGCTCGTGGTGGTGGCGGCGCTGGCGGCGTGGTTCGTACGAGACTGGGCACCACGCCGCCGCTCCGGTGCCGCGCTGGTCACCGTCGCGCTGTTCGTCGTGATGATGTTCGGCCTCAAGCGGGTGGTGCGCGAGCGGGTGGTCGCGTCGATCGCGCCGATCGTGCGCGGCCAGTTGGTGGACGTGGTGCTCAATCCGCAGGCGGCGAATCCACTGTGTTGGACAGCGCTCGCGATCGAGAAGGACGCCGCGGCCGGCGAATACGTGCTGTCTCGCGGGGTGGTGGCGCTTTTGCCGGCAATCGGGTGTGGGACGAAGACGGCGCCAGGTGTTCAGTGGAGCGAGACGCTCCGTCAGTCGCTGGCCACGCTGCGCGGCCTCGATCGAACCGACTGCCGGGTGTCGGCGTGGCTCGAATTCGGACGGGCGCCTGCATTCACGGCGGATGCGATTGGCGACTACCGGTTCGGCGGCGTCTCGCGTGAGAACTTCACGCTCATGGAGCTGACGCCGCCTAGCGCGTCGCCGACATGTCCCGAGCGACTCCCGCGCTGGGGGAAGCCGCGTGCCGACCTGCTGGATTGATCAGCGTGATTCATCCACGGGCAGCGTGAAGTAGAAGCTGCTGCCTTCGCCGACGGCGCTCTCCACCCAGATGCGGCCCTCGTGCGCTTCCACGATCCCCTTCGCGATCGCGAGGCCGAGGCCGCGACGATCCGCGCCAGTCGCTTGCCAGAACTGGCCGAACACATGTGGCAGCAGCTCGGTGGGGATGCCCGGTCCCGTGTCGCTCACGACCATGTGCACGTCGCTCCCGCGCTGACGGCCCGAGACGCTGATCTTTCCACCTTTCGGCGTGAACTTGATCGCGTTGCCGATGATGTTCGAGAACACTTGATGGATGCGCTGCGCATCCGCCCTGACCACGGGCAACTCGTCAAGCTGCTCGAGTGCGAGCTCCAGGCCGCGCGCGGTGGCGAGTGGTCGCAACATCTCCACCGCTTCGTTGAGCAGCGCGACGGCATGCACCGCGCGCGGCTCCACCGCGAGACGACCGTTCTCGATGCGCTTCACGTCGAGCAGGTCCTGGATGAGGAGGTTCATCTGCTTGCCGGCGCGGCGCACCATCTTCACCTGGTGACGCTTCTTCTCGTCGCTGGCCAGCACCTCCTCCAGCATCTCGGACGCCATCAGGATCGTGTTCAGCGGGTTCCGCAGGTCGTGCGCAACGATGCCGAGCATCTGGTCGCGCGCGCGCGTGGCCAGCTCCGCGTCGTGATAGAGACGCGCATTCTGCACGGACAGCGCCGCTCGGCGCGCCAGCTCCTCTGCGAGCGCG
>JBBQDT010000207.1:0-7097 GCA_038319955.1 Gemmatimonadales bacterium | reverse complement strand
TGGCCTCGCGTCGTCGGATAATACCGAGCCGCCGTATTCCGTGCAGGTCATGAACGACTCCGTGGCAGCGAGTGACTCGATTCTCTGGCGCAGGGTGCGTGGCGAGTTGCACGGCAACTGGCCGGTGCTCGGCCCTTCCGGACCGGCGCGCGCGCATGTCGAAGTGGACCTGCGCGGACTCGATTCGCTGCTGCCGCGCGGCGGGCTCCTGGTACTCATCGACCTCTTCGTCGTATCACTCGCATGGCTGCTGAGCGCGTTCGCGGACGGTCGTGTGGGTCGGTGGCTCCGGATGCGACGCCGGCAGATTCGCAGCTATCGCGCGCGACTGTCGGTGGTGCTGTTCCTCTTCTTCCTGGTGCCCGCAGCGGCGTTCGCCGTGTGGTCCTGGCAGCAGCTGTTTGACGATGCGCAGGCATCGCGGCGGTTGTTGGTGACGGAGACGATGCGCGCATTCGCCGGCAACCCCGCGGAGCCGGACTGGCTGCGCAGGGAGGGACGTCGTCTCGACACCAAGCTCCTCGCGTACAAGTACGGAGTACTCACTGAAGCGAGCGATTCGCTGTTCGCCGACTTTGCGCCGATGGGCCGGCTGCTTCGGCCGGCCGTGGCGCTCGACCTCAACGTCGCTGAGGAGTTGAGCGCGACGATGCCCGAGCCGCTCTCGGGCTCGATGGGCATGATGGGATATCGCGTGTTGCCCGGCACGGGCGGCTCCGTCGTGCTTGCTGCGCCGGCGCGGGTGGACGACTTTCTGCTCGACCGTCGCAGGCGTGACCTCGGCGTCCTCGTGCTGTTCGCGACCGCACTGGGTGCCGCCGCTGCGCTGTGGCTGAGCGCCGTCGCGGCGCGGCAGCTCGCTCGTCCGATCGCGTCGCTGCGCGAGGCCGCGCGCGCCGTGGCTCGCGGCGAGAGCGAGCTCCCACTCGAGACCAACGCGGTGAGCGAGTTCCTCCCGGTGTTCTCGGCGTTTCGCGCGATGGCGCGCGATCTCGGTGAGAGCAGGGCCGCGCTCGTGGAGTCGCAGCGGCGCACCGATGCCGTGCTGCGCACCGTGGCCAGCGGGGTGATTGCCGTGGATGAAACCGGGCGCGTCATCCTCGCCAACCCGCAGGCCGAAGTGCTGCTCGGCCAGGTGCCGACCGCGGGCGAAGGGATCAGTCGTGTCGGCTCGGCGGCAGTTGCCGCGCGAGTGGCAGCGTTCCTCCGCAGTGGCCTCGATTCCGACGGCTTCGAGATCGAGCGTGCGAGCAGGACGCTGCGCGGGCAGCTGACGTGTCTCGCGCGCGGCGGCGCAGTGCTGACGCTGGACGACGTCACAGAGCTCGCGCGCGCGCAACGTGTGCTCGCGTGGGGCGAGATGGCCCGCCAGGTGGCGCACGAGATCAAGAACCCACTCACGCCGATTCGCCTCGGTGTGCAGCATCTGCGTCGCGCGTTCGGCCGTCCGGATTTCGACACGGTGCTCGAGCAGAACGTCACGCGCATCCTTACCGAGATCGACCGACTGGACGAGATTGCGCGGGCCTTCAGCCGCTATGGCAGCGCACCGGAGGAGGGTCCGCCGGCGATTCCCATGGACGTCGTGGCGATCGTACAGGACGTGGTGGCGCTCGAGACGCTCGGCGAAGGGAGTGTGCGCTGGACGTCGGACGTGACGGGGAGCATTCCTCCGGCGTTCGGGCGGCCAGACGAGTTGCGCGAGGTACTGCTGAACCTCTTCGAGAATGCCCGCCACGCCGGCGCCACGGACGTGGCGGCGAATGTCTCGCTCGCTGCGCACGGCGATGGCATGGACCGTGTGCGCATCGACGTGAGCGATGACGGTAGCGGCATCGCGGCGGATGTCCTGCCGAAGATCTTCGAGCCGCACTTCTCCACGCGGACCAGCGGAAGCGGGCTTGGGCTCGCGATCACGCGACGGCTCGTGGAAGGATGGGGCGGCGAGGTGTCGATCAAAAGCTCGAGCGGCGCGGGGACGATCATGCGCGTGGAGCTGCGGCCGGCGTAACGTTCGGTAGAGCAGGTCGCTCGTTGCGCTCGCGACGACAATGCTCTCGAAGCCCGCTACTCCGTACTGCCCTGATGCGCACCCGCTGCATGTCGAATGCGAATGGTCTTCACGTTCATGAACTCGCGCATGCCCAATTCGCTCAGCTCGCGGCCGTGGCCCGACGACTTCACACCGCCGAAGGGGAAGCGCGGATCGGACACCACCATGTCGTTGACGAACACGCTTCCCGCGTCGATCTCTCGCGCGAAGCGCTCCTGTTCCGCCCGGTCGGTCGTCCAGGCGCTCGATGCGAGACCGAACCGCGTGTCGTTGGCGATGCGGATAGCATCGGACACGTCGTTCGCCACGAACACGCAACCCACGGGGCCGAACATCTCGTCGCGATAGGCCGGTGCGTCCGTTGGGATGTCGGTGAGCACCGTTGCGGGAAAGTATGCCGACGTGGGATCGGTGCGGCTACCACCGCAGACGACACGCGCGCCCATCTTCACCGACGCGGCGACCTGCTCCTCGAGCTCGCCCGCCAGGCGCACCGTTGCGAGCGGTCCCAGTTGTGTGGATTCCTCCATCGGATCGCCGACGCGCAGTGCCTGCATACCCGCAGCAAATCCGTCGAGGAACTCTGCGGCGATGTCCCGGTGTACGATGAAGCGCTTGGCGGCGATGCAGCTCTGGCCATTGTTGATCGTTCGCGCCTTCACCGCCGTCTGGATGGCGAGCGAAAGGTTCGCGCTCGGCATGACGATGAATGGATCGCTGCCGCCCAGCTCGAGCACGGATTTCTTCAGCGCTTGCCCAGCGGCCGCGGCGACACTGCGGCCAGCGCCTTCACTTCCCGTGAGTGTCACCGCTGCGACGCGAGGATCGCCGATGATGCCTGACACCGCGCTGCTCCCGACGAGCAACGTCTGGAATATTCCTTCGGGCCCACCGGCACGACGCACGAGCGACTCGATCTCGAGCGCACATTGCGGAACGTTCGACGCGTGCTTCAACAGTCCGACATTGCCTGCGACGAGCCCTGGTGCGAGGAAGCGCACCACCTGCCAGAACGGGAAGTTCCACGGCATCACGGCGAGTACGACACCGAGCGGGTCGTAGGCGACGAACGATGTGTGCTCGGCGTCCGTGACGGTGACATCCGCGACGAAGGACGGCCCGCGCTCGGCGTAGAAGCGGCACGCCGATGCGCACTTCGCCGCTTCCTCGACTGCCGCGCGAATCGGCTTGCCCATCTCGAGGGTCATCATGCGGCCGATGCGCTCCTTCTCGTCCTCGAGCAAAGTGCCGATGCGCGCGACGACCGCGGCGCGCTCCTGGATCGCGGTAAAGCGCCACCGCAGTGCCGCGTCCGCCGCGAGCGCGAGCTTCTTCTCGACGTCGGCGGGCGTATGCTCGGCGAATTCCGCGAGCGTCTTGCCCGTCGCCGGGTTCACCGATGATACCGTCATGGATTGCCTCCGCCCTCGATTGCTTCTTCACGCCACCAGCCTTCTGCGCTGTCGTCGCTGCCGAAGAGGCGCTTCCACCACGGCACCCGACGTTCGCGCTCCAGCACCGCGCCGGCTGCAATACGCCACGATTCCTGCATTTCCGCCGCGTCGATGAATCGGTTTTCCGGCTGTGCTGCGAGTCCCTGCAGCAACCACTCACCGATTTCCGGCGCATAGCGCGAGACATCGAGGTTCCCGGAGAGCTCGCGCGCGAGGATGATCTTGCTGTCGCCGTCGCCGAAGGGCGGAGCGCCAGAGAGCGCATAGGCGACGATGGCCGCCAGCGAGAAGCAGTCGGCCGCCGCCTCCTGCGGCTCACCAAGCAGCTGCTCGGGCGGTGAGAACGCAGGCGTCCCCGAGGCGCCGGTCGTCTCTTCCCCGGCTGGATTCGCAATGCCGAAGTCCGCCACACGCCAGCGGCGATAGCGATCGATGAGGATATTCTCCGGCTTGAGATCGCGATGCACGATGCCGACGCTGTGCGCTGCCGCGAGACCACTCAGCACGCTGTCGATCTGCGGCGCGATTTCCGCGAGCGAACGTGCTCCCGCGCGCGCCACGAGATCCGCTACCGATCCGCCTTCCGCCAATTCCATCGTGTACCACGCGACATCGCCGCGGCTGTCCCAGTCGTAGATGGGGACGATGGCAGGGTGTGCGAGCTGTGCCGCCAGCCTCGCCTCACGCCGAAAACGGCCCACCGCTCGCTCGTCGCGAGCGACGTGCTGGTGCAACAGCTTGAGCGCGACCTCACGGCCGAGCGAGAGATCGCGCACGCGCCACACGGAGCCGAAGGTGCCAGCGCCGAGTGGGGCGAGCACCTCATAGTCGTCAGCGAGAGCCCAGCGGAGCCGCACTTCGGGCGACTCCCGCGACGCGGCCGTGGTCTCGCCACTGAGTGTGAGCACGGTGCGACTCCCGAGCACGCGATCCATGGCCCGCACCATCGCGCCAACGGAGTTGAACCGCTTGTCCGGATCACGCTGGAGCGCGCGGTCGATGACGTTCGACACCGACGGGGGCACGTCGGGGCGCACGAGCGAGATCGGCGGGATGTCGTCGTGCGGCGGCGTTTCGCCCGTGAGGGAATGAAAGCACAGGGCGCCGAGCTGCCACTGGTCGCTCGTCGGCGTAGGGGCCCACCCTCTGCCCCATTCCGGAGGCAGCGGCGTGCCGGTGGCATCGGGTGACAAGCCCTCCGGGATGGTGGAGAGCGGCACGGCCCACTGCCAGCCGAGGAGCCAGAGGCGGCCCATCGGCGTCGTCCACACGCTGTGAATGGAGAGTGCTCCGTGCACGCTCCCAGCATCGTGCAGGTACGACAGTGTGGAGCCGATCTCCCGCATGACGCGCAGCACCTGCGGCACGTCCTCTGCGCCGGAACGACCGAGTCGCGCGCCGACGGTTTCGCCAGCGATCCAGCGCCGGAGATAGCCAGGGCCGCGCGGGCTGTCGCCGGACTTGGACCAGTAGTGATAGGTCGTGGGGACGGCCGGATGATTGCGATGTGCCAGCGCCCGCGCCTCGGCCTCGAGCCACGCGGCGTGCGTGGGATCGGGCGCCGTGACGAGCGAGAGCGAGCGGCCGAGCGCGTCGATGACTTCCTGGATATGGCGGTGCTGCTGCCATAGCCCCTCCGAGCCCCAGTTCCAGCCGGGCGGCAACTGCCACTCGGCGAGGTGCTCCGGGAGGGCGAGCGAGACGCGCTGGAGGTCGCCCGTCGCGCGAAGCGGGCGATCGGTGCCGGCGCGGGAGCGCGGTGGCGAAAGGGACGTGCGGGTCACGTGGTGAAGCTAGCGGTCGGGTGGGGTTATCGGAGAGTAGGTCGACACACTTTCGCTACATTCGCGATTCCGCCAGGATCTCCTCCGCGGCATGGTGCAGCGCGGGAAGGAGCGAGACGTCGGGCAGCACGCTCACCTCCACGATTTTAACTGAGAGCGGCTGGCCCCCTGCGGGCGCCGAGGAGTGCAGCGAGGGCACATGGATCGTGACGCCGACGATACGCCACATCGTGCTCAACCTGATGGTGCCGTCGCTCTCGATCGTCTCGAGCTGCAACACTTCACCGCGGGCGGGTATCACGTCGCTCGCGTACTCGGCAAGGAGCTGCTCACTGCGATCGTGACGGGTGACACGGAGAGTGATCGACATGCGGGGTGGTTGAAGTGGGTGCAAGGTAACTTCTCTTGCGGTAAAGGAGCCAGCGGATTCGGAAGAGCAGGTCCCTCGCTGCGCTCGGGACGACATCGTTTCACGAAACCATCCTGCGGCGTGCGTCGTACGGAGCACTGCACCCCGAACCGGATGAGGTTACCATGTGGTTTCTCCTGAGCCTTCTCGCCTCAACCGTACTGGCGATTCTCGCCTACGCGCAGGCGCGCAACTTCGTGACGCGCCGACTGCGCTATGTGGACGCCGTGCAGTCGGCGATCGCACCGTTCATCGCTGGCGGCGCCGTCGCCCTCGTCTGCCTGCCCATCTTCGCGTTCCTGCCGCTCGTCGGCGTCGGTACTGCGGTCGCGCTCGGCTTGGCGGTCGGCGCCGGTGTCGCCGCAGGCGCACGTGAAGTCCGACACAAGCTCCCGGGATACTGAGTAAACGGTCGCTATCTTTCGCGGATGGCGACGCACACCATCCCCGTTGAGATCACCGATCCGGTCAACGCTCGCATCCTGTCCGTGAGCGAGGACCGGATCGCCGGTTTTCTGGACGACCCGTTCGAAGAAATTGCGCGACTGGCCGAGCTGCCCGTGGAGTCGGTGCTGGATCGGTTGCGCGCCATGCTGGAGGCGGGAGTGATCCGCCGCATCCGACAGACGCTGATGGCCACCAATCTCGCGCCGGGCGCGCTGGTGGCGTGGCAGGTGCCCGCGGACCGCCTCGACGAGGGGTTCGACTATCTCGCGAAGGAAGATCCGTTTTCCGGACACGTCGTCATTCGGTCAACCGATGCGGAGACGCCGGGCTCGGTATACCGCCTGTGGACGACCCTCAAGGTGCCGCAGGGATTCTCGATGCAACGCCACTGCGGGCTGCTCGCGTCGCGCATCGGCGCCACCGCCTTCCGCATCATGCCGGCGAAGCGCCTGTTCGCGCTGGGCGTCGGCCACGTCCGCCGGAAGGGCATGGAAGTCGGAAGCCGCTCGGATGAGCCGGGCGTGGTTCTCGACACCAACATCGTGACTCTGTCGGCGCTGGAATGGCAGGTGCTCGGCCCACTCAAGCGCGAGTTCACCGCTGACGAGCTGACCACCGGGCCGTGGCGCGCCCGTGCGCGCGAGGCGGGTGTGTCGTACGAGGCATTTCTCGAGGTGGCGCGGGGGTTGGCGGCAAAGAAGGTGATCGGTCGGTTCTCCACGTTCCTCGAGCACGTGAAGCCGTCGGCCACCGGCGAGCGCGTCACGCGGTACAACGCGCTCTTCCACTGGCGTGTGCCCGAAGGTCGCGAGATCGAGGCGGGCCGCGAGGTGGGCCGTCATCACATCCTCACGCACGCCTACTGGCGCGAAGGCGGCGCCGAGTTCGCGAACGTGAACATCATGGCCGTCGCGCACGGCACCGAGAAGGCGAAGGTGCTGGAGCACAAG
>JBBQDT010000206.1:0-7102 GCA_038319955.1 Gemmatimonadales bacterium | reverse complement strand
GCGTCGAGCATGAAGCCGACCCACTTGCCGAGATCGCTCACCGTCGTGAGCACGCCACCCATGGATCCGAACGCACCGTCGGGGAGCTGCTTCTCCTCCAGCCACGCGTTGTCCTGCCGACGGTATCCGTGTGCGAGCCGGGCGTCGGGCACGTGCCCGACCTCGAGGGTGGTGGAGTGCATGTCCAGCGGCTGGAGGATGCGCTCGCTGACATACCGGGCATACGGCATCTTCGAGACGTTCGACACGATGCGCCCGAGAATCGCGAAGCCGTAGTTCGAGTATTCGTACGACGTGCCCGGTGATGTCGAGAAGGGGATGCCCTCCCTGATCATGCGCGACAGCTCCTCGTCCGTGTCTGCCAGTTGCTGGTCGCCCCACGGGTTGTCCTCGGGAAAACCGGCCGAGTGCGACAGGAGGTGCCGAATGGTGAGCCTGGGAGAGTCGCCCGTTGGATAGCGCAGGCCCTTGAGTTCTGGCACGTAGCGCTCGGCGGGATCGTCGAGCGAGAATGCGCCCTCGTCGCGCAGCTGAAGGATGGCCACGGCGGTGAAGCTCTTCGTCATCGAGGCGTTGCGGAACACGGTGGAGGTGTCCACCGGTGCGCGAGTCTTCACGTCACGAAGGCCCACGACGCCAACGTGCGCCAGCCGTCCGTCGACGATGATGCCATAGGCGATACCGGGCACCTTCGACTGGTCGGTGAAGCCGCGCATCAAACGGTCGATTTCGGGATACGCCGCACTGAGCTTCGCGATGCGATCGGGATCGGTGAATGCGGCAGGCGGCGCGATGCTGCTGGAGCGCGCGGTCTGCGCGAACACGTGCATGGGAAGGCACGCACAGGCGACACACAACGCGAGCCGCACGGTACGCGCTCGTGTCGCGGGTCTCATTGTCTGAGCTGCGCTTTCACCGCGTCGGCGAGCCGCGTCTCTAGCACGCCGCGCGACGTGCACCGCGAGTACTCCCGCGAGAACGACACTGGCTTGGCCATCGCCTCGAACATCGTCTCGACCATGGTACCGCCGCCATCATCGGGCTTGAGCTGGACGCGAATTGCGAGCCATACGCGATCGATCGGCGAGGCGATGCGTGTGACGTTCGCATCCCCGTTGGACGGCAGCGTGAGGTTGCGGCTGCCCTCGCCGACGATCCGCACCGTTTCATCGGGGCGACTGCTCGCGCCGCCGGATGACGCACATGCCGATAGTGCGATTCGCGACAGGATTCCAGTTCTGCGCATGGCTCTCCAGATGGGGTTGGACGCGGGGGGACGATGCGCCCCGCCCCTCGGAGTGTCAAGCTGGTGTCGCTCCATGCGAAGATGTCGTGACGACATCGCCACGCCGGCCACCCTCGCGGACGTGATTGCGCCCGGTGGTTATCCTTCGGAATGCCTACGACACTTCAGGAGCGCGTCGCCAAGACGCTCTCGCAGATCCGCAATACGCGCACTGGCGCGGACGTCTATTCCACCCAGCAGGTGCGCGACATCGGCGCCACGCCCGATGGCCGAGTGCACCTGACGTTGCTCCTGACCAAGGATGACGATCCGGCGCTCGCGCGCACGGTGCGCCAGGAGATCGAGAAGATCGAGGGGGTGATCGACGTCCAGCTCGAGGTGAAGCCGGTGAAGTTGCCCGACGCGCCCAAGCCGGGCCGCGCCCCGCTGCCCGTCATGGACCAAGCGCCCGCCGCGCCGGCCCGCCCCTCGGCGCCCACGCCCAAGAAGTATCCCAACCTCGGCAAGATCATCGCGGTATCGTCGGGCAAGGGTGGAGTGGGCAAGTCCACCGTGGCGGTGAACCTCGCCGTGTCGCTCGCGCGGAGTGGAGCGCGCGTCGGCCTGATGGATGCCGACATCTATGGGCCGAATATTCCGAGAATGATGGGAGTTTCCGGCCAACCGCCGGTGATCAATGAGAAGATCGTCCCGCTCGAGGCACACGGTGTGAAGATCATCTCGCTCGGCATGATGATCGAGCCCGACCAGCCGGCCATCTGGCGCGGACCAATCGTCATGAAGATCATCAACCAGTTTCTTGGCGACGTGGCGTGGGGGCAGCTCGACTATCTCTTCGTCGACATGCCACCCGGCACCGGCGACGCCCAACTCTCGCTCGTGCAGGCGACGCCGGTGGATGGCGCGCTGATCGTGACGACGCCGCAGGAAGTCAGCGTCGGCGACGCGTTGCGCGGCGTGAAGATGTTCCAGCGCGTCGGCGTGCCGGTGCTCGGCATCATCGAGAACATGAGCTGGTTCGAGTGCCCGCATTGCGGCAAGCCCTCTGCCCTGTTCGGCACCGGCGGCGGCGAGCGGCTGGCAAAGGCGGTGGATCTCCCGCTGCTCGGCCAAGTGCCACTGTATCCGCGCGTCATGGAAGGGGGTGACACCGGCTCGCCGATCGTGTCGGCCGATCCGTCGTCATCCGCCGCGCGCGCGCTGGAGAAGATTGCGACGCAGGTGGCCGCGGCAGCGATGGCCCTCACGCCCGCCTGACGCGCACTGTGTCAGACGACCAGCTCCTTGGCAGCTCGCTCCCGCTCGAGTCGCACGAGGGGCTGGCGACAGTTGGCATCACCAGCGAGTGGGAGTCGGCTCAACTCATCAACGATCCGCTGCCGCAGACCATCGCGCAGCTCGCATTGCCCGCGGTGGCCTCATCGCTGTTGATGACGCTGTTCTTCTCCGTCGATACGTACTGGATCGGCACACGTCTCGGATCGACTGGCCTCGCCGCGGCCTCGACGGCGGTGTTCTGGATCTGGTTCCTGATCTCCATCGCCGAGATGGTCAACGTTGGGCTCACTGCCGTGGCGGCGCGGCGATATGGGGAAGGACGCGCGCGTGAGTCCGCCCGCATCGCCGGCGATGCGCTGCTCCTGTCGCTCGCACTCGGTACGCTCTGCGCCATCGTCGGCATACCCCTGTTGCCGAGCATGTTCGGCATCATGCATGCGCCGCCGGAGGTTACGGCGCTCGGCGTGCGCTATCTCGGGACGTACCTGCTCGGCGCACCGCTGATCTTCGGATTCTTTGCCGTGGACGCCGCGTTTCGCGCCGCGGGTGACACGCGGACGCCGTTTCTGCTGTTGAGCGCTTCGGTTGGTGTGACGCTCGTTCTCGATCCGGTGCTGATCGTCGGCTGGGGACCGATTCCGGCGCTCGGCATGTCCGGAGCGGCGATCGCGACGATCGGCACGCGCGCCGTGGCCTTTGCACTCGGCCTGACGATCGTGGGGCGGCGCGGTGTGCTCAAGGTCGGCCGGCCCGATTGGCGGTCGCTGTTGCAGGTCGTCCGCATCGGGCTGCCGACGGCGGTCACCGGCATCGTGTTCTCGCTCATCTACGTGCTCGTCACGCGCACGGCGACGCAGTTCGGCACGCCGGCGCTTGCGGCGCTCGGCATCGGGCATCGCGTGGAGAGCTGGCTGTTCATGATCGGCGTCGGCTTCGGCGCGGCGACGGCCGCCATCGTCGGCCAGAACCTCGGCGCGGGACGGCCCGATCGCGCGGCTCGTGCTGGATGGCTGTCTGTTGGGTTCTGCTCACTGTTCGGCGTCGCGGCGTGCATTGTCGAACTGCTCATTCCGGAGACGTTCGCCGCGATTTTCAGCCACGATCCAGCGGTGATCGCCGAGGCGGCGAAGTATTTGCGCATCGCAGCAGTCTCGCAGCTGGCGATCTGTGCGGAGATCGTGCTCGAGGGCGCGCTCGGCGGCGCGGGTCATACATTGGCGCCGATGCTCACGTCCACGTCCATCACGGCACTCAGGATTCCGATCGCGGCGTGGGCCGCCGCGCGGTATGGTAGCAGTGGGCTCTGGTGGACGATCTCGCTCACGGCGATTGCGCGTGCCGGGGGGATGATGGTCATCTGGCGCGCCGGCAACTGGAAGCGAACGTCGATCGCCTGAGGAGGCGAGGATGGCGCGACTCATCACGCTGCTCACCGATTTCGGGACCGCCGACGGTTACGTCGGAGAGATGAAGGGCATCCTGGCGGCGAATGCGCCGGACTGTCCGCTCGTCGACATCGCGCACGACGTTGCGCCTCATGACGTCGAGGGGGGACGATTGGCACTCGCCCGCTACTGGCACCGTTTCCCGGTGGGCACGGTGCACCTCGCTGTGGTGGACCCTGGCGTGGGAGGCGCGCGCGTCGCGCTCGCCGTGGAAAGCGAAGGGCGATACCTCGTCGGCCCGGACAACGGCATCCTGTCGCCGGCGATGCTGCACCCGGGCGCGCGGTGCGTGGCGCTGACCGTTCCTGCGGCGGCATCGCCGACCTTTCACGGCCGAGACGTCTTCGCGCCCGCTGCCGCAAAGCTGGCGCAGGGCATAAGCCTCGATGCCCTCGGCGCAGTATGCACGGATCCCATCGTGCGACGGACGCCGGAAGCCACACGTCGAGCCGATGGTGCGATTGCCGGCACGATCATCACGGTGGATCGCTTTGGCAACCTCGTGACCAACCTCGTATCACGTCACGGGGGCAGCATCGAACTGGCCGGACGGTCGCTCCCCATTCGCCGCACCTACGCCGACGTCGAGGCCGGCGAAGTCGTTGCGCTCGTCGGTTCGAGCGGCCTGGTCGAGATCGCGGTTCGTGATGGATCGGCGGCGAGCGTGCTTCGCACGGCGCGCGGTGAAGCGGTGGTGCTGCGTCCCAATGCGTGAGAACGCCTGACTACGAGCAGTCTCTCGACGTCGCTCGGGACGACAACAAGCACGCGATCGAAACGACACAATCAGCGAGCCTGCTTGTACTTCGACATGGACGGGGTACCCGGTCCGTCGCTCGAGACGATGCGACCGAGATAGTTCGCGCCCTTGAGCGGATCGATGGCGCCGGTGCCGTGATGCAGCTCCGATGCGAACTCGCCGCCCGCAAGCAGCACCAGCATCGTGTAGTACATCCACGAGAGGAGCGCGATGACGCCGCCGATGGTGCCGTACGTCTTGTTGAAGGGAAGGAAGTTCTGCACGTAGACGCGGAACAGCAGCGTCGCGAGCAGCCACAGCACCGTGGTGACCAGCGCGGCGACGATGAGATGCGACCACTGCTGCTGCACGTTGGGCAGCAGCTTGAATAGCGAAATGCACAGAGCGACGATGAGCAGTGCGGCGATCAACGTCTGCGCGACGCTCCATACGGTGGTGCCGAGGACGCCCAGGTGAAGCGCGCGTCCCATCCAGAGGGCGATCTGTCCACCGTCGAGGAAGACGAGTGTTGCCACGAGTACGATCGATCCAGCGAGGACGAGACACGCGAGCCGCAGGGCGATGCGCTTCCAGCGCGGGCGAGTCTCGCTGACGTCGTAGGCGACGTTGAGGGCGTCCATCAACGTTCCGAAGATGCTCGACCCCGACCAGCCGGCGAGCAGTGCACCGAGGGACATGATGCCGACACCACCGCTCGTGGTGATGATCTCGGTGAGTGTGCGGCGCAGGAGCGAGAGGGCGTCGGCCGGGATCGTCGCCGAAAGGCGGACCAGGAGCGCTTCCATGAGCTCGCGTCCGTTGCCGACGAGGCCAAGGAGGGGGGTCAGGAAGAGGAGGAGTGGGAAGAGCGAAAAGAAGAAGTAGTACGCCGTCTCGGCGGCGAGCGACGGGATGCGATCCTCGCCAATCTCGCGGAAAGTCTTCTTGACGAGTGGGACGACGCTATAGCCTTTGATCACCATGTGCCCGCTACGGGGCAAGGCGCGGGCCAGCCAAGTTCGTGCGAACTCGTGGTGAGGCGAGAGGTTCAGCGCGTGGCGCGCTGAACCTCGATCTGCCCGAACAGCGTCTCCGCGCGCACCTTCAACTTGAACGGCGCGGTGTCGTAGTTCGGCGAGTACCACCCATCGTCGCGCTTCTCGAGGCCGGAGTGATCAAAGCCGGCGATGATACGCTGCATATCCACACGTACGCCGACATCCGGCGGCACCCGCAGCGTGAGCTTGCCGACGACGAGCCGCGTGGTGACGGTGAGGTCGCGCGACCACGTGCCGCTGAAATCCAGGTCGACGCTGCCGACGCCGCCGCGCACACGAATGTGATCCGCGTTGGCGTTCGCCAGTTGCCGAGCGCTGAAGTCGGCAGCGCCAACGTTCACTTCCAGGTCGCGCATGCGGATGCGATTGAGCCGCGAGAAAATGAGCATCGCGTCCGTCGCACCACACTCGAGCCGCACCGACTGGAGCGACATGTCGCCCAGATCGAGCACCGATTGCGTGCCACCAAAGTCGAGGTCGAGGTCGAGCGGAACAGCACGCGGCAGGGTCAGTCGCAGTTCACCCGATTCTCCGGTCGCCGACGCCGACCGCAGCCCGGCGCCACGCGAGTCGATGCCAAGTGCCGCGACGCGCTGGTCCGCGTCGTATTGGTGCAGCGGAACCGAGCGATTCTCGTCGTAACGCAGGTGCATCGCGTAGAGAAACGGATCGCTGGTGCCGCGCACGTCAACGCGCCCCGCGCCGTATTGCACGCGAACGCGCTGCGGCTGGGAGTCCCGGAGCTGGCGCGAGATGTCCACCGTCCGCCACGCTGGGGCGCTCTGCGAAAATGCGGGCAATGGAACGAGCGACGCGAGGGCGGCAATGAGTCTGAGCTTGCGCATGTCAGCGAGCCTCTCGTGCGGTGCCGGCCGTGCGGCGCGCTGCGATTACGCCAGCGACAGGCGTCGGGGTCTGCCACGCGGCCAACTCGACAGGCCGAATGCCACTTGCGAGCCGGCGATGCGTGCCGGCGCGGGAGAGAACGGCGGCGCCGAGTCCAAGGGTTACGGCGGACCACGTGACGGCAATTGCCGCGGCACGAACGATCGTCGCGGTGAGCGGCGCCCAACTCACGAGCGCCGCGACCAACCACAGCGCGAAAAACGCCGCAATGCCGATGGTCAACGCGCCGAGCGCCCGGGCCCGTGCGGACTTGCCGTCGCCTCGCCAAAGGGAACCACCGACGAGACGTGACACGGCCAGGAAGCCAAGCGTGAAGAGTCCGGCGCACGCGATGGCGTAGGCCACGACCGCGAACGGGATGAGCAAGATGCCGATGACGGTGAGCGCAAGCGCGACGATCAGCAGCAGCATCACCGGCAGCACGACGAGT
>JBBQDT010000205.1:0-7176 GCA_038319955.1 Gemmatimonadales bacterium | reverse complement strand
GGCGGCGGGCCTTCCACAACGGAGAGGGAGGGATTCGAACCCTCGATACCAGTTTCCCAGTATGCCGGTTTAGCAAACCGGTGCCTTCAGCCTCTCGGCCACCCCTCCAGGACGCAACGTGGTGTGCGGCCAGCGTTGAATCTAATCGTGCGCGACGAGCCGCTGCAACCCGCGCGGACACGCGAGATCGTGACCGCGTCGCCACGGCGATAGTCGTTGAGACATGCTCCTCTTTCTCTGCGTCGTGTTCGTGCTCTCCGGTGCGGCTGGACTCGTCTACGAGTCGATCTGGACTCGGTACCTCGGACTGTTCGTCGGCCACAGTGCGTACGCGCAGGTGCTCGTGCTCGTCATCTTTCTCGGCGGGATGTCGGCTGGGGCGATGTACGTGGGCCGTCGCTCCGAGCGGGTGCGGCATCCGCTGGTGTGGTATGCGCTCGTCGAACTGGTGGTGGGCCTGATTGGCCTCATGTTCCACGACGTGTTCGTCTGGTCGACGCACGCCGCTTACGACACGCTGTTTCCGGCGCTTGGTCCGGGTTCGATGCACTCGGTGGCCAAGTGGGTCATCGCCGCGCTGCTGATCCTGCCGCAGTCCGTGTTGCTGGGCGCCACCTTCCCGCTCATGACCGCGGGGGCGCTACGCCGCATGCCGGCGCGCGCGGGGCGCACCATCTCGCTGCTCTACTTCGCGAACAGCCTTGGCGCAGCCGGCGGCGTGCTGCTCGCTGGCTTCGTGCTCATCCAGGCGGCGGGACTTCCCGGCACGCTTGCCGCCGCTGCAATGCTCAACATCGTGGTTGCCGGCGCGGTGCTGATGGTGACGCGCGGCGATGCGTCGGGCCTGCGCGATTCGCTGGCGATCGCACCACCTGGGCCGCGTGCCGATGACGCCGTGATGATCGAGCGCGCGGCGCCGGAGGATGCGCAATCGAGTCGGCTCATCACGTTGCTGCTCCTCGTGAGCTTCGGCACCGCGGTGTCGTCGTTCATCTACGAGATCGGATGGATCCGGATGCTGTCGCTCGTCCTCGGTTCGGCGACGCATTCGTTCGAGTTGATGCTGTCGGCGTTCATCCTCGGGTTGTCGCTGGGCGCGTTCGCGATTCGCACGCGCAGCGACGCCGGTGCCGCGTCGCTGCGCACGCTCGGCTACGTGCAGCTCGCCATGGGCGCGCTCGCCGTCGCGACGCTGCCCCTGTACGTGCAGTCGTTCCAATGGATGGCCGACTTCATGGCGGCGTTCACGCGCGCGCCGGCGGGCTATCGTGCCTTCAGCATGTCGCGCTACCTCATCTGCCTGGTGGTGATGCTGCCGGCGACCTTCTGCGCCGGCATGACGCTGCCGCTCATCACCAAGCTGCTGATGCGCGGACGGACCGGGGAGCGGTCCATCGGGTTGGTCTATGCGGTGAACACGCTCGGCTCCATCGTCGGCGTGACGCTGGCGGCGCTGGTGCTGCTGCCGGTGTTGGGACTCAAGTGGCTGCTCGTGGGCGGTGCGGCCATCGACGTCGTCCTCGGCGTCACGCTGCTGATGTGGGACCGCGAGCGCTCGGCGTCGTGGACGGGGTCGCGTCGTTTCGCGCCAGCGATGATCATCGTCGGGCTGCTGTTCGTGGTGGGCGCACGCGCGGACTTCGATCGCGGGGTGCTGACGAGTGGCGTATTTCGCTACGGCAGCGCACGCGCGCCGAAGATCACGGACATGGTTTATTACGCGGACGGACGCACGGCCACCGTGAGCGTGCGTCGCATTCTGTCGAGCCACGGATTGTCCCTGGCGACGAACGGGAAGCCGGATGCGTCGCTCGGTCCGGAGTGGTTCCGGCCCCCGATGACGCCCGGCCCGTTCACGCACGATGCGTCCACGCAGATGCTGTTGCCGTTGATCCTGCTTGCGCATGCACCGCAGGCGCAGAAGGCCGCGGTGATCGGACTCGGATCGGGGATGTCGTCGCACACGCTGCTGCTGGATCCTCGCCTGCGCAGTGTGGTGACGATCGAGATCGAGCCCGAGATGATCAAGGGTGCGCGGCAGTTCTATCCGGCCAACAAGCTCGCCTTCGACGACAAACGCTCGTCGTTCGCCCTCGATGACGCACGGTCCTACTTCGCGTCACAGGGCGAGCGATGGGACCTCATCCTCTCGGAGCCATCCACCCCGTGGGTGGCCGGCGTGTCGGGGCTGTTCACCACTGAATTTTACGCGCACGTCCGTCGCTTTCTCGCGCCGAAGGGCGTGTTCGGCCAGTGGCTGCACCTGTCGGAGATCAACGACGGCCTGGTGCTGAGCGTCGTCCGCGCCGTGGCGGAGAATTTTCCGTCGTACACGATCTACTCGGTGGGCAATCGCGACATCCTGATCGTCGCCACGAACGATGCGACGATTGCGCCTCCCGATTGGTCGGTGTTCCAGCTGCCGCCCGTCGCCGATGCGCTGCGTCGCGTGTACCCGCTCACGCCAGCCATCCTCGACGCGCTGCACATGGTGGATGGGTCGACGCTCGCACCACTCGTTCGGGGCGGGGGTGCGAACTCCGACTTCTTTCCTTCGCTCGACCTCGGTGCGGAGCGCACGCGCTACATGAATGAGGGCGCCACGGGTTTCGTGGGTCTCACGAGCGATCGCTTCGGCATCGCACCGATCATCGAGGGACGTCGCGTGGGCGTCACAGGCGAACGGTACACGCCGATCTCCTTCGTGCCGCGCCTCGAGGCGATGGAACTCGCCGCTCGCGCCCGCGACAATCACTATGCCGGCGCCACGGGGCCGATGCTCGGCGCAGCAGAGCGCGCACGAGCGGTGGATCGCATGCTGGCATCGAACGAGGCGCCGCTCGACTGGCACGAGTGGGCGGCCGCGGTGCGTGATGCCGAGGAGTTGCATGGCGGCGGGACGTCGGGGGTCGCCGATACGGCGTTCTTTGCCGCGGCACAGCGCTACATGGATGCGCAGCACGCTCCGCCGGGGGCACGTGCGGCAATTGCCTTCCTGCACGGGTTGGCCTCATGGGACTTCCGCGAAGCATCAACGGCGGCGGAAGTGCTGATTGCCGCGGCAGAGAAGGACGACCTGTGGATGCCGGTGGATCTCCTGCGCGAAGGCGCAGCGGTTGCGCGCATCAAGCTCGGCGATGCGGCGGGAGCACGGTTCGCGCTGGATCATCTGGCGTCGCGCAAGCAGCGCGACATCAACGACGTGCGACCGCAACTGCTCGACGCGTGGGTGAACGTGGCGGCAAAAGCAGCGACTGATTACCGTCCGAGATGATCGTGCGCGCGCGCTATCTCCGCTTCGGCTGGCTTCTCGCGGCCGTCTTCCAATTGTTCGTCCCTGCCGTCGCGGCGGTCGTGGATGCGCGGGAAGAAGGGGAGAGCATGCTTGTCGCCTCGCGGTCGCACGTCGAGGCGCCGGGAAGCAGCAGCTGTCCGCGTGTTCACCCCGAGAACTGCATCGTCTGCCGCGTCATCGCGGCCAGCGCGACGGTCCCATCGGGCGTCGCGGTGCCGATGCCCGTGGTGCGCCAGATCGATGCGCACCTCAGCGACGCCGATCGCGCGCCGTGCCAAGTCCGTTATCCGGGCGATCCGCCCCAACGAGCCCCTCCAGCCTGAGCTGACGCCGGCGTCGCCGGCGACCGTCATCCTCGAGAGCGACGCACGCATCCGTGCTCGCTCGCGCGTGCGTGATTGCCGGCCTTGACGCCGCAGTGCGTGCGCCTCGGTATCACTCAGCTCCATACGACACATGAACTCGTCCTTTCGCGGACAGGCTCGGGCGCTTCGCGTCCGACTGTCCACACGCATCATTGCAATGGCGGCGATGGCTGTCACACTCGCGTTGCCGACTCTCGCGCACGCGTCACCCACGCCGCTCGGCCCAGCTATCAACGGCATCGTCCAGGATTCTGTCGGCAAGCGTCTGCCGAACGTGCAGGTCATCGTCACCGTGCTCGGTCGGGTCGCGAGGACGGACGCGGAGGGCCATTTCTCTTTCCTCGGACTGCCTGCTGGCGCATATCACCTTCGCGCAATGCTGATCGGCCACGCGCCAGGACACGCCGATGTCGTCGTTCCGGCCTCGGGTGCCGACGTGAACGTCACGATCACGATGGTCGAGACGCCCATGCGTCTCAGCAGCGTGCAGGTCACGGCGACGCCGATCGCTTCGGATCCGCGCGACGTCGCGCAGTCCACGACCGAGCTCTCCGGACAGGCGCTGGCTCGGCAAATCGGCGCGACGATCGCGCAGACGCTGTCGGCCGAGCCGGGCATCTCGGTTCGCTTCAACGGGCCGGCCGCCACCGCGCCGATCATTCGTGGTCTTCAGGGCGAACGGATTCTCGTGCTGCAGGACGGCGATCGCACCGCGGACCTGTCCTCGGCCGCGCCGGATCATGGGGTCTCCATGGATCCGCTCACGGCCGAGCGCATCGAGGTCGTGCGCGGACCAGCGTCGCTGCTCTACGGCAATAGCGCGCTGGGCGGCGTGATCAACGTGATATCGAACGACATCCCGAGTTCGATCCCCACGCACGTCGATGGCTACTTCGCCGGCCAGACAGAATCCGCGACACCCGGCGCGGCGGCGTCGGCTGGCGTGAACGTCCCAATCGGGGACCGCCTGTCGCTGGTGCTGCGGGGCGGCGTCCGCCATGCCGACGACCTGCGCCAGGGCGGCGGTGACAAGCTCGCCAATACGTTCTATCGCAACTACTACGGCAATGCCGGCTTCGGCTTCGGTGGCGACAACGCCAACGGCGGCGCCGTGTTCCGCGAGTATCGCTTCAACTACGGCCTTCCCTCCAGCGAGGGAGAACGCGCGCGTATCGAGGGGCACCGGCACGAAGTGGCGGCCCGGAGCGATTTCACGTTCGCCAGTCCGTTCATCAACTCCCTGCGCACCAGCGTGACGAGTCAGTGGTACGAGCACAGCGAGATCGACCAGGCGACCAATGCGATCAACACCAGCTTCGCATTGAAGACGAAAACCGCCGACGCGCTTGCGCGTACGAAGGCCGGACGCGTCAGCGGCGCCTTCGGTGCATCGGGCATCCTCAAGCAGTACGCCGCGGCAGGCGACGAAGCCCTGACGCCGGCAGCGAACAGCAATGGCGCCGGCCTCTTTCTGTACGAAGACGTCCCACTCGGCGACGCGAATGCGCATCCCGATGCGCAGGTCGCACATCTCCAGGTGGGCGCGCGATATGACCTGTACCACATCGCATCGAGGGCAGGTGTCGCGAAGTTCGGTGCGCCGCGCGCGCTGACCTTCAGCAGCGCATCCGGTTCGATCGGGCTCACCGTGCCCATCGGCGCCGGCCTGAGTCTGGGCACGAGTGTCGCGCGATCGTTTCGCGCACCCTCGGTGGAAGAGCTGTTCTCGAATGGGTTCCACGCCGCGGCGGGTACGTTCGACGTCGGGAATCCCGCGCTTCGCGCCGAGACCAACCAGGGTGTGGACGGTGTGCTGCGTCTGGAGTTGCCGACGGTGAATGGCCAGCTCTCCGCGTTCTACAACGGCATCAACAACTACATCACGCCGAACATCGTGAGCGATACATCGATCGTGGGCGACGATGGGTCAGTGGCCTTCGTGCCGCTGAACCGCTTCTCGCAGGCAGATGCGACGCTGCGTGGCGTCGAAGGAAAGATCGAGCTGCAGGTGGCGCCACGCGTGGTCGTCGGCGCGATGGGCGACATGACGCGCGGTCGGCTCAAGGGCGGCGAACCGCTGCCGTTCATGCCCGCGGCGCGACTCCGCGCGCTCGCACGGTGGGACAACGGCCGTCTCTCGGCCGACGGCGAATTTCGTCATGCCTTCGCGCAGGATCGGGTGCCTGCCGCCGCCACGGAGCGCGACCCATCGGCCATCGCGACGGGTGCGTATGATCTGCTGAACCTGAGCGTGGGGCTGAACTTGCCACTCGCCGACCGGCTGCACACGCTCACCATTCGCGTCGACAACCTGTTGGACGAGAAGTACGCCGACGCAACGAGCCGGCTCAAGAGCTTCGCGTTCAATCCGGGACGGAATTTCTCGCTGGTGTATCGCGTCGCGTTCTGATGAGGCTAATCGAAGATGGAGCCGATGATCTCCATGATCGTCTCGAACAATCCTTCGGCGGCACCGCCCACGACATCCGCCGCACCGAGCGCGGCGTGGGCGGCGCCGTCGATGGAAATGTCGCCCAGCGCACCGGCGACATGCCCGATGCCGCGTGCCGCCGACATGCCGCCTTCAATCACCAGGCCCGGCGCCCAGAACAGTGATTCGAGGAGGATGTCACCGCCGACGGCCGCCGCATCCATGGAGCGCCCGAAGCGTCGCCGATTCGCGTCCATCACGGTGATGGACCACAGGCTCTTCAGCTCCACGTGATCGAACCACACGCCCTTGCAATTGGCGCAGACGTCGAGCGTGAGGCCGGAATGCTTGCGGCGCGCCATCGTCTTGTCGCAGACCGGACAATCGAGCTCGTTCTTCCGGCCACACACCGCGCACCTCTCGGCGTCGCGGTCGAGCGGAGTGCCGCACCCGTGACAGGGCGGCTTTGGCCCGGACTCGCGCGGCGGGATGTACTTCCACAATTCCGATGGCGCGTGACGCCTGAGCTGCGCGGCCTCACCCTTCTCGAACCAGACGCCACCGCAGCGCGGGCAATGATCGAGCACGAGCGCGGACGTCGCGTTGCCCATCTGCACCTTCTCCATCTGCACGCCGAGGCAGACGGGGCAGGGCAGGCGAGCCTCGAACGGCGATCGCGGCGGAACGGCGGTGTCAGCCACCAAGCTGTCTCTTGCCGCCGGATGGTCCGTCGAAGTAGCGCGCTTCGTGGAACGAGTAGACGAGCACGCCCTCATCGGTGACGTCGAGGTCGGCGACCTCGCGCGCGACGAGCGAGTCGAGTGAGCTCTTCGCCTCACCCTCTGGCAACGCGAGGGCGGCCGCGACCTGCACAGCGGTGAGCGTCCCCTTCTGTGCCATGGCGAGCCGCAGGATCTCGGCATCGATGGTCTGCTGCCGAAGCTGCTGCATGCGCGCCTTCGAGTGTCCGCCGAGGGCACCGCGGAGCAGCGCGATGCCGCCGGCCGCGGGAAGGACGACGGTGATGAAGACGGCAAACAGCGCGGTGGGCGACGCCATGGACGCATCCGAGCGTGCGACGCCCA
>JBBQDT010000204.1:0-7198 GCA_038319955.1 Gemmatimonadales bacterium | reverse complement strand
GAAACTGGACAAGGCGATCAAGCGCGAATTGGTGCAGGGTGACAAGACCTACACCATCACCATTGCGCCCGATGGTTTGAAGGTCGTTGAGAAAGGCAAGCGCAACGGAAAGGAGCTGTCCTGGTCGTCCATCATCAGCGGCGACGCGACACTCAACGAGAACCTCAAGATTTCCGTCGACGCAACGCGCCCCACCACCTGAGGGTAGGAACACGGCACCTTCCCGCCGCGCCCTAGGCAGGGCGCGGTCGGTGCAGCATCTCGTCCAGTCGCTCCCTGACCGACGGCCACTCACCGTCCAGGATCGAGAAGTACACGGAGTCGCGCGATGAGCCGTCCGGGTTGATCATGTGCTGCCGGAGCGTGCCCTCCTCGGTGGCGCCGATGCGCAGCATCGCCGCACGCGACCGCGCATTGCGCGCGGAGGTCTTGAGCTCCACGCGACGACAGCCGAGCGTCTCGAACGCATGCGTGAGCATCAGCCGCTTCGCGTCCGTGTTCACCGCCGTCCGCTGCCACGGCGGGGCAATCCACGTCCAACCGATCTCGACGCGCTTGTGCGCCTCCACGTAGTTGCCGAAGCGCGAGCTGCCGATGACGCGCCCGGTGGCCCGATCCACCGTCGCGAACGGCAGCGCCGTTCCCGCCGTCTGTTCGGCGAGCGCCTGCTCCACGTATTCGCGCATGTCCGCCTCGGACGACACGCGGTTGGACGTCAGCGCCCATAGCGAGGGGTCGAACCCCACCTCGCACAGCGCCGGCACATGCACGAGACCCAGCGGCTCCATGCGGACCACCGTCCCTTCGAGCGTCACGGGCGAGAGTCGCATCGGCTAGCCCTGAGCCGGATGGAGGGGCGGCAGGAGCGCAGCGATCCGCGCAGCACGCTCCATATGCTTGCCGCCGAGCAGCTCGAACTTGGCCGCGGTGCCGCCGTCCCCCGCGAGGTGATTCTGCGCCGCCATCACGGCGCAATACTCGCTCACCTCCTCTTCGTCCGTCACGTCCTGTTGCGTGAAACCGAACGGCTGCTCATACAATAGCAGCGCGGCAATTGCGTGAGTCGAGAACGGCAGCTTCCCGAACTGCTCCCTGAGATGCGTCAATCCATCCTGTTGCTCGAGCACGCCACTCCATTCGGCGGCAGTAAGCGCGGGTGCTGTGACGTCGGACATGATGGCCTCGATAAACGTGACGGTGCCGGAATCGATCTGACCGTCGCTCAACTTACCTACCCAACACGCACGTGAAAATCCTCGTCATCGATGTCGGCGGCACGCACGTCAAGCTGTTGTCCACCGGCCGACGCGTACCGCTCAAGCTGCCCTCGGGCCCGGATCTCACTCCCGACGCCATGGTGAACGCGGTGCTCGAGACCACCGCCGAGTGGCATTACGACGCCGTGACGATCGGTTATCCTGGGCCTGTTGCCAAGGATCGTCCCACACGCGAACCCGTCAACCTCGGGCCCGGCTGGGTGGATTTCGATTACGCGAAGGCCCTCGAGGTTCCGGTGAAGATGATCAACGATGCCGCCATGCAGGCGTTGGGCAGCTACGACGGCGGCGTGATGCTCTTCCTCGGACTCGGCACTGGCCTGGGCACCACGCTCGTGACGCACGGCACGGTGGTGCCGCTCGAGCTGGCACACCTGCCATACAGGAAGGAGCGCTCCTACGAGGAATATGTGGGCGAGGCGGGCCTCAAGCATCTCGGCGAGAAGAAGTGGAAGAAGCACGTCACGGCGATCGTGGCGCTCTTCCTCGCTGCCCTGAATGCCGACTACGCCGTGCTCGGTGGCGGCAACGTGCGCTTCTTCGAGGAGGAACTGCCACCGAATGCGCGGCGTGGGAGCAACCTGAATGCGTTCCGCGGCGGCTACCGTCTGTGGCAGAAGCAGGCGTACCTGTCGTGACGGACAATGCGCCCCGTCCACAGCCCGTGACGCCGTTGGGGCCAGGAGTCGAACCGCGATGGACGTCGAGCGCGAAGAGCGGCGTGGGAACCGCGCTCGACGGACGCAGCCACGTGTGGTTCACCATCTCACACGGAATCATCGACGAGGTCTACTACCCGCGCGTCGATCAGGCGAACACGCGCGATCTCGGGCTGATGGTCAGTGCCGACGGCTTCTTCTCGGAGGAAAAGCGCGACGCCGCGAGCGTCGTGCACCTCATCGCACCGGGTGTGCCGGGCTATCGGCTGGTGAACTCGTGCGTGCAAGGCCGCTACATCATCGAGAAGACCGTCATCACCGACCCTGAGCGCGACGTGCTGATGATGCGCATCCGGTTCCGGGCGCTCGTGGGCAAGGTGGAGGACTACCGCGTCTTCGCGCTGCTGGCACCGCACGTGTGCAACCAGGGGTACGGCAACGACGGGTGGGCGGAAACGTACAAGGGCGTGCCCATGCTGTTCGCGAAACGGCAGGAGGTGGCGCTCGCCCTCGCCTGCAGCGCGGGCTGGCGCACGATGAGCTGCGGCTACGTCGGCGTGAACGACGGCTGGCGGCAGGTAAACGCGAGCGGTTACCTGAACGAGCCGAGTCACGAGGCACGCAACGGCAACATCGCGTTGACCGGTGAGGTGAACATCGCCGCCTGCACACGTCCCGCAGCCGATGTCGCCGAATGCGTGATCGTACTGGCGTTCGGCCTGGGCTCGGCCGAAGCAGCGCAGCGTGGGCGCATGTCGCTCGCGTCGTCATTCGAGCGCGTGCAGACGTCGTATATCCGCGAGTGGATGCGCTTTCACGAGCACACGGTTGGGCCACGGCCCGCTGCGAGCGACGAGGCAACGACACCCGAATTGTCACGTCAGAGTGCCGAGCGGGACCTCGCGGTGCACGCACACGGGAGCACCCACGCGCACGAGCCGGTGCCCAGGCGCACGAAGCCGGAGCGACGCAAGCGCCCGTTGATCGAATTGCCCGAGAGCGTGATCGACCTCTATCGCATGAGCGCCGCAGTGCTCGCCGTCCACGAGGACAAGCGCGCCTCGGGCGCGATGATCGCGAGCCTCTCCATACCGTGGGGCAACACGAAGAGCGACCACGAGCTGGGCGGCTATCATCTCGTGTGGCCGCGCGACCTCGTGAACAGCGCCGGCGCACTGATCGCGTTGGGCCACAGCGTGCTGGCGCGCCGCACGTTGCGCTATCTCATGAGCACCCAGGAAGAGGACGGCCGCTGGGCGCAGAATCTCTGGCTCGACGGCACGCCATACTGGCGCGGCCTCCAGATGGACGAGGTGGCGTTTCCCATCATCTTCGCCGAGATGCTGCGTCGCGAAGGGAAGCTCGAAGACCTGGATCCGTACCCGATGATTCGCCGCGCTGCGAGCTTCATCGTCCGGAGCGGGCCCGTCACAGGGCAGGACCGGTGGGAGGAGAACAGCGGCTACTCGCCATTCACCCTCGCCGTGGAGATAGCTGGCCTGCTCGTCGCCGCCGAGTTCGCGGAACGCTCCGGCGATGCCGACCTCGCCGTGCTGTTTCGCGATACGGCAGACGCATGGAATGCGCGCATCGAGGAATGGACGTACGTTCGCGACACCGTGATCGCGCGTGAGGTGGGTGTGGACGGCTATTACGTGCGCATCGCACCCGGCGACGTCTGCGACGTGACGCCCAAGTCGGGCGGGTACATCCCCATCAAGAATCGCCCGGGCGGCGCGGACTTGGCGCGCTACGATGAAATCGTCAGTCCCGACGCGCTCGCGCTGGTGCGCTTCGGACTGCGCGATCCGCTCGATCCGCGCATAGTGAACACCGTGCGCGTGCTGGATTCGATGCTGCGGACGCTCACCGCCACGGGTCCGGCGTGGTATCGCTACAATCGCGATGGCTATGGCGAGAAGGAGGATGGCTCACCGTTCGATGGCGTGGGTGTCGGACGCCCGTGGCCGCTGCTCGCCGGCGAGCGCGCACACTACGAGCTGGCTGCCGGCCGCTCCGACGTGGCCGTCAAGCTCCTGGGTGTCATGCGCGCGCAGGCCAGCGACGGCGGCATGCTGCCCGAGCAGGTGTGGGACGGACCCGACTGCCCGAGATTCGAGCTGGTGAATGGCCACCCTACCGGCGGCGCGATGCCGCTGGTGTGGGCGCACGCCGAGTACGCGAAGCTCGTTCGCTCGCTGCACGACGGACGGGTGTTCGACATGCCACAGCAGCCGTACGAACGATACGTGCGCCAGCGGATCGGTTGCGATCTGACGATCTGGGCACCGCATTGCCGGGCGTCGTGCATGCCGGTGGGGAATCGCCTGCGCATCCAGTCGCCGGTGGAGATGGTGGTGCGCTGGACGGTTGGCGATGGCGATGCGTCAGAATCGTCGGGCCGAGATACGACGATCGGCGTGTGGCTCGCGGATCTGGGTACCGAGCGGGTGCCGGTCGGTGCCGTGATCCGCTTTGCAATCGTGTCGAAGGTCGGTGGCGGCTGGAGCGAGATCCACGAGGTTCGCGTCGTGGCATAAGCACCCGCCGCAGCGACCGTTCCCTTGCTGCTTTTCCTCTATGGGAAACGGACCCGCCTGACACGGATATGCACGGATGCCAGCAAATTTCACGGAGACTGCAGACCAAAAAATCGTTCCGTAGTATCCGCGTAAATCCGGCAGTTCTCAGCGGCTGTCATCCGCGTCAGGCAGTTGCGGTTTCCCCGCGGTGCGCCGAGGACAACCTTCTCAGGCGGATCAGGACCGAAACCGCTCCCGCAGTCCCTCGAGCAACGTCGGAATGAACCCACCGAACGCGCCGTTGCTCATCACCAGTACCACGTCGCCAGGCTGCGACTCGGCGATCACCGGCTGGACCATCTCCGCGACATCCGGCGACGCACTTGCATCGATCCCATGCTCGCGCAGCGTTCTCACGACCGTGGTGATGTCGAGTTGTTCGTCGAGCGGCACCTTGTCGTGCGGCTCCGGTACGCGGATGGATGCCCGTGCCGCGCCATCGAACGCGCTCTTGTACTCGCGCTCATGGATGTTGCGGCGGCTCGTGTTCGATCTCGGCTCGAACACCGCCCACAGGCGACGGTCCGGATAGCGCAGGCGAATGGCCGTGATCGTCTCGCGCACCGCTGTGGGATGGTGCGCGAAGTCGTCAATCACCAGCACGCCGCCGATCTCTCCGCGAATCTCCTGCCGGCGCTTCACGCCCTGGAACGACGCGAAGCCCTCGCGGATCTGGTCCGCACCCAGGCCCAGGGCACGAGCGGCAGCGTAGACGCCAAGTGCGTTCTCGACGTTGTGGTGCCCCGACATCGGCAGCAGGAACTCACCCGCATGACCACGTGGCTCGCGGATGACGAAGCGCGCGCCCTCGGGGCCGAAGCGCAGGCTCTCCGCGTAATAGTCCGCGTTGCCGTCCGCCGCATACGTCGCCACGTATGCCTTCGACGAGCGCTGCGCGATGGCGACCGCGTTCGGATACGATGCGGCGACGGCGAGAAAGCCGTCCTCGGGCAGTGTCGCGCAGAACTTGTCGTACGCCGACTCGTAGTGCGCCATGTCGCGATAGATGTCGGCGTGGTCGAACTCCACGCTCGTCAGCAACGCCGTGCGTGCGCGGTAGTGCATGAACTTCGGGCCCTTGTCGAAGTAGGCCGTGTCGTACTCGTCGCCTTCCACCACGACAAATGGACCGTGGCCGTTGCGGAAGTTGCCGTGATAGTTGACTGTGACGCCGCCGACGAGAAAGGTCGGATCGGTGCCGGCGGCGACGAGCACGTGCGCCATCAGCGCCGACGTCGTCGTCTTGCCGTGCGTGCCAGCGACCACCACGCTGTGCTTTCCCTCCAGCACCAACGATCCGAACGCCGCAGGAAAGGACATCTGCGGAATGCCGCGCGCGCGCACCTCGCTCGCTTCCACGTTCACTCGGCGGATGACGTTGCCGATGATCACCAGGTCAGGGCGCGCCAGGTCGATGTTCGCCGGTGAATAGGGGGTCATCACCTCCACCCCCCAGTCGGCGAGCATGTCGCTCATCGGCGGGTAGACGCTCTCATCGCTTCCCGTGACGTCATAGCCTGCCGTCTTGAGCATGCCGGCGAAGGAGCCCATCCCCGTGCCGGCCACGCCGACCAGGTGGATGCGCTTGACGGATCCGGGTTCGATGCCGGAGAGGACGTTGCCGTTGTCGTCGGACATGTGCGTTTCGTGTGCGGGATGCGGCGGTGTGCGCCGAACTATTCCGACGCCTCGGTTGCCGAGGAGTCCGTCGCTGACTCGCCATGGAGTGTCAGGACGAATCCCACGCCGCGCCGGGTGCCGATGCGGACGTTGGCTCCAGCATCCGTGAGCTTGCGGCGAATGCGCGCGACATTGACGTCGACGACGTTCGAGCCCGGATCGAAGTGCATGTCCCAGACCCGCTCGAGCAGCTCCGAGCGCGAGATGACCTCGTCGCCGTGGAGGAGCAGGTGCTCGAGCAGGGGCAGCTCCTTTGCCGTGAGAGAGACTTCGCTGCCGCCGACGAACAACTGCCGCGAGAGGCGGTTGAGCACCACGTTGCCAAAGGCGATCTGTTCGGTCCGTTTCGCGCCGCCCCGGCGGATGAGTGCGCGCACACGGGCGCGAAACTCGTCGATCATCAGCGGCTTCGTCACGTAGTCGTCGGCGCCAGCGTCGAGTGCGAGTACAGTCGTCGCGCGATCATTGTTGCCCGTGAGCACCATCACGGGAATCGCACGCCCGCTGCGGCGCAGAGCCTGGACGATCGTGATGCCGTTGCCGTCCGGGAGGCCGAGGTCGAGGACGATGACGTCATAGTCGGTGACCATGGCGCACGTGAGTCCTTCCTGCGCGGTCGTGGCCACGTCGACAGCAAAGCCGTCGCTCTCCATCACACTGCGGCTGAGCAGTGCGCTGGAGGCGTCGTCCTCGACCAGAAGCGCTCTCATATGGGGGTCACGTTCGTTTCGGGGCTATCAAGTGGTGTCAAACTGGGGACGCTCGAATGACAGAATTGTAATATTCGAGACCATGTTCTGTAATAATGACCGGGCTATTCTCTCCGTGTAGCAGTTCACGACACTTCCCCTCAAACACTCGGTCAATGACCATCAAGAATGTAAGCCGTAGCGCAGTTGCTCTTGCCCTCGTCGCCTTCGGAGCCGCCACGGCTCAGGCGCAGACGGCGACCCAGACGGTGACGTTCGCCGTCAACGCGATCAACCAGATCTCGTTCACG
>JBBQDT010000203.1:0-7214 GCA_038319955.1 Gemmatimonadales bacterium | reverse complement strand
TCAGCCGCGGCGCCCCCGGCGGAGGGGGTCCTGCGGCGCCTCGCGACGACACGCTCCCGGGGTGGGGCCCACGACGCGTCGATCGACATCGGCGGGGGTGTGGTGAGCAACTGCTCTCGCCGATCGTAGATGCGCTGGTAGCCGTCCATCATCACCCGCGGGGCAAACTCGCGCCGCGCCGCGTCCGACGTCGCCTTCATGTCACGTCGCTGCGCCATCCAGCCGGCGATCAGCTCGGCCGCCTCGTCATCGGATGCGGCGGCGGGGAAGAGGTTGCCCGTCACGCCGTCAACGACCGCCTCGTTGAGCCCCAGCACGTCGGGGGCGGCCACCCACGCGCCGCACGCCGCCGCCTCGGGGGCCACGTTGCCGAAACCCTCCGTGCGCGACGTCATCAGCACCACCCCTCCGGACGCCGCAACGGCGCGATAGAAATCGACAATCTGTGCATGCGACACCGGCCCCCAGCGCTCGGGCGCGATCCGCTCGACGGGGAGTCCCTCGAAGTGATCCCACCCGGCGTTGTGGGGGTCCGCCACCCATATACGCGCGCCGCGCTTCGCCAGGCGCGCCGCGATCCTCGTAAAACGCGGAAAATCCTTGATCGCATCGGAGGTACGCCCCACGAACGCCACGATGGGTGCTCCGCCCGGTGCGGCGCTCCCCAGCGTGAAGCGATCGACGTCGATGGCATTGCGCACCACTTCGATCGCGACGTTCGTGTACGGCTGGTTCACCGACGCCATCCCCTTCGAGATCGCCGAGTAGGCGAAGCAATTGGTCCGGTCCCAGCTGTCGGCGAGCGCACCGCGTGCGCTCACCAGCACCTTCGCGTCGCGCGACATCATCGCGACGAGTTCCGCCATGGGGTCCGACGCGGTCATCTGCACGACGTCCACGTCGGCGCGCTCCAGCCGCGCAGCGAGCTGCGAAAGTGGGCCCACCGTCGCGCGTCCCGTCTCCAGGAAGTCCTGAAGACGGTCAGATCCCTTGCAGAACCAGAACTCGCACTCGATGCCGCGCTTCTCCAGCTCCCGCCCGAGCAGCAGCATACTCGTGGACACCCCACCCCGGTCGCACAGATTGCGAAACAGGAGTACACGCATGCGACGACCGGACAGTGCGCCTGCCGTCAGGCAGGCAACTCGTCGGCGCTGATCATCTGGCCCATGGCCACCACGATGTGTCGCGGTCCCTCGAAGCTGTCGCGCGCGTGCGTCACGAGCATGTTGTCGAGCATGATCATGTCGCCCTTCTGCCACTTGAAGCGCACGGCAATCTTCTCGAACACCTCGCCCAGGTGCTGCATGGTCTCGTCGGGGATGGGTGAGCCATCGCCGTAGTAGACGTTGCGCGGGAGATCCTGGTCGTCGAACAGTGCGCGCAGCCCTTCGCGCGTGTCCTCGTCCACACAGTAGATGTGGTGGATCTGCACCTGGTTGAAGAACATGTCTTCCTTCGTCTTCGGGTGCTTCACGATCCCCTTCGAGCGGTTGATGACGCGCAGCCCGCCGTCGGACTTCCACTCGAACTCACTGCCGGCATCGCGGCACATCTGCTCCACCGTCGGCTTGTCCGTGGTGTGGAAGAATGCTTCCCACGTGGGATCGACACCTTTGGAGAAGTTGCGCACGTACATCAGCCCCTTCGAGCGCACCTGCTCGAGGACGGCCGGATCGATGTGCTTGAGCACCTCACGCGTGTCGAAGACGGGCGTGCAGCCGCCCGACTTTGCCGGGATCACGCAGTGAAAGCTGATCTTCCGGGGCCAGCTCGGGAGATGTGAGCTCTCGTTGTGGTAGAGGATCATCTGGTCCGGTGGATACGGCGTGGACTCGTAGATCTTCTCGCCGGCCGCATTCTTTGGCAGGTCGCCGTAGTCCCCGAACAGCTCACCGTACACCGACTTGGCCGCCCGCTCGAAATCCGCCGGCGACGGAAGGATGAAGTTCCGGAACAGCACTCCGCCATGCACCAGCAGCTGCGCCTCGATCCATTCGCGATTCTTCAGGTTCCACTCGGCGAGGTCGATGCCCTCGGTGGTGGGCTCGAGGACCAGTGGCAGGGGCGAACCGTCAAGCGTGGATGCGCGCACTCCAGCGGGTGCGTCGGCGATTGCCGTGGTGCTACCTTTTTCGTCTGTCGTCAGGCTCATGGTTGTATCCCGGGGGGGGGGTTAGGGAGACACGCAAAGCGACTTCGCCGGCGCAGCAGCGCGCTGTCGAGCCCTTCGTCGAAAATCCGGATGGATCGACCAACGGGCACGTAGTCCCAACACTATGGATATGACGCCTACGGGTCGCCGCGTGTCACAGCCTTCGCGTCCGATCGTCCCGTACAGGTCAGCATTCCCGATCCTCGCTGCCCGCTCGATGATGATATACTATGTGGGCTCTGTTTGCAGCCGGAACTCCGGAGCCGCTCCGGAGCCGACCCATTCGCCTTCGAGTCTCACCCTGATCGCCACTTCAGCGCCGTGACGAGTGTAGAACCAGAGCGACGGAATTCCGGCGCCGCCGTTCGCGATCCGCGCGTCGGACCTCCCCCGGAGATCCGACCCACGTTGCTCGAGGACCTCAGGCAGATCGTCACCGATATCCGGTGGAGCAAGCACCTGATCTACCAGCTCACGCTGCGCGACATCCGGGTCAAGTACAAGCAGGCGGTCTTTGGGTTTGCGTGGGCGCTATTGATCCCCATAGCCGTCGTCGGTGCGGGCCTGGCCGTTCGCTTCGCCATCGCGTTCTACTCCGGGAAAGGCCTCGCCTTGGGGCAGGTCGCCGGAATGGCCGTGAAGGCCGTACCGTGGGCGTTCTTCGTGGGCTGCCTGAACGGAGCCACCCCGAGCCTCGTGTCCAACGTCTCTCTCGTTACGAAGATCTACTTCCCGCGCGAAGTCCTCCCCCTCAGCACCATTCTCGCTCAGTCGTTCGACTCGCTGATCGGCGCACTCATCGTCGTCTCGATACTCCCGTTCCTCGGTGTCACCTGGTCATGGCCGCTGCTCTGGGCTCCCGTGCTCCTCATCATGCTCTGGGTTCTGTCTCTCGCCTTGGGACTGTTCCTGAGCTGCGCCAACATTTTCTTCCGCGACGTCAAGTATCTCGTTCAGGTCTTTCTCACATTCGGCATTTTCATCACTCCGGTAATGCTCGACGCCTCGATGTACGGTCCCAAAGGCTCGCAGATCATGATGCTCAATCCTGTCGCGCCAATTCTGGAGGGGTTGCGGCTATCCGTTGTGCATCACCATAACCTGCTCACTCCCCGCATGGCGCCCGATGGTTTCATTTTCTGGCGGCCATGGTACCTCGCGTACACTGCGCTGTGGGCATTCGGTGGGCTCGTGCTGGGCGCGCTCATCTTCCACCGCTCCGAGCGGCGGTTCGCCGAACTCGTTTGATGCAATTTCCTCCCGCCTGAATACCGTGAAGGACGCTCGTCTTCTCTTCGATCGCGTCTGGAAGAAGTTCCACCGCGGACAGATTCACGACAGCCTGCGCGACCTGATTCCCGCCCTCGCCAGGCAGATCGTCGGGCGCGGGGCCAGCGACAAGGAGTTGAGCGAAGGCGATTTCTGGGCGGTGCGCGACCTGTCGTTCGAGGTGCGCGCCGGTCAGACGCTCGGCATCATCGGACCGAACGGTTCCGGCAAGTCCACAACGCTCAAGATGCTGACGCGCATCATGCAGCCGACTCGCGGCTATTCCGAGGCGACCGGGCGCATCGGTACCCTCATCGAAGTGTCCGCGGGCTTCCACGGCGACCTGACCGGCCGCGAGAATGTCTTCCTCCAGGGCGCCATCATGGGCATGCCCAAGAAGGATATCATCCGGAACTTCGACCAGATCGTCGACTTCGCCGGCATCGCCGAGGCGATCGATACGCCCGTCAAGCGCTATTCGAGCGGTATGAACGCCCGGCTCGGCTTCTCCATCGCCGCGCACCTCGGGCCGGACATCCTCATCATCGACGAAGTGCTCGCCGTCGGCGACATGTCGTTCCAGGAACGCGCGTTCGGACGCATCCGCGACCTCGCCAACAGCGGCATCCCGGTCATCATGGTCTCGCACCAGCTCGACCGCATCGCCGAGCTGTGCACCGATTGCATCCTGCTGGATCGCGGCGAGGTGGTCGCGCGCGGCACGGCGGCCGAAGCCATCGCGGCGTACGTACAGTCACACGACGCATCGCGCATGGTGGAGAGCACCGGCATCGTCATGTTCGACACGCTGGAGCTCGAAGGCTCGGGCATCGTGCGTTCGGGAGATCACTTCTCCGTCCACATCACGGGCCGCACGAGCGTGGAGCTGGGTGACCACATCGAGCCGATCCTCGTCCGCGTGCGTTCGATGCGCACAGGCACACTGGTCTTTGTGACCGGCTCGAAGTGGCGCGACTTCAGCCTGCCCGGCCCCGGTCCGTTCGACGTGTGTCTCCAGCTCCAGGCGAACCTGCCGCCGGGTAGCTACATGATCGAAGTCGCGGCGGAGGACCTGAACCTTCACGAGGACATCGCGTCGGCAACGTCGGTGATGATGCGCGTGACGGACGCGCGAACCTTTGCGGGACACATCCAGATGAATGCGGGGTTCAGCGTCAACGGAGCCTGACGGCGAAGCGCTACTGGCTCTCGTTCGCCTTCCGGGCGCGACCCAGCACCAGCGTCACATTGTCCGTACCGCCACGCTCTAGCGCGAGCTGGAGGAGATCCCGCGACACCTGCTCCGCCGACTCCATCGTCGCCAGGTGCTCGGCGATTTCCGTGTCGGTGACGTGCTTGGTCAGGCCATCCGTGCACAGCAGGATCACGCAGCCTCGCTCGCGAACGTCCACGCGCGTGATCTCGGGCAGCGCCTCCGACGCGCCGATGGCACTCGACAGCACGTTGTTGAGCGGCGAGGTCTTCGCGTCCTCGCGCGTGAAAACACCCTGCTCGACGAGATCCTGCGCGAACGTCTGGTCGCGTGTCAGTTGGCGAAGGCGCCCCTCGCCATACAGATAGCACCGGCTGTCCCCCACCTGCACGACGTACATCCATGGCCACACGACAATGCCGAGCGAAAGCGTCGTGGCCATTCCGGCCTCGTCGGGATCCGCGGCCGCCTCGCTTCGCACGGTGTGGTGCGCTTCGATGGCGGCCGCGCGCAACGTCTCCTCGAACTCGAACTCGCTCGCAGCCCCGACGGTGTGATAGCACCGGAGTGACGACGCCACATAGCGCGTCACCGCTTCCGCCGCGATGCGGCTCGCCCTGCTGCCCGCCGCACTGCCCCCCACGCCGTCGGCCACGAGCATGATCGTCGCCAACCGTTGCCCCTGCCGCGCCAGATCGCTGGAGTCCGGAAGGCTCGTCGCTCGCACCACCACCTGTGGGTGCACCGTGCAGAGAATGAACTGGTCTTCGTTCTCGGCACGGACCAACCCGCGATGGGTGATCCCGAAGAGATCGAGCTCGTCATCGCGCGGGCGGACGTCGACCGGCGGTGCACTGCACGTCGAGATTGCTGAGGTGAGCGACATCTCCATCTCCGTGGATGGCCGGGACTCATAGATTGCGTGCGTCCTGTTGGACACCGCAAGGAGCAATAACGACGCTCGCGCGGCTCAATTCCGCCCAACGCCACGTTGAGGCGGTTCCCGTTCCCGTTCCTGCCGGGGCACGCCCATGCCAACCCCGCGGACTGCCGGCGCCACCACTGTCCCCAGCAACTCGATCGCCCGCATCACCTTCGCGTGCGGCATGGCCCCGAGTGCCATCTGCGCGAGGAAGCGGTCGTGGTGAAAGAGCTCGTACTCGTGGAGGATCTTGTCGATCACTTGCTGCGGGCTGCCCACCAGGAGCGCACCGCGTGGCGAGATCATCGCCTCGAACTGGCCCCGCGTCGTCGGCGGCCAGCCGCGCTCGCGCCCGATGCGGGACATCACCTCCGCATACGGCGGGAAGAACTCGTTCGCCGCCTGCTCCGCGCTGTCGGCCACATAGGCGTGCGAGTTGATGCTCACCTTGAGCGTCGATGGATCATGTCCGGCTCGTCGCCCGCTTTCGCGATACAGGTCGATCAACGGCGCGAACTTGTCCGGTTGACCTCCGATGATCGCGAGCGCCAGCGGCAACCCCAGCGTGCCCGCGCGAGCCACGGACTGTGGCGTGCCGCCCACCGCTATCCAGATTGGCAGCCGCTCCTGCACCGGACGCGGATACACGCCGAGGTTGTCGATCGGCGCACGCAGATCGCCTGACCAGGTGACGCGCTCCTTGGCGCGCAGCGCGAGGAGAAGATCGAGCTTCTCGCTGAAGAGGTCATCGTAATCGTCGAGGTCATAGCCGAACAGCGGAAACGACTCGATGAACGACCCTCGTCCCGCCATGATCTCCGCTCGGCCACCAGAGAGCAGGTCCACCGTCGCGAATTGCTGGAACACGCGCACCGGATCGTCGGAGCTCAGCACGGTGACGGCACTCGTGAGGCGAATGTTCTTCGTCTTCACTGCGGCCGCGGCGAGAACGACCGCGGGCGCCGACACGGCATAGTCGGGCCGGTGATGCTCACCAACGCCGAAAACGTCCAGCCCGACCTGATCTGCCAGCTCGATCTCCTCCATGAGGTTGCGCATTCGCTGCTCGGCGCTGATGGACACGCCGGTGGTGGGATGTCGGCCGATGTCGGCGAAGGTATAGAGACCGATTTCCATTTGATCACGGTACGTTGAGAATGCGTCCTGCGAATTCACGCAAAGCTATCCATATTCTCCCGCGTGAGTTCGCGGTCGTCGTCCCGAGCGCAGCCGTGGACCTGCTCTTCATTGTCGTCCCGAGCGTAGCGAGGGACCTGCTCTTCCGTCATCCCAGAATCTCCTTGGCTGCCAACCGACCTGACGCGCCCGCTGTTCCGGCACCAGGATGCGTGCCGCTCCCGCACAGCCACAACCCCTCGATCGGAGACGCATATCGCGAATGGCTCGCCACCGGGCGTGCGAAGAGAAATTGGTCGAGCGTGAGTTCTCCGTGAAGGAGGCTCCCCTCCGTGGCGCCGTAGCGCTCCTCGATGCATGGCGGTGTGAGCACATCGGAATGTTGCACGACATCCGCTAGCCCCGGCAGCTGCTGTGCAGCCATCGCGACGACCGATTCACCAACCGCCGCGCGGCGCTCGGGTGTCCATCCCTCGCGGAGATGATACGGCGCGTACTGCGCATGGATCGACATCACA
>JBBQDT010000202.1:0-7218 GCA_038319955.1 Gemmatimonadales bacterium | reverse complement strand
TTCTGGTGTCCAGTCGCCTTGAACATGTCGTCGAGCGCCCGCTGCATGCGTTCCCAGATGCCATAGCCATTCGGGCGAATGACCATGCACCCCTTCACGGGTGAGTAGTCCGCCAGCTCGCTCTTGAGCACCACCTCGTTGTACCAGGCGCTGAAATCCTTCGCGCGAAGGGTGAGCTTCTTGTCGTCAGCCATTCGATGCGTCGTCGTTCGAGAGTGTCACGAATTCCCGTGCGCCGCTCGCCTGCGCGGCCTTCTTCTGCTTGCTCAAGGACTGCGGGCGCAGCGCGTACTCCACCGCATGCCCGGCCGCGCGAAGCCGCGCCGCTTCGGTCATCACCTGCTCGAGCGGCATCGCTTCGTCGCCGGCGATCCAATAGTCCGCCGCCATGTCCACCGGCTTCATCAGACCCTTCGCGCGAAGCAGCTCGCCAAGCACCACGTCCCCCATGCCGAAGCCGAGTGCCGGCATGTCGGCGCCACCAAGCGACTGAAGCAGCGTGTCGTAGCGTCCTCCGCCACAGATCGCGCGAAACTCGCCCGAGCGATCGAACAGCTCGAAGACGATGCCCGTGTAATACGCCAGTCCGCGCACGATCGAGAGGTCGAGCTGGATCCACGACGCGTCGCCGGCGAGCAGTGCGGTCACGTACGACACATATCGCTCGAACTCGGCCGCGTATACCGACGCGGGCGAATTCGCGAGCTGGTGCTGAAGCTCAGCCAGCGTCACTTCGCTGATCGTGACGATCCGCTCGATAGCCTCGGCAGGCACGTTGAGCGCGGCGAGCTTCTCGGCAGAGATCTCGCGCGGCGTGCGATCGAGCTTGTCGATCACGCCATAGACGTCGACGATGCGCTCTTTCGGCACACCGAGTGTCTCGAGCAACGCGTGAAGCAGCCTGCGATCCGACACCCGGACGACGACATCGCTCGACGCGAGACCGAGTTCGCGCATGATGTCCACCGCAACGGCGACGAGCTCGGCGTCTGCCGCGACATCAGCCGAGCCAAAGATGTCGACGTTCAGCTGATAGTGCTCGCGAAGGCGCCCCTTCTGCTGCCGCTCGTAGCGAAAGAGCTGGGGCATCGAGAACCAGCGCACTGGCTTGCGCAGCGCATTGGCGCGCGCCGCAACCATGCGAGCCACCGTCGGAGTCATCTCGGGACGCAGCGCGACCTCGCGGCCACCCTTGTCCACGAAATTGTAGAGCTGCCCGACGATCTCCGCCCCACTCTTCTTCGTGTAGAGCTCGAGTGGCTCGAGCGGTGGTCCATCGTACTCGACGAACGCGTAGCGGCGCGCCACATCCCGCCACGCATTCGTGATGAAGGCGCGCTCGGCCAGTTCCTGAGGATAGAAGTCACGAAAACCGGGGAGGGCGCCTTTGAACATCTCGCAAGTTAGCCGGACAGCGGAGACACCTGCAACCGCGCCATCGCGTCGCCCACCGTGTGAAATGAGCCGGTGACGAGCACCGTGCGGCCCGCCGCTTCCGCCATCTTGAGCGCGTCGTCGAAATCGTGGATCGCCTCGGCGCGAAGACCCCTGTCGCGCGCATACGCGGCGGCAGCGGCGAGCGGCCAGGCGCGCGATGCCGGAGCGGTGGGTGCGTCGCTGAGAACGAATTGGTCGACCGACGACGCCAGCGCATCGATCATTGATCGCCAGTCCTTGTCGCCAAGGATGCAGACGAGCGCCGAGAGGGGTCGCTCCATCGCCACTACCTCCAGACTTCCGGCGAGTGTCCGCACGCCGACCGGATTGTGCGCGACATCGAAGATCCAGCGGCCTACACGCTGGAAGCGTCCGGGCAGGCGCACCGCTTTCACCGACGTTACCGCCTCCTCCAGCGACACGCGGAACGGCTCACCAGCAGCGTCGAGCAAAGCGAGCGTGAAGGCAAGGTTCGACGCCTGATGGCGACCGACCAATGGCGTCTCGACGAGTCGCGCATCGCCCAGGGCAGCCAGGCGAAACCGCGTACCGTGTGCGGAGACCTCGAGGTCGCTCACCTCCATCTCGTCGGCGGTTGCGCGCACCACCGACGCACCTGCACGTCGGGCATCGCGCGCGAGCCAGGCTCGGACGTCCGGATCGGGCTCGCCGATCACCGCCGGCACGCCTGGCTTGAAGATGCCGGCCTTCTCGCCGGCGATCGCCTCCAGGGTGTCGCCCAGATACTCCATGTGGTCGTAGCCTATCGACGTGACACCCGCAGCGCGTGGCTCCACGACGTTCGTCGAATCGAGACGCCCGCCAAGTCCCACCTCGATCAACGCAACGTCCACGTTGGAGCGGGCGAAATGGAGGAGCGCCAACGCAGTGGTGGCTTCAAAAAACGAGGCACCGATCCGCTCGACGAGTGGCGTATGCTCGTCGATGAAGCGAACGACGTCGTCCTCCCCGATCGGCACGCCGTCCACGACGATTCGCTCGCGGAAGTCCACCAGATGCGGGGACGTGTAGCGTGCCACACGCAGACCCTTCGCACGAAGCAACGCGTCCGCCGTGGCCACCGCGCTACCCTTCCCGTTGGTCCCGCCGACGTGCAGCACCGGATAGGAGAGATGCGGCTCGCCGAGCTCGGCGAGCAGTGCTCGCGTGCGCTCAAGGCCGAACTTGAAGGCGCCGGTGGTTCGCGCGAAGAGGTAATCGAGCGACGCCGCGTAGCCGGTCAGGGCGACGTCCACCCCGTCGCGGACGGCTTGCCGCTCATGTGCCGAAGGAGCTGACTCAGGGTGTGTTTCAACTCCTTGCGATGCACCACCTGATCGAGCATGCCGTGGTCGAGGAGGAACTCGGCGGTCTGGAACCCCTCGGGCAGGTCCTGGCCAAGCGTCTGCTTGATGACCCGTGGGCCGGCGAAGCCGATGACGGCGCCCGGCTCCGCAACGATGGCGTCTCCGAGCATGGCATAGCTGGCGCTGACGCCGCCGGTGGTTGGATTCGTCAGCACCGCGATGTAGGGAATGCGCCGCTCAGCGAGTTGCGCGAGGACGGCGCTCACCTTTGCCATCTGCATGAGCGACAGCACGCCTTCCTGCATGCGCGCGCCACCCGACGCGCAGATGACGATGAGCGGATGCTTGCGCTCGAGCGACCGCTGGCCGAGGCGCGCGATCTTTTCGCCGACCACGGAGCCCATGGATCCACCCATGTAGGCGAAGTCCATGACGCCGAGATTCACAGGCAGGTCTTCCATCATGCCGGTGGCCGCGAGCAGGGCGTCGCCGTCGCCCGCGTTGGCGGTCGCCTTCTTCAGGCGCGCCGGGTACTCGGGAAAGCCGAGCGGGTCCGTGGAGCGGATGTCGAGCTCGAGCTCCTCCATCGTGCCGTCGTCGAGGAGGATGTTGCAGTAGTCGTTGGAACGGATGCGACGGTGGAAGTCGCAGTTCGGGCACACGTTGAAGTTCCGGACGAACTTTTCACGGATGTCCGTGTGTCCGCACGCCTCACACTTCTCCCAGACATCGGCGGGAATTTCGAGCCGCTCCCGCCTGGGTTGTCGCGCCTTTTTCTCCTTACGGAACCATGCCATAGTAGGACAATGTGACCGAGATCACAGGTGCGGGCAAGGGATTGACATGCGCGCTATATGGCGAAGGGTCCGCTGCGTCCGCCTCGACCCTCCGCAGATATTCGCAGCAGAATACCAATCGCGAGCCAGCTGGCCAGCATGAAGCTGCCGCCATAGCTGAAGAACGGCAGCGGAATTCCGGTGATCGGCGCGAGGTTGAGCGTCATGCCCATGTTCTCAACGACGTGCACGAACCAGCTGGCGAGCAGCCCGAACGCAATGAGGCTGCTGTACGAGTCGTTGGCTCGCTCGGCGATCTTGGTCACGCGCAGGAAGAGCAGGGCAAACAGCGAGATGGCAATCGTCACGCCGAGGAATCCGAGCTCCTCGCCGACCACGGCGAAGATGAAGTCGGTGTGCTGTGCCGGCAGGAAGGCGAGCCGCTTCTGCGTCCCCAACGTGTAGCCCTTGCCGAACCAGCCACCCGAGCCGATGGCAATCTGCGACTGGATGACGTGATAGCCGGACTGGCGCGGATCGATATTCGGGTTCAGGAAGACGAGCAGCCGCTTCTGTTGATAGGGTGCGAGCTTCTCCCACAGCCTCGGCGACGCGACGCCGAAGATCACGTTGGTGACGACGAGGAAGATCCCTTCGGACATGTACGGCTTGTACCAGAGCACGAGCGCAATGAGCAACAGGAACCACGCGCCCCACAGGCTCGTGTTGAAAGCGAGGATGAGGCTTACGACAGGGCTCGCCACGAGCACGAGCAGCGGCCAGGAGACGCCGGCCCAGAAGAGCATCGCGAACGCAAAGCCCACGAACACGATGCCGGTGCCGAGGTCCGGCTGCATCATGATGAGCACCCATGGGATGCCGACCACGACGGCGGGCTTCCACAGCTCGAGCAACGAGCGCGGCGGCTCCTTGAACGAGGACAACACCTTCGCCATGGCGAGTACAACGGTGATCTTCGCCAGTTCGGCGGGCTGCCCGAGCCGGAAGCCTCCGATGGCGAGCCAGCTCTTGGAGCTGGCGCCCGTGCCGAAACCCTTGCCGATGACGAGCAGCAGCGCGAGCATGCCGATCGTGAGACCGTACATCGGCCACGTGAGCCAGTCGAGCAGGCGCACGGAGAATCGACTCACACCATACGCGGCCGCAAGCGAGATCAGGAACCAGATGAGCTGCGAGCGCCAGAGGCGCGCCACACTCGTGAGGATATCGGTCTGGCCCGCGGAATACACGATCGCGATGCCATAGACGGACAGCAGCAGCGCAATCGCGACGAGCGGCCAATCGATCGGGAAGCGACGCGTGGACACTAACCGTCTACCGAGAGGTCGACGATTGGCGTGACGTGCAGGTACGCCGAGATGATCGACGAGGCGATGCGTGCCGCGCGCGTGCCGTGGCCACCGAACTCGATCATGACCGCGACGACGATGGATGGCTTGTCCGCTGGCGCGAAGCCCACGAACCATCCGTGATCGAGTTCGACGCCGTTCAGGTACGTGCCGGTCTGGGCGGTGCCCGTCTTTCCGGCGAGCTGCACGCCCTTGATCGCCGACGCGGCGGCCGTACCCTGATTGATCACGCCGACGAGTGCCTGGCGCATCTGCTCCATCTGGTCCTCGGTGAGCCGAACCACCTGCGTGCGGTCGGGCGAGCCGGTCTTGATCTGCGGCCGCGCGGCACTGCCGTCGGTGGCGAGCGCCGTGTAGAACTTGGCCATGTTCATGATGGTCTGGGAGTTGTCTCCCTGACCGATGGCCATGCTGAGCACGAGGCCGTTCGACCACCCGCGCTTCCCATACTTCCGGTCGAAGTACTCGAGGCTTTCCGGGAAGCGCGGACGCTTCTCTTCCGGCAGATCGACGCCGGCCTTCCGCTGAAATCCGATCTCGACGCCGCCGGCCACGAGCCGCGCGATCCCGAGCTTGAGTCCGAGCTGATAGAAGTAGACGTCGCACGACTTGGCGATGGCGCCCTTGAGGTCGAGCGAGCCGTGGCCGCGCTTGTCCCAGCACTTGAAGTAGCGCGATCCGTACTGCATGCCGCCCGTGCACGGGATGGGCATGTGGTCGGTCATCTTCACGGTGCCTGTCTCGAGGCCGATCGCGGTGGTGGCGAGCTTCCACGTGGAGCCTGGCGGATACGTGCCTTGCAGCGCCTTGTTGTAGAGCGGCCGGCGCTTGTCGGTGCGCAATGAATCCCAATACGCGGCGGGAATACCGCCGATGAAGCGATTGCCATCCCAGCTCGGCGCACTGTACAGCGCGAGCACGCCACCCGTCTGCGGATCGATCGCCACTGCTCCGCCCTGCAGCGAGTCGCCGAAGATGCCAGCGACATAACGCTGGAGATCCATGTCGATGTTCGTATGCAGGTCGGGGCCGGCCACCGGCGCGAGATCCTGCCGCGCTCCGGCGTTCTTCACGATGCGGCCGCGCGCGTCCACTTCGACGAACTGGCTGCCTTCCTTGCCGCGCAGGATGGACTCGTACTGCTTCTCGAGCCCCTGCTTCCCGACCTGCTGTCCGGCCTTGTAGTCGGCGAAGGCAGTCTGCGTCAGTTCCTCTTCGCTCACTTCACCGGTATAGCCGACGAACGACGCAACGACGGGCCCGTCTGGATAGAAGCGGCGCGGCGCGCTCTGGATGATCAGACCGGGAAACTGCATGCGATGTTCTTCGAGCACAGACACCACGTCGAACGATGCGTCGGGAATGATCACGGTCGGCCGCGACGGCGCACGGCGGAAACGACGCACCGACTGCTCGATCTGCTGCGGCGTGATGTTGATCGTGCCGGTGAGACGCTGCAGGACGGCGCGCAGCGTGTCCTCCTTCATCGCGAGCACGGACACCGAATAGCCGATGACGTTGTCGGCGATGACCTTGTTGTTCCGGTCGAAGATCACGCCACGCGGCGCGGGCAGCGGCAATTCGCGCAGGCGGTTGGTCTCCGACTGCATCGCATATTTCTGGTGGTTCAGCACCTGGCTGCGAAAGAAGCCGCCCAGCAGAAAGAGCAGCACCCCCGCGACGATCCAGTTCGCACTGCGGCCGCGCTTGGCGACGTCGATCGGATGAAAGCTCATGTTCCGCGTGTCTCCAGCACCGGACGCAGCAGCATCAGCGCAATCACGCCCGCCACCGCCGTCACCGCAGCAGAAAGTGATGACCACACGAGGATCTGCATCAGCAGCTCAGCGCCATGCGTCCGGCGCTCCACGAGGTTCATCACGATTTCGTACGCCCATTTGCCGAGAAACAGGAAGAAGCCGTTCAACAACACGTGGTCCGCAAAAAAGACGGCCTTCAATCGCGACCACCCGAACCCGATGAGCGTCATCGCCAGCGCGCCGGCACCGAACGCACTCAAGGCGAGCGAATCCGACGCCAGTCCGATGATGAAACCGAGAATCGCCGCGACGCCGGGCCGCACGCGCACCGATGCGAGCAACAGCGCGATGATCAGGAAGTCCGCCGACGCCCGCCAGGCGAGCAGCGGACGCAGCGTGTAATGCAGCAGGATCAAGACGGCGCACAGCACGATCGTGCGAATGGTCGCACCCCAGTTCATGGCCGGACTCCCGACGTCGTATCCCGGCGCAGCGAATCCCTCGCGCGCGCCGCGGCAATGCTGTCACGCCGCGCACGTCGCACACGTGCGGCGGCAATGCTGTCATT
>JBBQDT010000201.1:0-7341 GCA_038319955.1 Gemmatimonadales bacterium | reverse complement strand
GTGGATTGGGTGACGTACGCCGGGCTGCGCCAGCAGACCGAGCGTGAGATCCGCGACACGCTGCTCCACCTGCGACTGCGCCTGATGGTCGCCACCACGGGGCCGACGGACATCGGCTCGCTGCTGCTGAGCGGGTTTCCGTCGTTCAACGCGTACATGCGTGCGGTGCTTCGACTGGCAGGGCAGTCGCCGGGTCTCGCAACGCGCCCCGTCATCGAGCGCGCGTGCGCACTGATCGGCGCCGACCCCGCCCCCATGCTGACCTGCTTCGACGCACGACAAACGACGCATCGTCTCGACGTCGCGATGACGGATCCGCTCCTCGAGCAGTACCTCGCGTTCGTGCGTGCGCTGCTCAAGCACGTCGACGCACTGCCCGCCAACTATGCAGGGCCGGACAGCGATGGTCGCGGCAGTGGCCACCTGTTCCGCGCGATCCCGGATTCACCAGTTGGAGCGGCACCATGAAGCCTACCCGTCAACACGAAGTCCAGACGTTCTCCGACAAGGAAATCATCTTCAACGAGGGCGACTCGTCCTCGGAGATGTTCGTCGTCCGCACGGGCAGGGTCGAGATCTCCAAGAGCGTCGGCGGGCACTCGATGCGGCTCGCGGTGCTCGATCGCGGCAGCTTCTTCGGTGAGATGTCGCTGCTCGAAGGACTGCCGCGCAGCGCGACGGCGCACGCGATCGGCGATGTGTCGCTACTGGTGCTCCGCCCAGGCACGCTCCTCCTCCAGATTCGTCGCGATCCCACGTTTGCCTTCGAGCTCCTCCAGCAGCTGAGCGGCCGCATTCGCGACCTGGACGAAAAGCTCGTGTTCAAGCTCGCCACGGCGGAATTCGGCAACCGTCTCGCGCGGTCGGCCTTCATGATGGGCGCCGGCGCCGAGTACAAGTCCGCCAACGGATCAGCGGACGCACCGGTCGCGCCATGAAGACCGCAGTGCGAGAAGATCGGATGCTCGTCGTGTCGGACATCCACATGGGCAACCGGCTGCACCGGACCCGCCGCGAGTTCACGGCCTTCGTGCAGTTCGCGCTCGACCATCGCTACTCGGTGTGCATCAACGGCGACGGCATCGACCTCGCCCAGCTGTCGCTGTCCCTCCTCGTGTCGGATATCACACCGTCGGTCGGTCTCTTCCTCAAGTTCGGGGAGAACGACCTCCGGATCTACTATACCGTGGGCAATCACGATATCGCCCTCGAGCACTTCCTCACCGACGTTGGGCGCATGAGGGTCGTACCCTTCCTCTCGGTGTCGTCCGGAGACAAGCGCATTCGCATCGAGCATGGGCACATGTACGACGACATGTTCCTTCGCTTTCCGCGCATCTACGACGCGTTCACCCTGATTGGCCGCCTCGCCATCGGGATCAGCCCCAAATTCTACCTGGCGCTGCACGCGGGCAACGACGCATTCGTCGCCTTCTCGGAATGGGGACTGTCCGGCTTCGGGCTGTTGGGAAAGAAGGAAGCACCCCCCGCCGAAAACTGGATCAAGGGCGAGCGCGCCTGCTTCCGCGAAGGAGCAGAGGCATCGGGCAGCCGCGGATTCGACGCCGTCATCTTCGGGCACACGCACTTCGAAGGCACGGCGACCCTGTCCGACGGCATCAAGTACTACAACACGGGCGGATGGTTCGGCGATCCGTACTGTGTCGCCATCGACAATGGACGCATCTGGTACGGTTCCGTGAAGGAGCTGATCGAGCAGGGCGATCCGTTCCCCATGAGTGAGGACGAAGTCGTGGAGTCCATTACCGGGATGTATCCGATCCAACGCAACGACGGCCACCGCCTGAACGTGGTCGATCGCGTGCCGGCCGGAACCCGGTGACCGGCGGCGGTCTTCGTTTTCGGGCGCGCGGCGCCCAACTGATCACGTCGAAGGAGCCCGCGAGATGACGTACATCGCCAGACCCATCGACCGCATGTCCGAGGAATATGACGTCATCGTCGTTGGCTCGGGCTACGGTGGCGCGATCAACGCGAGCCGTCTCGCCCGCGCCGGCCTCAAGGTCTGTCTCCTCGAGCGCGGCGACGAACGACAGCCGGGTGACTTTCCCGAAGGCCCGCTCGAGGCGATGCGCGAGGTCCAGATGGACTTCGCCACCCGCCGCATGGGCGCACCGACGGCGCTCTACGACTTCCACGTCAATGCCGACATCTCCGTCCTCGTTGGGTGTGGCCTCGGCGGCACGTCGCTGATCAATGCCAACGTGGCGATCATGCCGGACGAGCGCGTCTGGCTCGACACCAAATGGCCCGACGCCATCCGCGCCGATCGCGAGACGCGCATCGCTGCCGGCGCCGAACGCGCGTTGGAGATGCTGCGGCCCATGTCGTTCCCCTCGCACGTCGCCCAGCCGCACAAGCTCCAGGCGATGCAGCGGTCCGCGAAACACATGGGCGCACCGGTTTTCCAGCCCCCCATCACCGTCTCGTTCGAGTCTGGCGTCAACCACGTCGGCATCGAGCAGGCGGCGTGCAACAACTGCGGCAACTGCGTGGGCGGGTGCAACATCGGCGCGAAGAACACGCTGCTGATGAACTACCTGCCCGACGCGGACAATCACGGCGCGGAGATCTTCACCGGCTGTTCCGTGCGACGCCTCGAGCGCAAGGGCAAGCGCTGGCTCGTCCGCTTCGAGGTCAGCGGCAGTGGCATGCGGAAGTTCGGCGCGTCGTCGATGTTCGTCGCCGCGGAGACGGTCATTCTCGCCGCCGGTAGCCTCGGCAGCACGGAGATCCTGTTGCGCTCGCGGGAGGCCGGGCTCCCCCTGTCCGACAAGCTCGGACACTCCTTTACCGGCAATGGCGACGTGCTGGGGTTCGCGTACAACGCCGACCACCCGATCCACGGCATCGGCGTCGGCAGCCACCGGCAGAATGGACCAGGCCCCTGCATCACCAGCCTCATCGACCTGCGCGGCACGGAGAAGCTCGAGGACGGCATGATCATCGAGGAGGGCGTCATTCCGTCGACGCTTGCCCCGATGCTCGCCTCATCCTTGTTCATGGCCGCCCGCATGCTCGGCAAGGAAACCGACGCGGGCTTGCAGCATTTCGCCGAAGAAAAAGTGCGCGAGATGAAGGCGCTCATTCCCGGCATCAGCACCGGCGCCGTCGCCAACACGCAGACCTTCCTCGTGATGGCGCACGACGATTCCTGCGGAAAGATCGCGCTCGTGGACGATCGGGTGCGCATCGATTGGCCCGAGTGCGGCAAGCAGTCCATCTTCGAGCGCATCAACGCCGAACTCTTGCGCGCCACCGAGGCGCTTGGCGGCACGTACATCCAGAACCCCACGTGGTCGGATCGCCTCGGCAAGAACCTCGTCACGGTGCATCCGCTCGGCGGATGCGGCATGGGTGAGACCGCCGAACATGGCGTCGTGGACGATCGCGGGCGCGTATTCGCCGGCGCGACCGGTTCGGAGGTGCACGACGGACTCTACGTCTCCGACGGCGCGGTGATGCCGCGGTCACTCGGCGTGAATCCATTTCTGACGATCTCCGCGCTGGCCGAACGCACCGCGGCGCTCATCGCGGAGGAACGCGGCGTCGCGGTCGGTTACGCGTTGCCATCGGCGCCGCGGGTTGCGATCACGGCGCGGCGCGTGGGCATCGAGTTCACCGAGACCATGCGCGGATTCGTGGCCACCGGGTCCGGCGTGAGTGCCGATTTCCACACGGCGGCAAAGGTCGGTGAGGCCGAGAGCAGCAAGCTCGATTTCACCGCGACGATCAGCACGGACGACCTCGACGAGATGCTGCGGAATCCGCAGCATCAGGCCCACCTGCACGGCACCGTGGATGCGCCCGCGCTCTCGCCGCACCCGATTCGCGTCACGCACGGCGCATTCGAGCTCCTGACGCGAGACCCCGACGACCCGCGCGCGCGTCGCATGACCTACCGCATGCCGATGACCACCGAAGGTGGCCGGCACTTCTTCCTGTACGGCTACAAGCACATTCGTGACGACAAGGGCCTCGACCTCTGGTCGGATACCACCACTTTGTTCGTGACGATTCACGAAGGGTTGGACGCTACGGGTTCGTTGGTCGCGCGTGGCGTCCTCCGAATATTGAAAAGGGATTTCGCGACGCAGATGCGCACCTTCAAGGTCACTGGTGCGGGCAGCCTGGTGCGTCGCCTGAAGGCCGCGACGGATTTCGGGCGGTTCTTTGCCGGCGCGCTGTACGACACCTACGGCGGCGTGCTCGCACGGCGCAGCGTGCTCGATCCGAACGCGGCGCCGCGCACGTTGCGCGAGCTGCGTACCGAGCCGCCCGAAATGCACTTCCTGAAGACGGAGGATGGCGTCTCGCTGCGGATGCTTCGCTATCAGGGCGAAGGGGCGCCGGTGCTGCTCGTGCACGGCATCGGCATGTCTGGTCGTGTGTTCTCCACCGACATGGTGGACACCAACCTCGTGGAATACCTGCACGAAGCGGGACACGACGTATGGGTGCTCGACCATCGCACCAGCGTGGACCTCGAAGCATCGGTCGCGGACGTCACCGCCGACCAGGTGGCGCTGTACGACCTCCCCGCTGCAGTGGCCACCGTGCGCGAGGTCACCGGCGCGTCGGAGATCGACGTGGTGGCGCAGGGCTTTGGTGCCCTGACCCTCCACATGGCGCTCGTCGAAGGGATGCAAGGTGTGCGGTCGGCGGTGTGTCTCCAGATGGGATTGCACCTCATCACGCCGAAGATGGCGCGCTTCAAGTCGGGCCTGCACCTGCCCGAGGTGCTCAAGGCGTTCGGCAAGCGGACGCTGACGGCGCGCACGGAGATGACCGGCTGGCAATCGCGCATCTTCGACACGGCGTTGCGCATGTTGCCCGCCGAGGAAACGTGCACGAATCCCGTGTGCCGGCGCATCACGTTCATGTACGGGCCCCTGTACGAACACGAACAGCTCAATCGGCCGATGCACGATGGCATCCACGAGCTGTTCGGCGTGACCAGCCTGAGTGCATTCACGCAGCTGGCGCGCATGGTCCGCCAGGGGCATGCGGTGAAGACGGATGGATCGTCGTACCTGCACGACCTCGATCGACTCGCCATTCCCATCACGTACCTGCACGGCGAGCACAATCGCTGCTTTCTCCCATCGGGCACGCTCAACACGTTCGACATGCTCGCGGCGGCGAATGGCCGCCAGCACTATCATCGCGTCGTGATTCCCAACTACGGCGACATGGATTGCATCATCGGCAAGCAGGCTGCGCGCGATGTGTTTCCGCTGATTCTCGAGCACCTGCGGTCACCGGCGTTACGGCAACAAGGGGTCGGGACCGCCGATACCGACGACGTTCCATCGCCGGCGGTGCGGTAGCGCTCCATGGCGTCGAAGCCCTTTCCGCTGGCTCCGGCGTGCCTATATTCGCAAAACGAGACAATTCTCCGGAGGTCGACCATGTTGGGCAGCCTGCGTGCAATGAACCGGCGTCGACTCGCGACGGCGTTGATCGCGTCATTCGCCGCCGTGGCACACGGCGCGCCTGCGGGGGCGCAGGTCGCGGCCGTTCCACCCGGCGAGCCGGCCAAGTTCCTCTCGAAGTACATCGGCCTGTCGGCGTCGGAGATCGAACAGGCGAAGAAGGGCGACGTCGTGACGAAGGTGCTCAACACGCCCGACCGTGACGAGGTGGCGTTGTTCGGTATCGTCGCGGTGAACGCATCGCACGACGAGGTGCTCAAGCGTCTGCGCGACCTCCCGACCTTCCTGCGCTCGCCGGGCCGCACGGCCTTCGGCATGTTCTCCACGCCCGCCGTCGCCACCGATGCGAACGCATTCACGGTGGACGGAGGTGACCTCGACGCGCTCAAGGGATGTCGGCCCGGCGACTGCGATGTGAAGATGCCGGCCGCGAGCATCGAGCAAGTCGGCAAGGACATCGACTGGAATTCGCCGAACGCACGGGCGGATGTCGAGGCGTTGATGCGTCGCAGGGCGGCCGCCTACGTCAACAACTACCGGCGCGCCGGTACCGCCGCGATGACCGCGTACAGCGACCAGAAGGAAAGTCGGAGTACGGCGGACATCTTCAAGGTGCTGCTGGCGGAGTCGCCGTATCTGTTCGACTACGTCCCGACCTACCACAATTATCTCGAGTCCTACCCGAGCGGATCGCTGCCGGGCGTCACCGATGCCATCTACTGGGCGAGCGACAAGATGGATCGCATGCGGCCGATCCTGAGCATCAACCACGTCTCGATCTACTCGCCTCCGAACTCGCCACTCACGCTCCTGAGCAACAAGCAGCTCTACGCGAGCCATTACTTCCTCGGCGCGTTTACACTGACGACGATCCTCGACAGGCCCGATGCCCCGAACGGCAAGGGCGTCTATTTCATCGTCGTGCAGCGCATGCGATTCGACCACCTTCCGGGTGGCCTGCTCAACATCCGCGGACGGGTGATCGACCGTACGCATGATGGCCTGAAGAAGGAGCTCGCGCAGCGGAAGGCATCGCTCGAAGGCCCAGGCTGAGGCGCCCATGACCACCAAGGCGGTAGGACGGTACGCTCCGACCTTTCTCAAGGCCTATCTCGACTCGCTCAACGACTATCGCCAGTACTATGACGACGTCGCCGAGATCGGCAATCCGGACGTCTCCGAATACGGCATGTATTTCGTGCCCGGCATCAGCGGCACGCCGGGCCAGATGCGCCTGGCGCTGCCGAGCGTGACCCGCGTCTTCGGCTCGCAGATCGCCATGAAGGCGCTGTTCATCCCGCCGTTTTCGGCGCGCCAACCGATCTGGGACAAGTACACGGTCGAGAACACGGACGAGAAGCTCGCGAAGCTCCGAGCCGATCTCGTCGCGCTGCTCGATCGATTCGACCGCATCATCGTCACGTGCTCGAGCAACGGCGTCTACGACTTCCTCGCGGTGGCAAGCACCTTCCCTCCCGGTGAGCTCGAGTCACGTGTCGAGCTGGCGTGGGTTGCATGCGCGCCGGACAAATACCTGCCGACGAAGTGGCAGAACTTCTTCTATCCGCTCACCGGCGTCGAGACGCACGGCTACGAGTGGTTCGCGTATCCGAACCACAATGCGCTCAAGCGGTTCAATCCCGAAGTCGTGGCGACGTTTCCGTGGCGTGAAGGCCATCAGCGGCGATGGTTCGAGAAGGCAGACATCGAGTCGCGCTTCATCTGCTACGGCGTAAAGTGGTCATACGTCTCGACGACGCAACTCGGCTTCATCGCGCAGCACGTGTCGTCCCTCATCACTCGGCGGTGGAACGGGCCGGCAGAGGTGTTGATCGCGGCGAATGACGGCTACTGGCAGGGCATCCCGCACGAGACGATTCTCGCC
>JBBQDT010000200.1:0-7432 GCA_038319955.1 Gemmatimonadales bacterium | reverse complement strand
GCGTCCAGCTCGTGTAGGCGTGCGACCCATCCGTGCGGACGGCATTCGCAGCGAGGAATGGAAAGGTCGCCTGCCTGATCGTCTTCTCGAGAAACGGCAGGCCGTAGTTGAACTCGTGGTTGCCGATCGCCGCGGCGTCATACTTCATCGCGTTCATGGCGGCGATCACCGGATGTAGCGCGTCCGGCGCGGCGACCTTCGCTGCGACATACGTGAGCGAATTGCCTTGCAGCAGATCCCCGGCATCGATCAGCACCACCCGATCGGGTGCGGACTTCCGCAGCGAATCGATGATGCTCGCGGCGCGCGAGAGCCCCCGGAGAGTGTCCGGCCGGTTCGATTCGTAATTCCAGCCGCGCAGCCGACCATGTGTGTCGGTGGTGCCGGCGACGACCAGGTCGTACGCGACCGCACCCCCGCCGGTGGACGAGGGTGGGACGCAACCAGCCGCGACAGCCAGGGCTGCGGCGGCGGCGAACGAGGAGCGGATCCGCATTGGCAAAAGCTAGTCGGCGTAAGCACGCGCGGGGAGGACAGGTTCGGTTGACGTTGCCCATGTGTCCCGGCACACTTACATGTGGCAGCCCGCCTTTATACACGACCGTGACAGAGTGGTCCTCCACACGAGCCCAAGCTCTGGTCACCTTTCGTCCACTCCTCCACGACGCCGCAGAGGGCGATCACATGAAGCCCTTGATCATCGGCGTCGCGGGAGGAACCGGATCTGGAAAGAGCACCGTCGCCCGCAACGTGGCCGCCGCGCTTGGTGACGCATCGGTCGCCTTCATCGACATGGACGCCTACTACCTCGACCACGCGCATCTCCCGCTCGAGGAACGAAAGAGGGTCAACTGGGATCATCCGAACGCATTCGACTGGGATCATCTCGTCGAGCAGCTCTCCCGCCTTGCCGGCGGCGACGCGATCGACAAGCCTGTGTACGACTTCGTGCATCATGCCCGCAGCCACGAGACCGTCCGCATCCCACCCGCTGATGTCGTCGTCATCGACGGCATCCTCCTCTTCGTCGACAGCCGCGTGCGCGACCTGTGCGACGTCAAGGTCTTCGTCGATGCCGACGCCGATGTCCGGCTCATTCGCCGCATCCGTCGCGACATGGCGAAGCGCGGACGCCCGCTCGCGGAAATTCTCGAGCAATATCTCGCGACGGTCCAACCCATGCACTTGGAGTTCGTGGAGCCCAGCAAGCGCTATGCGGACGTCATCGTGCCGCGCGGCGGCCATAATCCCGTCGCCATCGAGATGATCGTAGCCAAGATCTCACGACGCATCCAGGCAGGCACTGCATGACCTCCGCAGTAGCACCCGTGACTGGTGAGCGCATTCTCGTCGTGGACGACGAGCCGGACATTGTCGCTCTGGTGGCATATCACCTCGCCAAGAGCGGCTATCGCGTGTCCACCGCAAGCACTGGCAACGAGGCGCTCGAGGCCGCGCGCCGCGAGCGGCCCGCGCTCATCGTGCTCGACCTCATGCTTCCCCGCATGTCCGGCTACGACGTGCTCGAGCACCTCCGCGCGGGCGACGCCACCCGCGACATCGCCATCCTCATGCTCACCGCGCGACGCGAGGAGCAGGACCGCATCCAGGGCCTTGCCCTCGGAGCCGACGACTACCTCACCAAGCCCTTCAGCCCGCAGGAGCTCGTGCTGCGCGTCGGCGCGATCCTCCGCCGAGTGGGGGCGAGCGCCGTGAGCGGTGGCGACAAGATCCAGATCGGCCCACTCGTCATTGATTGCGCCGCACACCTCGTGCACGTGGACGCGCAACCGATCGAGCTCACACCCACCGAGTTCAAGCTGCTGCTCACGCTGGCCGAGCGTCGCGGACGGGTGCAGGCGCGCGCCCATCTGCTCGAGACGGTGTGGGACGCCGCACCCGACATCCAGACGCGCACCGTGGACATGCACGTGCAACGGCTCCGCGCCAAGCTGGGCGTCGCAGGTGACCTCATCGAGACGGTCCGCGGGTTCGGCTATCGTATCCGTGCGCCACACAGTCGGCTCGCGTGACACTCGCGAGCCGACTGCTCGCTGGCTCGATCATCGTCGTCATGACGCTCGTCGCCGCGATTGTGCTCATTGCAGGCGGACGCCTTCACACCCGCCTCCTCGATGAGAAGACCGATGAGCTGGCGCGCGATGCGCGACTCGTCGCCGCGCATTGGCGTCCCGAAAGCGACGCGGACTCGCTCGCGCATACGGACGGCGCGGCACTCGGCTATCGCGTCACGTTGATCGACACCACGGGTACCGTCGTGGGCGATGCGGAGTTCGATCCCGAGGCGCGCCGTCGGCTCGAGAATCACGCTACCCGTCCCGAGATCGTGGCGGCGCGCACGGTTGGCATCGGCTCCGCGCGCCGGCAGAGCGCCTCCGCCGGCGACGAAGAGCTCTATGTGGCGGTGCCGCATCGCCTCGGCGTCGTGCGCGTGTCGATCACGACGCAACGACTCGCGGCCGTGGTCAACGGTGCGCAGCGCGACGTGCTGGCGAGTGGTCTGGTCGCCCTCGTCGGCGCGCTGATCCTCGCCTTCTTCTTCGCGCGAAGCATCTCGAAGCCCGTCGTCGAGCTGCGCGACGTCGCCCGGGCCATCGCCGGCGGCGACCTGTCGCGTCGGCCCGCGCTCTCGGCGCCTGGCGAGATCGGCGACCTGGCAACGGCACTCCAGCGAATGACGGAGCAGCTGGCCTCCCGCGTTGCCGCTCTGCAGGAGGACGACCTGCTCATGATCGCCCTCATCGAATCGCTCGAGGAGGGCGTGCTCGCGCTCGACGATCGCGGCACGGTGGTGCGCATCAACGAGCGGGCGCGCGCGCTGCTCCACGTGCACACGCCGTTGCCCATTGCGCCGGAGCACCTGCCCAGGGAAACGGTCATCCGCGTCGCCATCGCCGATGCGCTCGGCGGCGAGGCCACCGATCCGCAGGAGATGTCGCAGCTGGACCGCACCGTCACCGTCTCGGCGCGTCCGCTGCCCACCGCCGGCGCCGTCGTGACGATCCTCGACCTCACGATGCTGCGCAAGCTCGAGACGATTCGCCGCGACTTCGTCGCCAACGTGTCGCACGAGCTGAAGACCCCGCTCACCGTCGTGGGCGGATACGCCGAGACGCTGCTGGACGACGGTATCCCGACGGAGCAGCGGCGGAAGTTCGTGGGTGTCATTCGCGACAACGCGATGCGCATGCAGCGCATCGTGGACGAACTGCTCGACCTCTCTCGCATCGAGAGCGGCGGATGGCGCCCGACACTCTCCACGATCGATGTCGCCGCAGTGGTCTCCGATGTCTTCACGGCGCTGCAGCCAAGCGCGAGCGCGAAGGGGCTGACGCTGGGATCCGACATCGCGTCGAGTGCGGCGAAGGTCACCGCCGACCAGACTGCCTTCCGGCAGGTCGTCACCAACCTCGTGGAGAACGCGGTCCGCTACACGAGCGAGGGCTCCGTCACGCTTCAGACGCGTTCCGGCGAAGGGGGCGCGTGGCTGGATGTCCGCGACACCGGCGTCGGGATCGCGCCCGAGCATTTGCCGCGCATCTTCGAGCGCTTCTACCGCGTCGATGCCGGCCGGTCGCGCGAGCAGGGTGGCACGGGCCTGGGACTCGCCATCGTCCGCCACCTCATCGACGCGCATGGGGGCCGCGTCGAGGCGGCGAGCGCACCTGGCAAGGGCACCACGATCAGTGCGTTCTTCCCGGCCGCGCGAGTCGGCTAGAAGTTCACCACGAAGTGCAGGAAGTACCCCTTCAGCGGGTTCTGCGGCTGGCTTTCACCGTGCGATGTCAGCTGCTCCTGGTAGTCGAGCGCCACCTGTGCCTGCGACGAGATGTCCGCGAACACGCCAGCGATGATCGTGTGATAGGTGTCCGTCGACGTGGCCGGCTGCACGGACCCCGAGCTCCGCGCCGCCGGATGAACGCGATCGTATCGCGTCACGACTCCGAACGGTGATTTCCCGTCCGCACTCCGGAACGCGAATGGGCGGACGATGAAGATTCCCGAGATCAACTGCGCCGTGACACTCGAAAGCGCGCGCGGACTCGCGGCGGTGTTGTCACCGACCTCGCCTTCATCGGTCCGCTGCGCCAGCTCGCCACCCACCACGAGACGCTGGTCGCGAATGCCCGCGAAGAGACCGGCGCGGTTCCGCGCGAGCGCATCACCGATCGCGCCGCGTTGTCCGGCGCCGCCGTTCACGAACGCGCTCGCCGTCGCACCGCGGTACACCCAGCCCGTGAGCGTCAGGTTCTTCAGCAACGGCGCGATGTCGCGTGTCGCCAGTGGCGTGAGCGAGAGTCGCGCCGCGAAGTCCTTGAACCGATCGCGCTCACGCGTCGTGTAGCCGGGACCATTCACGATGGTCGCGTAAAGCTCGCCGGCTTTGTGCGGAAGCGTGTACAGACCGGACACGCCCACATCGGCCGACGCAAAGAAGAGCGCCCGCTCCACGGCCGGCTGGCTGAGATATCGTGGCCAGAAGTTCTCGAAGTGGTCGATCACCACGTTCTGAAGAATGCCGATGCGTCCCGTGAGTTGCGCGCCCGATGCCTGCGGCGTGCCGTCGTATTGGAGATAGGCGAACTTCGCGCGGACGGTGTACGCGTTGGACACGCCTTCGGTGCTCTGATACACGTCCGTCGTCACCCGCACGCTGAGGTGCTCGCCGACGGCGCTGCGAAAGGTCAGGTATACCCGGTCGATGACGAAGGCGTTGTTCGTCTGATTCGGGAGCTGGATGGTGCCGGTGGGCAGCTGGTAGTTGTAGTTGCCGAAGACGAGGCCCGAGAAGAGCGGCGACGTTGACGCTGGAGTCTGGGCGGCAAGTGGCGAGATACCGAGGAGCGCGGCCAGCCCAACGGCGGCCTTCCAGGTGGTCATGACGGAGAGCGCGGGGAGGATGAATGTCGGCGAGCAGTAGAATCTTGCCCGATGCCATCCGTCGCGTAAGCTGTCTCCCCGTCTACATCCAGTCCTGCGCGGCCATGTGGCCTAGAAGTTCACGACGAAATGCGCGAAGAAAGTCTTCGACTGCGTCGGCGGCGCAACGCCGGCGCTCTTGTCCGAGTTCAGCACTTCCTGGTAGTCCAGCGCGAACTGCGCCTTCTGTGTCAGGTCGTAGAACAGCCCACCGATGAACACGTGGTAGGCGTTGTCGGTTGCCGGCGCCGCTGGCGCCACGTAGCCCCGCGTACTCGACGCCGGCGTCACCGCGTCATAGCGAGCGACCACGCCGAACGGAGACTTGCCACTCGCATTGGCGAACGCGAACGGACGAAGCTGCGTGTAACCGGACAGCATTCGTCCGGTGACCTCGGTCGTGGTGCGCGTCGTCGCGGTGGCACCCTGTTCGCCACCCTCGTGCCGCTGCGCGAATTCCCCGGCAATCACGAGTCGCGGATCCTTGATGCCCACGAGTAGCCCGGCGCGACTGCGATCGATCGCGTCGCCAACGCCGGCCGTCACGAAGCTGCTCGACGTGGCGCCTTTGTATCCCCACGCCGTCACGGTGAACGTCTGGAGGAGTGGCATGTCCGTCTGGTTTGCCAGCGGCGTCAGCGACAGGCGTATCGCGTAGTCCTTGAAACGGTCACGCTCGCGCGACGTGTACCCGGGGCCGTTGACGATCGTGGCGTACACCTCGCCCAGCTTGTTCGGCATGCTCAGCTGCGCGGCGAGCCCCACGTCTGAAGACGAGAAGAATCCCGCGCGCTCGACGGGAGACTGGCTGATGTATCGGGGCCAGAACGTCTCGGCGTGCTCGATCACGACATTCTGCAGGATGCCGAGCCGCGCGAGAAACGACGCGCCATTGGAATACTTCGGCTGGTCGTATTGGAGATACGCGTACTTCGCGCGAATGGTGTAGGCGTTCGCGGTGTTCTCCGTCGACTGATAGACGTCCGTGGTGACGCGGATGCTCAGCTTCTCACCCGCGGGCATCCGAAACGTCAGGTACGCGCGGTCGAGGACGAACTGGTTGTCCGTCTGACCCGGCAGCGCGGCAGGAGAGGTGGGAACTGAATAGTTGTAGCTCCCGAAGATCAACCCGGAAAACGGGGATGGAACGGGAGTCGGCGCAGGAGTGGACTGCCCTGCGACTGGCGATCCCGCGAGCAGGACGAGGATTGCCGGCAAGAGCGACCAGAAGCGAGCACAGTACATGTACGGTGGATGAAAGTTCGGAGATCACACCAACCGCAACGGCCGGCGTAGCGGCCGGAAGGTTGGCGTCCCGGGTCACGGCTTGCCTACGGCACTGTCTCGGTCGTGTAACGGCAGCCAGTAACCGGGCGTTGATCGCTGGCGTGACTCAATCGTTACAGGCTACCCGAGCATTCGAGAGGCCGGCGGGCGAGCTTCCATCCTGACATGTCGTCATTCTCATCGCGCTCCACCGTGCCGACTCCGGAATTTCGTCCGCGGCCCACGATTGCCGCGCCCACTGCCTCGAGCACGACGGGTGGCGTTCCTCGGCGGCTTCCGTCCATCCAGGGCAGCGTCATCGCGGACACCGTCTATCGAACGCTGCTGGTCGCGTTCGCGCTGTGCGTCCCGATTCTTCTGCTGCTCATCTTCGCCGAGGTTGGGCGTGCGGGATGGCCCGCGCTGCGGCAGTTCGGCGTGGACTTCCTCACCTCGAGCACCTGGGACCCGGTGAAGGGCGAGTTCGGCGCCGCACCCGCGATCGTCGGCACCATCCTGACCTCCGTCATCGCGCTCGTCCTGGCGACCCCCCTCGCGCTCGGCGGGGCGATCTTCCTCTCCGAATTCTCACCCACCTGGCTCCGCCAGCCGCTGTCCTTCTTCATCGACCTGCTCGCTGCCGTGCCGAGCGTGGTCTACGGGCTGTGGGGTGTGTTCTTCCTGTTGCCCCTGATGCGCACCACGCTCATGCCCTTCCTGCGTGACACCCTGCATCTTGGCGCCACACCATTCTTTGCTGGGCCGGCGTACGGCCCGAGCGTGCTCGCCGCCGGGCTGATCCTCGCGATCATGGTGCTGCCGTACATCGCGGCGGTGTCGCGCGAAGTGCTGATGGCCGTCCCGCGCTCGCAGCGCGAAGCGGCACTCGCATTGGGCGCCACTCGGTGGGAGGCGATCACCGGCGCGGTCGTCCCCTATGCCAGGACTGGCATCTTCGGCGGCGTCATTCTCGGCCTCGGCCGCGCGCTGGGCGAGACGATGGCCGTGACGATGCTCATCGGGAACCGGCACGAGCTGTCCGCCTCGCTCTTCGCACCGGGCTACACGATGGCGTCACTCATCGCCAATGAATTTTCCGAAGCGACGACGGACATCCATCTCTCGGCACTGATGGCGGTGGGATTCGTGCTGCTCGTGCTCACGCTCATCGTCAACGGTATCGCGCGGTGGCTCGTGTGGCGCGTGGGCGGCGAGGTGCGGGCGT
>JBBQDT010000199.1:0-7513 GCA_038319955.1 Gemmatimonadales bacterium | reverse complement strand
CGATCGCTTCGAGCGTCTCGGTCAGCGTGCCGATCTGGTTGACCTTGATCAGGATGGAGTTTGCGATGCCGCCTTCGATACCGCGCGCCAGGCGCTCGGTGTTGGTGACGAACAGGTCGTCGCCGACGAGCTGGCAGCGGTCGCCAATCGCATCGGTCAGCAGCTTCCAGCCATCCCAGTCGTCCTCGGCCAGTCCGTCCTCGATGGACACGATGGGGTACTGGTCGATCCACTTCGTGTAGAGCTCGACCATGCCCGCTGCGTCCCGCGTACCCTGTCCGCTCTTCTTGAACGTGTACTTGCCTTCCTTGTACAGCTCGCTCGCGGCGCAGTCGAGCGCGAGCGCGATGTCGGTGCCGGCAGAGTAGCCCGCAGCCTCGATGGCCTCGAGGACGACGGTGATAGCCTCCTCGTCGCTCTTGAGGTCAGGGGCGAAGCCGCCCTCGTCGCCGACGCCGGTGCTCAACTTCTTTTTCACGAGCACCTTCTTCAGCGCATGGAACACCTCGGCTCCCATCCGCACGCCCTCGCCGAAGCTCTCCGCGCCGACAGGAATGATCATGTATTCCTGGAAGTCCACGGTGTTCGTCGAGTGCGCGCCGCCGTTGAGGATGTTCATCATCGGCACGGGCATGGTGCGCGTCAGCGGTCCGCCGAGGTAGCGCCACAGGGGCAGGCCGAGCTCCTGCGCGGCGGCGCGCGCACACGCCATCGAGACGGCGAGAATCGCATTGGCGCCGAGGTTGGACTTGTTCGGCGTGCCGTCCATCTCGATGAGGGCGCCGTCGATGCCCATCTGGTCGGTGGGGTCGGCGCCGGCGAGCGCGGGCGCGATGGTCTCCTCGATGTTCTGCACGGCGAGCAGCACACCCTTGCCGAGGTAGCGCTCCTTGTCGTTGTCGCGCAACTCCATCGCCTCGTGCTCACCCGTGCTCGCGCCACTCGGCACGGCCGCTCGGCCCATGACGCCGCTGGACAGGATGACGTCGGCTTCGACGGTGGGATTGCCGCGGCTGTCGAGGATCTCGCGGGCGTGAATGTCAACGATGGTGGCGGACATGTCTTCGGGATCGGAGTTGGAGGGCGCAGCGCCTGCTAAATGTAGCAGGTCCTACGCTGACCGCTCCAGACGCTCGCTCTCGGCCGCGTTGATCGCGCTCTCGACGCCGTACTCGTCGCGCAGGGTCTTCGCCATGCGCTGCCACACCTCGTTCATGAGGTCGTGGCGGTGGTCGTAGTCGTACCCGATGGTCGGCACGGGCTCGAGCAGGTGGACGTGCACGGTGCCCGGCCGCACGAGCCACGCACCCTTGGGCATGATCTCGCGCGTGCCATACACGACGACGGGCACGACGGGCGCGCCAGCCTGAATGGCGAGGACGAAGGGTCCCTTCTTGAAGGGACGCAACTTGTAGTTGCCGCCGCGCGTGCCCTCGGGGTAGACGACGACGCTCAACCCACCCTGCACCTTCTTCGCGACCTCGGCGTACGTGTCGAACGCGGACTTTCGATTCTCGCGCGACATGAAGACGACCCCTGCACCCTCGGCGCCCCAGCCGAACATCCAGATCTTCCTGAGCTCCGCCTTGGCGACAAAAGTGTAGCGTGGCAACTCGGACGCGACAGCGAAGATGTCGAACCAGCTGAGATGGTTGCTAGCGTAGACAGTGCCACGCTCGGCGTCGATGTGCTCGGCGCCATGCACGACGACCTTCACTCCACCAGCCCACATGAGCGACCTGGCCCACGTCCGCATGCACCACTGCTGCACACGATTCCTGCCCGCGTCGATCCTCAAGACGTGCGCGAGGATCGCGATGCCGCCGAGGAGGTGCGTCATCACCCAGAGTGTGGCAGCTGCCAGGGCCGTGCGGAACATGCCAATGAACCTGATCGAGGACTGGTGCAGGGTCAACACGATTTACCCTGCGCGAAGAAGTTGTGCCTGCACGCTCGAGAACAGTCGAGCGAGCCCTTCAGTTCAGGTGATCGTGCCCACCCGACGCAGGAACGACACCGCCCCGTAGGCTCACCGCAGATTCCGCCGCTGCGACGACTGTTCCGATGCGCGTAATCGACAATCCGAACAGCGCCTCGAAGTTCCCGCGATCGACTCTTACAGCGCTCGGCATCGCAACAAGGAGCTCATACTCTTCGCCGCTGACATGTGCCTCGGTCACGGACACGCCGGGCACACACGGGATCGCGCTCTCGTCGAACACGATCGATACTCCCGACGCGCGCGCGAGATGCGCCGCGTCGCCGAGGAGTCCATCGGAGATGTCGATCGCGGCGTGTGCGCCATGCTCGGCGAGCCAGAGTGCTTCCAGAATACGCGGCGTCGGCGACGCGAAGCGCGCACGATTCGCCGGTGCGGGTGCTTCGCCCGCGAGAAAGCTGCGCAGTGCAGCGCCTGGTCCACCGAGGCGACCGGTGACGTAAACGTCATCACCGACCACGGCTCCCACTCGCTCGAGCGGACGCACGGCGCTGCCGAGCACGGTGATGGTGAGCGAGAGCTCAGTGGCGCGCGTGATGTTGCCACCGACAATGGAACAACGGGCCGCGGCGGCCACGTTGCCGACCCCACGCGCGAGGGACTCGAGCTCGGCGCGCCAGTCATCTGGCACGGCGAGTGAGAGCAACAATCCGCGCGGTGTCGCCGCCATCGCGGCGAGATCACTCAGCGCCGCCGCCGCCGCGCGCCCGCCGATCTCCTCCGCGGTCAACCACTCGCGACGAAAGTGGACGTTCTGCACGGACGCATCGGTGCTGACCACGAGTCGCTCGCCGGCTGGGATGTCGACGATGGCGGCGTCGTCGCCGATGGCCGCTGCGTTCGATCCCCAGACTGACAGCAGCCGACGAATCGCGTCGAACTCGGCGCCGTCGCCCATGCCGAGGTGCGGCCGGACGTTCACGTCGATTCGCCGACGGCGGGCAGTTCGGCGAGCACGGGCGCGCGCGCGCGCGGCGGACCGAGCGACCACACATCGGGCAGCGCGGCGAGCACGTCGTCGAGCGTGTAGCCGCGCACCTGTCGCGCACTCACGCTCGACGCGGCGCGGCCGTGCGCGAACGCAGCGAGTGCGCCTGCGGTTTGCGCGATGCCAGAGCGGAAGAGCAGGTCCCTCGCTCCGCTCGGGACGACAGAGATATCGCTCGGGACGACAAGTTGGGCGAGCAGCGTAACCGCGATGCCGCCGAGCACATCGCCGGCGCCGCCGGTCGCGAGGATCGGCGTGCCCTCGGCGACGACGATCGAGGAGCCATCCGGCGCAGCGACGATGGTCGGCACGCCCTTGAACAGCACCGACGCGCCGATCTGTGATGCAAGTGCAAGCGGTGCGTCGAAGCGCTCGGCGAGGACGTCATCCACCGCGCGGTCCACGAGTCGCCCGAACTCGGCGGGGTGTGGTGTGAGCAGCGCCTCGCGTGCTCCGATGAGCTTCGCGAGCGCATCGACGTCGCCGGCGAAGGCGTTCAGTGCATCGGCGTCGAGGACGACAGGGCCATCGAACACGCGCAATGCACGCTCGACGATTTCTCGCGCGTGCTCGCGGCCGAGCCCGGGGCCGATGAGAATGGCGTCGGCCCAGTTGGCGATGTGCTGTGCGAAGGAGTCGTCGTCCACCGGCCACGCGGTGGAGAGTGCCGCGGGCTCCGCTTCCTGGAGCGCGAGCAGCGACTCGGGCGCGACGGCACACTTCACCATCCCTGCTCCGCTCTTGAGCGCGGCGCGCGCGGCGAGAATCGCAGCGCCGGCCATGCCCGACGCGCCGCCGATGATCGCGACCTTCCTGCGCGTGCCCTTGTGCGCGTCGGCAGCGATGGATGGCAATGTGTCGCGAAACCACTGCGCAGTGGCGAGCCGCGCCTTGCTTGCACGCTCCGCGTGCACACCGAGCCCGATGTCGACGAGTATGATGTCGCCACAGAGCGCACGCGCCACGGTGAGTCCCTGCTTCATCGTGCCGAAGGTGATCGTCGCCGCACAGTGCGGCGAGCCGACACTCACGCCGATGGTGGCGTCCAATCCCGTTGGGACGTCGACCGCGGCGATGAGGGCACCGTGCCGCTGTCGATCGATCAGGGTAGCCACGGCCTTCGCGACGTTGTCGCGCAGCGGCGTGTCGGCGGTGAGGCCAGTGCCGAGTATCGCGTCGATGAAGAATTGTTCAGGTGCGTGAGGCAGTGCGTCGAGATCGGAGTCGACCGTCACACCGTCAGCGATGGCGAGTGAACGCTCGAACACTGCGTCATCGGTGCGCGCAGCGACGGCCTCGATGACGCGCACCGGAACACCGACGGCGTGGAGTGCGCGCGCGATGACCCATCCGTCGCCACCGTTGTTGCCAGGGCCCGTGACGACGACGACGCCGCGCGCAATCTCGTCCGGGAATCGCGTCGTGAGCTCGGCTGCCGCGGCGGCGCCGGCGCGCTGCATGAGCGCACGCGAGGGAGTTCCGGCGGCAATGGCTGCTGCGTCGGCGGCGGCGGCCTGTGCCGCGCTCGTGACGACGACGGGCGGCGTCATGGGTATCGCGCTATTTGGTGGATGCGCCCACCGCGCGTCCGTAGCTCAGCTCACCGTTGTCGATGCGGACGTTGAAGCCACAGGCCGCGTTGGAACACGCCCACGCCTTGAAGGTGATGGAAGCGCCGTCGCGGCCGTAGTCGCTCAGCGGGAGGAGGACGCCGTCACCGCATTTGCGGCAGGGCGGAAGCTGTGCGGGGATGTCCATGCCGCAATCACACGAAGCGGAGGTTCAGACGAACTGCGCGCACCAGGGGTAGTCGCGCTCGAACGCCTGACTGAAGTCGAAGACGTCGGCAAACTCGACGCGGGTATCCGTCGGCTGGCTCATGAGGAGCTCGAGGTCGACCAGCGTGAAGACGATGTCGCCGATGTCGGAGGTGCTGCGCACCCCCCAGTGCTGGAGCACGAGGCCCGCCATGACGCCGAACCGCTCGAGCGCGAGGTCCCGGCAGGCCTGGGCCAGCTCTCTTCCGCTGATGTGCCGTCGCTCGGGGAGCCGCTGCTGGCAGAACTCGAGGGCGCCGAGCACGAACAGATAGGCACGCTCGTCGAACCGCTGCTCGCGCATGCGGATTCGATCCATGATGCCATCGCGAAAGGCTAACTCGGGCACGGCGGTACTGGTCCTGGGTGAGTCGACGAACGGATGCCTGAGTATGTGTTCAGGCTCACTGGTTTACAACTGCCATCGGGTGTACTGCGCAGGTGGTTTGGCGCGCCTGGCGCCCCTGACCCTCGAATGGTAGCGTTGCGAACAAACTCGCGCTCCCCCTTGCATTCGAGTGCGCGTTCCGCCCACCACACCGCAATGCGGAAGATCAACACGCGGTATGTCGGTCCGCGCTTCTCGTCCGCCGCGGCATTCGGCGAAGCGGCCGGCCTGACGATCGGCGCGGCTTCTCAGCGCAGGGCTGGCGGTCGGCGATCAGCGGAGACGAAAGGCACCAACGACGCACGCAGCAAGACGCAGTGGCAGCGCTGCGTGCGTCGTTGGGTCTTTCCCGTTGTCCCGTCGTCCCGTCTTCCCGTCTTCCCGTCTTCCCGTCGTCCCGTCTTTTCGTCAGTTCGCCCCAAATCGATACACGGTCCGCGACGAATACTGCCCGCCCGGCCGTAGAATCGTCGACGGAAAGCCTGGCTCGTTCGGCGAGTTGGGGAAATGCTGCGTCTCCAGCGCCAGCGCGCCGTGACGGATATACGGCTGCCCGTTCTTGCCGCTCCTGCCGCGCCCCAACTGACCGCCCGAGTAGAACTGCAGCCCGGGCTCCGTGGTCTCGATCTCCAGTTGCCGCCCCGAGGCGGGCTCGTACAGCCGCGCCACGACGCGCGACGCGCCATCCGCACTGTCGTCGAGAACGAACGTGTGATCGTAGCCGTCGATGGGGAGCTGGCCATCTGGCGCGCGCATCCCTGCGCCGATCGTGCGTGGCTGGCGGAAGTCGAACGGCGTGCCGTCGACAGGACGCATGTCGCCGGTCGGGATGATGTCGTCGTCCACCGGCAGGTAGTGCGAGGCGACGAGCGTCAGCTGATGATCGAAGATGTCACCGGCGGCATGGCCGGCGAGGTTGAAGTAGAGGTGCTGCGTGACGTTCACGGGTGTCGCTGCATCGGTCGTCACCGCGTAGTCGAAGCACAGCTCGTTCTCGTTCGTGAGCGTGTACGTCACCCGCACATCCAGCGTTCCGGGAAAGCCATCTTCACCAGCCGGACTCGTATGCGCGAGCACGGCGCCTACCGAGCCATCGTGGGTGAACGGCGCGACGGACCAGAGGGCGCGATGAAAGCCGTATGCGCCGCCATGCAGCAGGTTGGGCCCGTCATTCGGCGAGAGCGTGTACGACGCATCGTCGATCGTGAATCTCGCGGCGGCAATGCGATTGGCATAGCGGCCGATGAGCGCGCCGAAGTATTCGCGGTCGGCGAGGTAGTCGTCGAGCGTATCGTATCCGGGCGTGACGTCGAGGAGCACACCGTGACGGTCCGGCACCTTCACGCTGACGATGATCCCGCCGAGCGAGAGGAAGCACACTTCCATCCCCGCGGCATTGACGAGCGTGTACAGCTCGACGAGACGTCCGTCCGGCATCACGCCAAACGGTTCCACCTGGAGGGGAGGAAGCGTGCTACCACTGCGCATGCGTCGTCTCGCGAAAATTGGCGTCGTAGATAGAGCGCACCTGCGCCATGACCTCGTGCGATAGTGGCGACAGCTCCGACGCGCGAATGTTTTCCTCCACCTGCGCATCGTGCTTGGCGCCGGGAATCGCTGCGGTGACCTCGGGGAACATGAGGATCCAGCGCAACGCGAGCTGCGCCATCGACGCGCCGTCGGGCACGAGTCGGCGAAGCTCCTCGACGGCGCCGAGGCCCGCGTGATAGTCGACGCCGCTGAACGTCTCGCCCTTGTCGAACGCCTCGCCGCGACGGTTGAAGCGGCGATGATCTTCCGGCGGAAAGACCGAATCCGCACGAAGCTTTCCGCTCAACAGTCCACTCGCCAATGGCAGTCGCGCGAGAATCCCCACCCTGCGTGCCGCCGCGGCCGCGAAGAATGCATCGGCCGGCTTGAAGCGAAACATGTTGAAAACGATCTGCACCGACTGCACGCCGTCGCGCTCGATGGCGCGCATCGCCTCATCCACCCGCTCGACGCTCACGCCGTAGTGGCGAACCTTGCCGTCACGTACGAGGTCGTCGAGCACGCCGAACACCTCGTCGCTCGCATACACCTCGCGGGGCGGACAGTGCAGTTGCAGCAGGTCGATCGCATCGGCGCCGAGGTTCTTCAGGCTCCTCTCGACGAACGCGGTGATGTTCTCGCGGTTGTAGCCCGCTGCCACGTGCGGGTTCAGGCGTCGGCCAGCCTTGGTAGCGACGATGATCTCCTCGCGGCGCTCACCCCGGAGCTGCCCGATCAGCTTCTCCGAGTGCCCATCGCCGTAGACGTCGGCGGTATCGAAGAAGTTGACG
>JBBQDT010000198.1:0-7607 GCA_038319955.1 Gemmatimonadales bacterium | reverse complement strand
TATCGGGCGCTCGCCGAGAAGGCGATGGCGCAGATGCCCGACGATGCGCTGAATGTCGTGCCACCACACGACTGCAACTCAGTGGCGATGATCGTCGCGCACATCAGCGGAAATCTGCGGTCACGCTTCACGAACTTCCTGACCGAGGACGGCGAGAAGTCGTGGCGCGAGCGCGACGAGGAGTTTGCATCGCGCACCTGCGCGCGCGCGGAGGTCGATGCGTCCTGGCGCGCTGGATGGGACGTGCTCGAGCGCGAAATCTCGGCGCTCTCCGACGCCGACCTGTCTCGCGTAGTGACGATTCGACAGCAACCACTCACGGTGCATGCGGCACTGTGTCGTTCGATCGCACATGTCGCGTATCACGTCGGGCAGATCGTGCTGCTCGCACGAACGACGGTCGAGGGTTCGTGGGTTTCCCTCAGTATCCCCAAAGGCGCGTCAGCCGCGTACAACAAGAATCCGACGAACGAAAAGCTGCCGCGTTAGCAGGACGGTGTTCGAGAGGTGTGAAGAGTTCCTACTGTTCGTTGGGGTTCGGGTGTCGAACGCGAACGGCAGCGCTGCGATGGGCCAATGGATGGTCGCCCCGATCCGCGACGGCCGCGTCGCTATTCGGCGATCACACGGAACTTCAGCACGCCGAGGCTGTCGAGCAGCACGACGGTGCGCCGCTCGCCGCTCGGCACAGTGACCGCGCCTGTCGTCGCCAGCCTTGCACCGCCACCCGGTGCCGTCGCAAACACCTCCCATGCACCGGGATCGCTCTGCAGGTACGGCGACGTCGCGCCGTACGGAAACGGCGTCATGATGTGGACCGGCGTCTGGAAGTCGGGCTGCGTGCGCCACAGCTCGATCGTCGGAGCACCCGCCGCGAGATGCGCCACGCGAAGCTTGCTCTTGCCCACCGGGACCACGCTTCCCGTATCTGCCAGCACGCTTACGGCCAGCCCCGTCACTCCGGGCGAGACCACGGTCGTGGTTGTCTGATTTGTGACTGCCTGCACCGTGAGGCTGGTCACCGCGCCGCTGGATGTGCGCACACCGACGACGTGCGACCCCGCCGTGATCGGTGTGACCGCCGACACATTCGCGATTCCGAGCGTGGAACCTGCAACGGTGCCATCGATCAGCACGTCGAAGAGCACTCCGCTCGCGTTGATGACCCGGAGCGACGAAGGCGCACCGATGGGCGTCGTTCCACTGTCGCTGCAGGCGGAGGCGAGCGCAGCGGCGACGACGAACAGAGCGATTCGTGAATTGGACATTGAGACACCTCTGGGTGTACTGATTCCGATGCACGCAACCCAAACGCGAATGAAGATGATACTCTCCAGACTGCATTTCGTGCTCCTCACCGGCGGAGCGATGGCCGTGGGTTGCAGCGCGAGTGACATCGCCGACGGCAGTGTGTGCACCAAGGAGGCGCGGGCCGGCATCACGGTGGACGTACGCGACTCGGTCTCCAACGCACTCGTCGGGCTCGGGTCGCGGATCATCGCGCGCGAAGGCGTCTTTGCGGACACGTCGACCGACACGCCGCTCGGCAATGGTCCCTATTCGCTCGTCTTCGAGCGTGCCGGTACCTATGACCTCTCAGTCGTTCAGAGCGGCTATCGAACGTGGTCCAAGCCGGGGGTGCAGGTGACCAAGGGCAGCTGTCATGTCACCGCCGTCGCCGTAACGGCCCGTTTGCAGAAGTAGATCGTCCGCAGCACCGGAGCACGATCTCCTCCCAGTCGATGACGACAGGGACGATCAATAGAACTGTCGCAGCTCCACGCGGGAGTTGTTGAGGTACACGCCCGTGAATCGCGCCACGTCACCCACGCGCAGGTTCTGGAACCGCTGCTGATCAGCGCGGGCGGGATTGTACGGCATCGACACCGTGAGCACCGTGTTGCCCGTCGTGATCTCGAACAGGCCATTCTGCGAGTCGATGCGTCGCACCGTGCCCTGGAGATTCTGCAGTTGGGTGTTGCTCGTGCCGGTGCTGGACCCTTGCACCGGCTGATCCACCTGCACGAGGTCCGTGTAGTATGCGCCGTTCTGCGCGCTCTGCACGCGCGCGGTCACCTGATCGCCATACTCCAGCGACGTCACGTTGTAGTTCTGGTTCTGGAAGACCACTTTCGTCTGGTTGTCGAAGACGAGGGACAGATTCTGGCCGTTCGACTGACGCAGGTTGATCTGCTGATTGCGCGTATCGACGTTCTGGATCGTGCCACTCACCTGGCTGGCTCCGCCGCCCCCGGCTCCGCCGCCTCCGAGCACGCCGCCCAGGACATTGCCGAGTGCTCCCGCCTGCGAGCAGGCGCCAAGCGCAACGATCGTGACAGCCGCGGCGGACGTACGTGCCAGGCGGCGCATTGTCTTCGACATGAGTTCCTCCTCCAGGATGGGCACCCACAAGGCAATCCCGGTGCCGCCATCAAGACGAACGGGACAGCGAGTCGACATATTTGTCCGCACTCCTCTCCCCCTCCACATCACTCGATTCGAAAGGGCCCACCATGCGTCGTCCCCTGATTGCACTGCTCGCGCTGTTCTCCGCCGCCTGCGCGCCAACACATCACGCCCCCGAGTTTCTCGCCGCCGCGTCGGGCCCGGTGCGACCCTTTTCGCCTGCCGTGCGCGCGAACGGTTTTCTCATCCTCTCCGGACAGGTCGGCACGGACAGCACGGGTCGCGTGGTTTCCGGCGGCATCCGCGCCGAAACGCGACAGACGCTGGAGAACATCCGTGCGGTACTGGTGCGCTCCGGCTCCTCGCTCGATCGTGTCGTCAAGTGCACAGTCTTCATGGCCGACATGAAGGAGTGGGGGACGATGAACGAGATCTACGTCACCTTCTTCGATGCTTCGCGCCGTCCCGCACGCTCGGCCATGGGTGCCAGCGGCCTCGCGCTCGATGCGCGGGTGGAAATCGAGTGCATGGCCGCGGAATGATGGGTAAGCGGCGTCTCGAAGCGGTCGGCAACGGCGTGATGGCCATTGTCATTCATCATCGTGCGCGAGCCGCTACGGCATCGGCGCCGCCTGAGTTGCCCGACCACCGCATCGAGCGCGTTCTCGCTGACGAGCAGCCGGGCGCGTAGTGTCGTTCCGATTGCGAGACCGGCACGGGCTCGGGCCGCCGGCATCAGGCTATCCGACGACCCGCGGGGCGTGGCTACGCGCTGTGGGTCGATTCGCGATGCGTGCATCCGGCTGGACCTTCGCCGGTGTCTTGCCGCCGATTCCCAAGTTCGTCCTGATCATCGCGCCGCACACGTCGAACTGGGACTTCCTCGTCGGACTCGCGGCAAAGCTCGCCCTTGGCCTCGACGTCCACTGGTTCGGCAAGGAGACGTTGTTTCGCGGACCGATGGGCGCGTTCATGCGGGCCATCGGTGGACGGCCGGTTCGGCGAGATGCACGGGAAGGGATGGTCAACGCAATGGCGGCGACGATTCGCGACGAGCCGCAGTTCCTGCTGGCCATCGCGCCAGAGGGCACGCGAAAGGCGGTGGCGCAATGGCGCACCGGCTTCTATCGCATCGCGGAGGCGGCGGACATCCCCATCGTACCCGTGTCGTTCGACTGGAGCCGGAAGAAGATCGGCATCGGCGCGCCACTGCGCGCGAGCGGTGATCTCGTCCGTGACGTCGCGGCGCTGCAGTCGCTGTTCCAGCCCGGGATGGCAAGGCACCCACGCGGCTTCTGGACGGCCGATGCGGGGAACGGTCCCAGCCCGACGATACGTTAAGATTCGGTCCGCCTGACTGGTCTCCACCTTGCACGATTGCCGCACTTCAATGTCCGACGCTTTGCCATCGTCCGTCGCCGCCGTCGCACCCGCACTCGAAGCCGTTGCGGACGTCGAGCACACGCTCACCGGCGACGTGCGGACGCACGAGGCCTTTCACTCGCGCTTCCTCGAGCACGACCGTACGGTCATGGTCTACCTGCCGCCGCACTACGATCCCGAGTCGGCGGAGCGCTATCCTGTGCTCTACCTGCACGACGGCCAGAACATGTTCGATCGTGCGACGTCGTTCGGCGAGGAATGGCACGTCGACGAATTCGCCGAGTCGCTCATTGCTGCGGGCGAGATCGAGCCGCTCATCGTCGTGGCCATCTACAACACGGGCGAGCACCGCGTCGACGAGTACACGCCGACGCCGAATGCCGAGATCGGCCGCGGCGGTCATGCGGACGACTACGGAAAGATGCTCGTCGAGGAGTTGAAGCCATTCATCGACCTCACGTACAAGACCCTTCCCAGCGCAGCGAACACAGCGCTGGGCGGCTCCTCGCTCGGCGGCCTCCTGACGATGTGGCTCGGGCTGCGCTACCCTACCGCGTTCGGACGGCTGGCCGTAATGTCGCCGTCGGTGTGGTGGGATGACCGCGTCCTGCTGCACGACGTCGACGCGCTCGCTGCCAAGCTGCCCCAGCGCATCTGGCTCGACGCCGGCACGGCCGAGGGCACCGACACGCTCGTGAACGCCCGCGCATTGCGCGACGCGCTGGTTGCGAAGGGATGGATTATTGGCGACGATCTGGCGTACCTCGAAGAGCAGGGCGGCGAGCACAATGAACAGAGCTGGGGCATGCGGGTGGAGCGCGTGCTGAAATTCCTCTTCCCTCACAACAGAACCGCGCCCAATGCATCGTGAGCACGTTCGCTGGTACAGCCCGCGCCTCGAGCGCGACATGGATCTCCTGGTCTTCGGCCACGCCGGCGCGCGAGTGCTCGTCTTCCCGAGCTCCATGGGCAAGTTCTTCGAGTGGGAAGACCAGGGGATGATCACCGCCCTGGCCGAGCACCTCGAGAATGGATGGCTGCAGCTCTACTGCGTGGACAGCGTCGATTCCGAGAGCTGGTATGCCAAGTGGAAGCATCCCGCCGATCGCGCGTTCTACCATGCGCGGTACGATGCCTACCTGCGCGACGAGGTAGTGCCGTTGACGCAAGGGAATCCGAATCCCTTCCTGATGACGACGGGCGCCAGCTTCGGCGCCTACCACGCGTTGACGTTCGCGCTGCGCTATCCGCACCTCGTCGGCCGCGCGATCGGCCTGAGCGGAATCTATGACGTCCGCGAGGTGACGGGCGGGTACACGGACGAGCACATCTATCCGTTCAATCCGGCGGAGTTCATCCTCGGGGAACAGGACGCCGACCGTCTTGCGGCGATGCACCGCCTCGACATCATCCTGGCCATCGGCCGCGACGATTCGCTGCGCGGCAACAGTGAGTACTTCTCCGGCCTCCTGTGGTCGAAGAATCTCTGGCATGCGCTCCGCATCTGGGACGGTTGGGCGCACGACTGGCCATACTGGCGGCAGATGATTCGGACGTACATTGGCGGATCTGACTAACACAGGTCAGCGGAACAGAGGGTCAGAGGGTCAGAGGGTCAGAGGGTCAGAGGGTCAGAGGGTCAGAGGGTCAGAGGGTCAGAGGGTCAGAGGGTCAGAGGGTCAGAGGGTCAAGGATCAGAGGAGTAGAGGATCAGAGCGGTAGAGGATCAGAGGAGTAGAGGATCAGAGCGGTAGAGGATCAGAGGATCAGAGGATCAGAGGATCAGAGGATCAGAGGATCAGAGGATCAGAGGATCAGAGGAGTAGAGGATCAGAGGAGTAGAGGAGTAGAGGATCAGAGGATCAGAGGATCAGAGGATCAGAGGATCAGAGGATCAGAGGATCAGAGGTACCGCAAAGAAGATTCGGAGTGGACTCGCTGACCCGCTGACCCGCTGACCCGCTGACCCGCTGACCCGCTGACCCGCTGACCCGCTGACCCGCTGACCCGCTGACCCGCTGACCCGCTGACCCGCTGACCCGCTGACCCGCTGCCCGCTGCCCGCTGCCCCTCTCATTAACACTCTCCTATAACGCCAATGTTAAAAGTCGGTCTTCTCGTCGGACGTGAGTGGTCGTTCCCGCCGGCGCTCATCGAGGAAGTACGGCGCCGCGATCAGGGCGTCGAGGTCGAGTACGTCACGCTCGGCGGAACCAGCATGGACGAGCCTGTGCCGTATGCCGTGATCGTTGACCGCATCTCGCACGAGATCGGCTATTACCGCACCTACCTCAAGCACGCCGTGCTCGAGGGCGCCACGGTCGTCAACAATCCGTTCATGTGGTCGTCCGACGACAAGCTGTTCGACGCATCACTGGCGACCAAGCTGGGAGTCGCGTCCCCCAAGACCATCGCGCTCCCCAACAAGGACTACGTCGCCGGCATCAAGCACGACGAGAGCCTGCGCAACCTCAAGTACCCGTTCGACTGGGACGCGATCATCGCGCACATCGGCATGCCGTGCATCCTGAAGGATGCGCACGGCGGTGGGTGGAAGGAGGTGTACGTCTGCCGCTCGAAGGACGAGCTGATCGAGCACTACAACACGTCCGGCCTCCTCACGATGATCGTGCAGGAGTTCATCGAGTGGGAGCAGTTCGTCCGCTGCATGTCGCTGGGCCAGCGTGAAGTGCTCGTCATGAAGTACGATCCGAAGAACCGCTGCTACGTGCCGGAGGAGGATCACGTCTCTCCAGAGCTCGAGGCGCGCATCAAGAAGGACAGTCTCACGCTCATGCGTGCCCTCGGCTACGACATGTGCTCGCTCGAGTTCGCGGTCCGCGACGGCATTCCGTACGCCATCGACTTCATGAACCCCGCGCCGGACATGGACATCAACTCGCTCACGCCGCACTACTTCGAGTGGGTGCTCAAGGGAATGGCCGATCTCGTCATTCGGCTGGCGAAGGAGAACAAGGCCGCAGCCAGTCCCGCCAGCGGTGAGTTCCTGCTCGGTCGACGCGAAGGCGCCGCATGATGACCTCTGCGCGGAGCGCCTGATGCTGCGCGACGGCGTCGACCAATATCACTCGCTGCTCACCGACGACCTTGGTGGTGAGACCCAGCGACAGCTCGACGAGCAGTTGCGGCAGCGTGGCCTGTTCTTCGGAGACCGGGCCCTCTGCACGGTGCTGCGTCCGCGCTTTCTCTCGCCGACGCAGTATCGGTTTCTCCAGAAGCGAGGCGCCGTGGTGCTCCGCGCCTTCCGCACCGCGCACCAGGCCGCGCTCGCGGACCCCAAGCTGCTCGCGCAGTTTCGCCTGATGGACTGGGAGCATCAACTCGTGCACGTCGAGACGGGCTTGCGCGACGCGAGTCCCGTCTCACGGCTCGACGCGTTCTTCGTCGCCGGCGAGGGGGGCATGAAGTTCACCGAGTACAACGCCGAGACCCCTGCGGGCGGCGGCTACAACGATGTGCTCACCGAAGTGTTCTATGGCATGCCCATCATGCGCGAGTTCCTGCGTAGCTGGGATGTCCGCCCGCTTCCCGCACGACACAACGTGCTGCACGCCCTGCTCGATGCGTACGAACAGTGGTCGGGAACTCGCAACCGCCCGAACATCGCCATTGTCGACTGGTCCGACGTACCGACCCAGAGCGAGTTCCTGCTGTTCCAGGACTACTTCGAACGGCAGGGGATCTCGTGCTCCATCATCGACCCCAGTGAGGTCTCCTACACCAACGGCGTGCTCACCGGCCCGCACGGGAAGATCGATCTCATCTACAAGCGCGTCCTGCTGCACGAGCTCGTCGAA
>JBBQDT010000197.1:0-7678 GCA_038319955.1 Gemmatimonadales bacterium | reverse complement strand
CGTGCGGTGGTAGCTCCCATGTCGCCGCTCGCGCTGGGTGCCGATGACGACGCCGAAGCGCATCTCCGCCGCGCCATCACGTTGTTCGAGGAGTATGTCGCCGTGCATCGTCGACTGCCCTCCGAGCTCGTCTCGCTGATTCAGAGCTCCGATTCACCGTCGCGACAGACGTTCGGCATCGCGGCGCATCTCGGGACGCGTCTCGACCGTCGTCAGGGACTGATCGAGTCCGTGGACTTCGCCGCCCTGCTCCGGACCCTCGGCGAGACGCTCACGAGCGAGATCGACCTGCTCAAGCTCGAGAGAAAGATCGACGACGACGTGCGCGGCTCGCTATTCCAGAATCAGCGTGAGTTCTATCTCCAGGAGCAGCTCAAGGCGATTCATCGCGAGCTCGGCGGCGAGGATGGCGACGACACCGACGAACTCGCCACAGCGCTGGAGACGAAGGGATTGCCGGAGCCCGTACTCGCGCGTGCGCGGCGTGAATTGCGGCGGCTTCGGCGGCTGTCGACCATGTCGCCCGAATCCGGCGTGGCGCGCACCTATCTCGACTGGATCGTCGCGCTGCCGTGGAAGGAGCGCACCGACGACGTCCTCGACGTCGCGCATGCGCGGCAAGTGCTCGACGAGGATCACTACGGCCTCGACGACGTGAAAGAGCGCGTACTCGACTACATCGGGGTGCTCGCGCTCGTCGAGCGGCTGGACGGGCCGATCATCTGCCTCGTCGGTCCGCCGGGTGTGGGCAAGACGTCGCTCGGCCGCTCGATCGCGCGCGCACTCGGGCGCAAGTTCGTCCGCATGTCGCTCGGCGGCGTGCGCGACGAGGCGGAGATTCGCGGTCATCGCCGCACGTACATCGGTGCCATGCCGGGTCGCGTCATCCAGGCGATGCGTCGCGCGGAGACGGTGAACCCGGTGATCCTCCTCGACGAGATCGACAAGCTCGGCAACGATTACCGCGGCGATCCCTCGGCGGCGTTGCTCGAGGTGCTCGATCCCGAGCAGAACCAGGCCTTCAACGACCACTACCTCGAGGCGGACTACGACCTGTCGCAGGTGCTGTTCATCACGACGGCCAATTCGCTGGCAACGATTCCCGAGCCGCTGCGCGACCGCATGGAAATCATCCGCTTGGGGGGATATCTGGACCAGGAGAAGTACGCCATCGCGCGACAATTCCTCGCGCCGAGGCAGCTGCGGCTGCACGGCATCGATCCGGCGACGGTGACGCTCGAGGCCGACGTGGTGCCGGCGATCGTGCACGGGTACACGCGCGAGGCAGGTGTGCGCGATCTCGAGCGCAGGCTCGCGCGTCTCGCACGCAAGGTCGCGCGCGGGCGTGCGGAGCGACGGACCACACTCGCGGATGCGACACCAGCGTCGCAGCCGGACACGGTGACGATCACGCGCGCGATGCTCCAGGCCATCCTTGGCGTACCGCCATTCGATCCAGAGGCAAACGCGCTCGAGGACAAGGTGGGGGTCGCGACGGGGCTCGCGTACACGAGCGTGGGCGGCGACGTGCTGGAGATCGAGGTGAGCGTGGTGCCCGGGCGTGGACGGCTTCAGCTCACGGGTACGCTGGGCGACGTGATGAAGGAATCGGCGAGCGCGGCGCTGAGCTACGCACGTGCGCGGGCGAGCGCGCTGGGTCTCGAGCGCGAGTTCCTGCGTACGCGGGACCTGCACGTCCACATCCCCGCAGGCGCGACGCCGAAGGATGGGCCGAGTGCAGGAATCGCGATCGCGTGTGCGATCGTGAGCGCACTGACTGGCATTCCGCTTCGTGGCGACGTCGCGATGACGGGTGAGATCACGCTGCGCGGGCGAGTACTCGGCATCGGTGGTCTCAAGGAGAAGACCGTCGCGGCGCTGCGCAATCGCATCTTGCACGTGATCCTGCCGCACGAGAATGCGCGCGACCTGGACGAGTTGCCGCCCGAGGTGCGAGCGGGCATCCAGTTCCATCCCGTGCGATCGATGGACGAAGTGCTCGCGGTGGCACTGGCGCGCAAGGTGATGCCGCGCGAGGACGAGGAAACCCCGACGCTGGTGGCGCATTGAGCACGACGAAAGATCCGCTCGTCATCAAGTCGCTGGAGTTCATCGGACCAATGGCGACCGCGGACGGATGGCGCCCGACGAACGATCTGCCCGAGGTCGCATTCGCGGGCCGGTCGAACGTCGGCAAGTCGTCGCTGCTCAACCGGCTGGTGCGTCGCAAGGCATTCGCGCGCGTCAGCAAGACGCCAGGCCGCACGCGCGAGATCAACTTCTTCAAGGTGAACGGCGAGTTCGTTCTTGCCGACCTGCCGGGGTACGGATACGCCCGCATCGCCAAGTCGCGCAAGGAGGAGTGGCTTCCGCTCATCGAGGGATATCTGCGCGCATCCGCGGCACTTCGCGGCGTCGTACAGTTGCTGGACATCCGGCATCATCCGTCGGAGGAGGACATCCAGATGTTCGACTTTCTGGCCGAGATCGAAGTGCCGACGATCGTCGCGTTGACGAAGATCGACAAATTGAAGCCGCGGGAGGTGCTCAAGCGCGTGCACGAGATCGCGGTGGCACTGCGACTCGAAGACGAGCAGATGATCCCGTTCAGCGCGGAGACGAACCAGGGCCGCGACGACCTTGCCGAGGCGGTGGTGTCGCTCGTGCGAATGCCGTCGTGGCGTACGGTCGCGGCAGCGGAAGTTCCCGAGACGATCGAGGTGCCGCTCACCGAGCCAGCGCCGGAGGAAACCCAGTGAAGCGAGTGTCGCTGCGGCTGGCGATGATAGCGGGAGTGGCCGTGCTGCATGGGTCGGCGGGGTGTGCGCAGCAACCCCCGCCGAATGGCCGCCCCACTCCGTCGACTCCTGCGGCTGCATCGTCGGACACGACCGGCACGGCCCTCGTACCCGCCGGATTCGGGACGCTGCGGCAGGATGCCATCGCCATTCCCCTCCAGCTGCCGGGCGTTCTGGTGAAGCTGACGCCGCTGGACGAGAGTGTCATCCGCACGCTGTCGCCCGACTCGTATCGTGCCTTTCGTGAGCTCGCCGAGAGCAAGCGGCCTGCCATCACGCGTCTCGCGTCGCAGCATGGGCTTCAGCGCGTCAGCCTGTGGCACGTGTCGTTCTATGGGCTGGCGCCTGATGCACGCTTCTCGCCACTCGAGCTCACGGTGACCGTTGCGGGACACGATTATCGGCCGGTGGAGATTCTTCCGTTGAGCACTGGATTCGGTGAACAGCGCCTCCAGCCGCGCGAGACCCAGACGGCGCTGTATCTCTTCGACGACGCGCTCGACGTCAACCAACCGTTGATCGTGTCACTCGGCAGCGACCGCAACGAATCGTGGAGCGCGAGACTGAAGACGATCGAGCAGGAGCGCGTGCTCATTCGATCTCGCGCACAGGGAGCGGCGCGATAGATTCCGGCATGCCATTTCTACCACTACGAACCCTGTCGGCAACGGGCAACGCGACCGTCGCCGAAGCGTGGCTGGAACGCATCGAGGATCGGTTGTCGAGCACGTCGGTGGACGTCGCCTCCGATCGCGCGCTGCTCTGTCGAGAGACGCTGGCCGAGCTGACGTTCCCGGAATACGCTGCGAACTGGGAGACAGCGGTCTCCGACGAGACGCTTCCCATGGGCACGCGCCTGGCGCTCTCGGGACTGGACCCGCGCAACATCACGCTCGAGCCGGAATACTACGGCGAGTGCGAGGACGCACTGTTCCAGCCGGTGAAGCCCCTGCTCTGGCTCTGGTATTCGTTTGACCGCACCGTGCTTGGCGCGCAGAACGTCGGCCTCGGTATCCGGCTGCGACGCATGCTGGCGAAGCGGATCTTCAAGTGCTGCGGCGAGAACTTCAAGGCATTTCAGTCCGTCGAGTTCTCATTCGGCTACAACATGGACGTCGGTGACAACGTCGTCGTCCATCGGCACGTGTTGCTGGACGACCGCGGCGGGATACGACTCGCCAACAATGTGTCGATCAGCGACTTCGCCAATATCTACAGCCACACGCACAGCATCGTGGACCAGCGTGATGTGACGAATGCGCTCACGGTGCTGGACGAGGGCGTGCGGGTGACGTATCACGCCACCGTGCTGGCGGGCGTTCACGTCGGTGAACAGGGGATGGTGGGCGCGAGTGCCGTGGCGACCAAGGACGTGCGGCCGTATCACGTGTATGTCGGCATTCCAGCAAAGAGCGTTCGCGTGAAGCCGAACGCACCAGAACCGGGGACGATCCTGAGGACGTCGGAGAAGCGAGACCCGCGCTGACGCGCTGGGGATGAACGAGTGCGGGCCCCGTGCAGTGGTGCACGAGGCCCGCTTCGTTGTACACGGCTTCGATCAGATCTTGCGGCGCCGGCGCGCGACGCCAAAGACTCCCAGCAGACCCGTGCCGAGTAGCACGAGCGACGCGGGCTCCGGCGTTGCGACAGTCGAGGTATACTGCATGTTCTCGAAGATCGGCGACGGATTACCCATGCCTTCGATCTCGAACGCCGAGATGCTCGCGGTGGCGAACTCGATACCGCGGAACTGGAAGGCGTTGGTGAGAATTGGCGCGGACGTATTCAGCTCGTAGGCCGCCAGGACGTTGTTCGATGCGTCGAGCGCGCGAATCCACACGTCGCCATAGGTGAGGGGCGCGTAGTTCATCAACAGGCCGACGCCGTACACCGGCGCGCTGTTGAACTGGAACCGCACCAGGCCTGCCTGGTTGATTCCAACCGACTGGACGCACGATGAACCGTTGCTCCCAAGGCCCCATCCGCAAAAGTCGAAGTAGAGCCCCGATCCGCCCGCATACGACATCATGATGTTATCGCCGAACGGCGTGCCTACCTGGGCGGTGTAACCAGTGCCAACATTCGTGTTGCTCGCGCCGAAGTTTGTGACGGTGTTCGCCGGCGGGGTGAGGCCGGTGGTGACGAGCTGCGCCTGCGCGGGCATCGCCGAAGCTGCAACGAACGCGATGACGGCGAGGACACGAGTCGCCTGCGTGTGTCTCATGACTTTCTCCTGATCCATTGGGGGGCGAATTCGCGCAGCGAGGGCTACGCTGATCATTGGCAATAGCAACTTCGTCGCCCAAACCCTGAGCTCGGCGGCAACTTCATATGTTCACCGCGCAACTGATTGCAACTGCAATAGATGAGATCAGTGGTTCGGCGTCGGTGCGAGAGGCGAAGGTGGGGCTGCTGAAGCGATGGTTGTAGACACGACGCCATATCATGCTGCAACGGTGCCACTACAAGCCACCCGTCACCTGCGCCGACAAGTGATGACCGAATATGCGCGGCGGAGTTACTTCGCCGCCTTCACGATCGGAGCGACAGCCGGTGCAGCGAGAGTGGGTGGGGGAGTGGGATCGTACTCCTTCGCCGGAATCCTGAATCGCGTCGCGATCGCCGGATCGCCTTCGTCGCCGAGGACGCGTTGCGCGATGTACTCGCCCACGACGGGACCGAACTTGAAGCCTTCCGCGTTACCACCACCAGCAAGCCACACGTTCGCCATGTGCGGATGGCGATCGACGATGAAATCCTGACTCGACGTCAACTCGTAGTGGCACGAGTGCGTTTGAAGGATCGGTGCGGACTTGAGCAGCGGAAAGCGCTGTTCGAGCACACGCCGCGGACCCTCGAGACGGCTCGCGTCGGCCCATCGGTCGCTCAGATCAGGATCGAGTTGCTCGGGGGGCGTGGCGGGACGCGGCGGCGGTGGCGGTGCGCCGGGAACGGGCGTGGCTCGCGCACTGCCGCGGACGCGAAAGCCGCGATTGTCCGCCGGCAGCGCCGGCCACCCGGTAACGCCCGGGAAATTCCAGCTCGGCAGGTTGGGGAACGTGAAGCGCTCGTCGTTCATCGGCGTCGCGAAATAGCAGACATAGCCAAGCGGCGTGCGCGTGCGGTTGTTGAGCACATCCGGGAACATCTTCCCGAGCCATGGGCCCAGCGCGAAGACGAAGGAATCGCCGCCGACGGTATGACCGGTATCGAGCGCGATTTCCTTCAACTGGCCATTCACGATTTTTGACGGCCGAGCACGCCCAATCTGGATCCTGCCACCTCCCGCCTCGAACGCGGCGACCACGGTCTGCGCGGCACGTCGCGCGCGAATCACGCCGGCATCGGGCTCACTCAAGACCACGGTGATGTCATGGACGTCGATCACCGGCCAGCGATAGCGCACCTCGTCGGCCGTCAGGACTTCGTGCGGGACGTTGTGCTTATCCCACCACTCCTTCGTGCGCGTCGTGAACGGTTCCGCTTCGGCGCGCATGATGAGATCGCCCGTGGTGTGCCAGAGGCTCTGGCGGACGTCCTCGCTCCATTCGGCGTCGAACGCCTTCCAGCGCTTCATGCCCTCGCGCGCCCACTGCACCCATAACTCGCCGGCATCGCGATCGCCGTACGACGAACGGATGCCGCGCGTCTCGTCACCCGACGTGGCGCGCGCGTTGGCGGGCCCGTACGCGTCCACGAGCGTGACCCTGGCGCCCATCTGTTGCAGGTGGAGCGCGGTCCATCCTCCCCACACACCAGCGCCGATGACGACGACGTCGGCGGCGTTGCCGCCCACGCGAGGGAATCGACGCTTCGCGTGGAGCCCGGGGACCGCGGCTGCCGCATCGGTGGCACATCCGCCGAGGAGCAGCAGGCCGGCGCCAGCGCTGGCCGCCTTGAGGAAATCTCGCCGGGGAATCTCGTGTGCGTCCGGTAGAGCGTGAGCGGACTCCGACGGTGGGCGAGGAGGTACTGACGCCATGTGATTCCGCTCCGGTGGGTGACGAGCCAATATGAGCGAGGCCGGAGATCAAATCAAACGACGACGTGAATCGCCAATTCGCGGACGGCGCGTAATATTGTGGTGCGTGACACCAGGAAGAGCAGGTTCTTCGGCTGCGCCCGGGAAACGACACGACGGAAGAGCAGGTTCCTCGACTTCGCTCGGAACGACAAACACTGATGGCACGCTCGACGATATTCGTATTGGCCGCTGCAACGCTGGCCAGCGCTTGCAGCGAACGCCGCGGCGATGACGGCGAGACCCCGTACGCCGCGCGCATGGCGCTCTCGAAGCCGGCGTACGTGCGACCGGCAGCTGGAGCGACGCCGGCAGCGGCGGCATCCGTAGTCGTCGAGACGTTCGCTGATCCACAATTCACGGCGCAACAGGCAGTCGCCGGCGCCGAGGTGTACGCGACGACGTGTGCGAAATGTCATGCGTCGTCTCAGTGGCAGGGCAGCATCTTCGCCGCCAACTGGCGCGACCGGCGGCTCTCGGACTTCCACGATCTCGTGGCGACGACGATGCCGCAGGACAGCCCGGGAAGCCTCACCGCGCCACGGTACGTCGACGTCACGGCGTACGTCCTGCAGCTCGCGGGCTTTCCCAGCGGCAGTGTGCCGCTGCGCGGCGACAGTGCGATGCTGCGACACGCGCGCCTCGCGCTCAAGACGCCCACACCCATCGACACAGTGCGCAAATGACCGTTCGTTCCCAGCTCATGTTCGCCCTGGTGCTCGCAACTGCGGCTCACGCGCAGACGACACCCAGACCGACGAATGACGCGCCGAATCCGTATCGCACCGTGGAGGGATGGGCGAAGCTCCCCGACGGACGCATATGGGGATCGACGAGCGCCGTTGAAGTAGGCAACGAC
>JBBQDT010000196.1:0-7824 GCA_038319955.1 Gemmatimonadales bacterium | reverse complement strand
CGATCGGTGAAGACGCCGTGCCGCGACTGCCCGTGGTTCGCGTTCAACACACGCAGGCCGCCGACGAGGACGGTCATCTCCGGCGCCGAGAGGGTGAGAAGCTGCGCGCGGTCCACCAGCAGTTCTTCCGGCGACTTCGTGAATGCGCGCTGCTGATAATTCCGGAAGCCGTCGCTCAGCGGCTCGAGCACGTCGAACGACGCGGCATCGGTCTGCTCCGCGGACGCATCCATGCGGCCCGGCGTGAACGGGACCACGAGGTCGACGCCGGCCTTCTTCGCGGCGGCTTCCACCGCGGCGCATCCGCCGAGCACGATGAGATCGGCCAGCGATACGCGCGTGCCGCCCGTTGCATGCGCTGTGTTGAAGTCGCTCTGGATTCTCTCGAAGATCTCGAGCGCGCGCGCGAGCTTCGCGGGCTGGTTCACCTCCCAGGAACGTTGCGGCGCGAGGCGGATGCGCGCACCGTTCGCCCCGCCGCGCTTGTCGGAGCCACGGAAGGTGGACGCCGACGCCCACGCCGTGCTCACGAGCTGCGAAATGGACAGTCCCGACGCGAGAATGGTCTGCTTCAACGCAGCGATATCCCCGGCGTCGACCAGCGGGTGGTCCACCGCCGGGATCGGGTCCTGCCAGATCATGATCTCGTCGGGCACGAGCGTCCCGATGTATCGAACGCGCGGCCCCATGTCGCGATGCGTGAGCTTGAACCAGGCGCGCGCGAACGCATCCGCGAGCTGCTCGGGATGCTCGTGATAGCGACGCGAGATCTTCTCGTAGATCGGATCTTCGCGCAGCGCGAGGTCCGCCGTCAGCATCATCGGTGCATGACGCTGCGTGGGGTCGTGCGCATCGGGGACAAGGGTCGCCGCGGAGGCATCCGTGGGCTTCCACTGCTGCGCGCCGGCGGGACTCTTCGTCAGCTCCCACTCGAACCCGAAGAGGGTGTCGAAGTAGCTGTTGTCCCACTGCGTTGGTGTCGGCGTCCACGCACCTTCGAGGCCGCTCGTGGTGGTATGGCCGGCGACGCCGCTCTCGTGGGAGTTCTTCCACCCGAAACCCAACGATTCGATGGGTGATCCTTCCGGCTCGGCGCCGACGAGCTTGACGTCGCCCGCCCCATGCGCCTTGCCGAATGTGTGACCGCCGGCCGTGAGCGCGACGGTCTCCTCGTCGTTCATCGCCATGCGCGCGAATGTCTCGCGAATGTCTCTGGCCGAGCCAAGTGGATCGGGGTTCCCGTTCGGGCCCTCGGGATTCACGTAGATGAGGCCCATCTGCACGGCGGCCAGCGGCGCCTCGAGCACGAGCTCCTCGGAGTAGCGCGCATTGCCCATCCACTCTTCCTCGACGCCCCAGTAAATGTCCTGCTCGGGCTCGAAGACATCAGCGCGTCCGCCACCAAAGCCGAACGTCGGGAGCCCCATCGATTCGATCGCAGCGTTGCCGGCGAGAATCATCAGGTCCGCCCACGACAGCTTTCGCCCGTACTTCTGCTTGATGGGCCAGAGGAGCCGGCGGGCCTTGTCGAGATTCCCGTTGTCGGGCCAGCTGTTGAGGGGCGCGAAGCGCTGCGTCCCTGACGACGCGCCGCCGCGTCCGTCGGCGGTGCGGTACGTGCCGGCGCTGTGCCACGCCATCCGGATGAAGAGCGGACCATAATGCCCGTAATCGGCAGGCCACCAGGATTCCGAGCGTGTCATCAGCTCGCACAGATCTCCCATCACGGCGTCCAGATCGAGCGTCGCAAATTCCGACGCATAGTCGAAATCCGCGCCGAGTGGATTACTGGCCGGCACATTCTGATGGAGGATGCCGAGGTTGAGCTGGTTGGGCCACCAGTCACGATTGGAACGCGCGCGACCGGGCGGCGTCGTCGCGTTCTTTCCGGGCGGCGTCGTGGCGTGCATCACAGGACACTTCGCTCCGGACTCCGTCGACTCATCGTGCATGGCGCTCTCCTTGGTATGTGACGCCCGCTGGAACGACGGCGCCAAGGTGAACACTAGTCATGTGAGCCATAGACAACAATGAGTAGTTGCCTATACGAGCAATAGGCGGTAGCTATCGATATGGACACTGTACTCCTGCGCGCGTTCCTCGAGACGGCCGACGCCGGCTCCATGAGCCGAGCTGCTCGGCAGCTCGGCATCTCGCAGCCGTCGCTGACGCTGCAGGTGCAGCGGCTGGAGCATCACCTGGGCGCGCAGCTCTTCCGGCGCCATGGACGCGGCGTCGCGCTAAGCGATGCGGGCGTCGCGCTCTACCCCCGGGCGCGGAAGATCATGCACGAGATGCGCGCGACCGAGGATGCCATGCGGCGCGAGGGCGCCGCGCGCGTGAACCGACTCACGGTAGGCGCCATTCCAACAATCGCGCCGTATGTCCTACCTGATGCGCTGCACCGGTTGCGCGCGCAGGGGTCCGATGCGCGGGTGGAGTTTCGCGAAGACTACAGCGCGGTGCTCGCGAAGCTCGTCGCGGACGGCACCCTCGACGTGGCGATCGCTGCGCTGCCTTACCCCTTCGAGCATGTCGACACGGAACCACTCGGCGACGACCGACTCGTGGTGGCGGTGCCATCGCACCATGCGGCGGCACGTGCCGGCCGAATCACGCTCGCCCAGCTGCGCGATGCGCCAGCCGTGACACTCGACCGCGCGCACTGTCTCGGCGAGCAGGTGGCGGGGTTCTGCACGAGTCATGACGTGCACGCGTCAGTCGTCTGTCATGGCTCGCAGCTCACGACGGTGCTCGAGTTGGTGGGCGCGGGGGTTGGTGTGTCGATCGTTCCGGCGATCGCCGCGGCGCGGCACAACACGCCACGGTGCGCGTACGTGTCGCTCGTGGGGCACGACCTGCGGCGTGAGATCGTGGCGGTGTGGCGCCCGGACTCGGTTCGAGCGCCAGCGGCGCTGGCATTCGTGGCGTGCGTGCGCGACGTGATCCGCAGCTGGTAGTCCATGCGCGGCGTCGCATGTATTCGACCGAGGCGATGTCGATTGCCACTCGGGTCTTCGCGTGAGACGCGAACCAGGTGCCGATGAGCGACGTCGCCCCAGTACGCGATGCTGTGGCCATTCATACGCATTCGATTCGCCAGGCGGCCGATTGATGACGAATCTGCGCGGCTACGCCGCGACACTGGGCGATGACCGCTTGCGTTTCTTTCGCCGAGCCGAGCAGACTATGGGTATGCCCGCACACGCCCGTCGCTGGACTGCTGCCGAGGTGCGTGAACTCACTGACGAGGAGCGTCACTGGCCGCGTTACGAGCTCATTGACGGTGCGCTACTCGTGACACACGCGCCGCGCCCGGTGCATCAGATCGCGGTGGGGATGTTGTTTCGCGCCATCGCGGAGTACGTCGATGCGCGCCAACTCGGCATGGCGCTGATGTCGCCCTCGGATCTGGAACTCGAGGACGACAGCACCGGACACCGCGCCCGAGATCCTGCATGACTCGGTGGATTGGCGACCAGTAGGCGCCACCGGGTCATTGCGGCTCGACCTCGACGCGTTCTTCTCGAGAGTCACCGGCGAGAGCGACTGACTCGGCGACGTCGCTCCCCAGCGCCCAGCAGTCTGTTACAGCAAGCAAGCGCGGGTAAGGTATTAGGTGACTGACCCGAGACCGACTGACGGCCGCCGCGACCAATTCCGCTGGTGGATCGGCACTAACCTTTCTTCACCTGCCGCTCCTCCTCGACGTACGCCACGGCGCCCTTCTCCGGAGTGATGCCTCGGCCGTAGCGCTGCGCCCACAGTCGCGTGAACTCTGCGCCGAGCAGCACGACCATCGACGTGTAGTAGACCCAGATCAGCACGACCGCGAGCGAACCGGCCACACCGTACACGCTGCCGGGATTCGTGCGGCCGAGGTAGAGGCCGATCACCAGCTTGCCAAGGGCGAAGAGAATTGCGGACATCGCGGCGCCGGCTCGTACATCGCGCCACGCGATGCGCGCGTCGGGCAGGAAGCGATACATGACTGAAAAGAGGCCCGCGACGATCGCGAACCCGATGACAGACGTCGCCACCTGGAAGGCGAGCGTCGGGGCCACTCCGGCCGAGATGCGGTCGCCGATCGCCGCCAGCATCGTGCTGAGTGCGAGCGAGACGAGCAGCAGGAACGCAACCGTGATGACCACGCCGAAGGAAAAGATCCGCTTCATCAGGAAGACGTGGAGCTGATTGCGCCGCGGATCGGGCTTTACTCCCCAGACTTTGTTGAGCGCGGTCTGCAGCTGTGCGAACGACGTGGTCGCGCCGAATGCGAGCGCACCGATCGAAAGGGCCGTCGCGATGCTCTGCGAACCGGCCGCGAGATGCGCGTTGCCGATGATGGTCGTCACCTGGTCGGCGCCGCTGTTGCCAATCAGCCCGCCGACCTGGCGGACGATTCCGTCCCGGAGTTGCGCCGGATCGGCAAGTCGGCCGAGTACCGTCAACAGGAGCGTGAGGAGCGCGGGGAGCGAGAAGAAGGTATAGAAGGCCAGCGCGGCGGCGTGCGATGGGCAGTCGTCGCTGATGAAAGCCATGATGGTGCCGCCGAGCAGGCCGCCGAAGCCGCGGATGGTCGCGATAGGGCCAGGCTGGGCCATGACGCGCGCGGCATCCTGCGCCGTCTCGACGCTCTCCGCCTTCTGCTCGGCCGCGGGCGAATTGGTCATGGGCTCGATGGGGTCTGTCATTTGAGGACGCGGGAATGCGAATCTCGCGCCCGCGCGACAAGCAGGTGAGATTGGCACATGATGCAGCGACCATATCGGATGCGACATGCGGGATGGGTAGCGTTCTTGTCGGGCGTCGTCGTCGCCAGCGCGCTCCTCCTCGCAACCGCATCGCTCGCGACCGGACAGTCGGTCGATCCGGTCGGCCGTCGAGTGGACGCGCTGCTGCGACGGATGACGCTGGAGGAGAAAGTCGGCCAGATGACGCAGCTCACGCTGCAGTCGGTCTCGAGCCGGCCGAAGTCACCCACCGCACCGTTGCAGCTCGACTCCGTGAAGCTCGAACACGCGGTCGTCGACAAGCACATCGGCGCGCTGCTCAACGTGTACGGTGCGGCGATGAGCGCGGAGGAATGGGGCGACGCGATCACGACGATCCAGCGCTTCGCCATGCGTGCGCGCGTGAAGATCCCGGTGATGTACGGCATCGATGCGGTGCACGGACAGGTCTACCAGACGGGGAGCACGATCTTCCCGCACAACATCGCGATGGCGGCGACGTTCGACCCCGCGCTGATGCGCCAGGCGAGCGCGATCACCGCGTACGAGACGCGCGCCGGCGGCATCCCGTGGAACTTCGCGCCCGTGCTAGACCTCGGGCGCCAGCCGCTCTGGCCGCGCTTCTACGAGACGTTCGGCGAGGACCCCTATCTCGCCTCCGAGTTCGGTGTCGCGTCGGTGCTCGGCAACCAGCGCGATCCGTGGCCATTGCTCCAGCCGCTCCTCGGTACCGGCGCGGTCAGGCCCGCGATGAGTGGCTCCGTTTTCGTCGCGGCCACGGCAAAGAGCTTCATCGGATATTCGATGCCGCTCAGCGGCAAGGACCGCACGACGGCGTGGATCCCCGAGCGCGAGCTGCGCGAAGTGTTCCTGCCGAGCTTTCGTGCAGCGATCAACGCCGGCATCCGCACGGTGATGATCAACACGAGCGACATCAACGGCGTCCCCGTCCACGCCGACCACGCGCTGCTCACCGGGCTGCTGCGCACGGAGCTCGGCTTCACCGGCATTGCTGATTCCGACTGGGAAGACATCGTCCGGCTGGTCACGGTGCATCGCGTGGCGGAGAACCATCGGGATGCCGTGCGCATGGCGGTGAATGCCGGCGTCGACATGTGCATGGTGCCGTACGACTTCGCCTTCACCGACGACCTGATCGCCCTCGTGAAGGCGGGAGCGGTGTCGCAGACGCGCATCGATGAGGCGGTGCGCCGCATCCTGCGCGTGAAGGTGGAGTTGGGGCTTTCCGAGAACGCGCTGCCCAATCCGGCGATGATGGCCAACATCGGCGCGCCGGCATTCCAGAGGGTGAGCCGAAAGGCCGCGTCCGAGTCGATCACGCTGCTCAAGAACGACGGGCTACTGCCGCTCGCGACGACCGCGCGAGTGTTCGTCACCGGGCCCACGGCCGACTATCTCCCCTCGATGTACGGCGGCTGGTCGTACACCTGGCAGGGCGACGACCCGACCCGCTATCCGAAGAACGTCAAGACGCTGCTCGCTGCCGTACGCGATCGCGTCGGTGCGGCGAACGTCACGTACGTGCCAGGCGCGAGCTTCAGGGACACGCTCGACATCGCCGCCGCCGTCGCCGCGGCGCGCGGCGCGGAGGTCGCGATCGTGGCGCTGGGGGAAGGCGCGTACGCGGAGACGCCGGGCAACATCGACGACCTCGCGCTGTCGCCGTCGCAGGTGCGGCTCGCGCGTGCGCTCGAGGCATCGGGTACGCCGGTCGTCGTCGCGCTGTTTCATGGACGGCCGCGTATCGTGCGCGACGTTGTAGACGGCGCGCGCGCCATCGTGACGGGGTATGAAACCGGCCCGTACGGAGGCGAGGCGCTGGCGGACGTGCTGTTCGGCGTCGTCAACCCGAGCGGCAAGCTGCCGTTCACGTGGCCGCGCTTCAGCGGCGCGACGATGATCCCGTACGACCGCGCGCGACCGGCCGACATTGGTGGCACCGACACGACGAACAAGGGTTACGACCCGGAGTGGGCATTCGGACACGGGCTTTCGTTTACGACGTTCACATACTCCAACCTGCGCGTCGCAACACCGCGCATTGGTGCGACGGATTCGCTCCGCGTGTCGGTGACGGTGACGAACAGCGGGAGCCGCGCGGGCAAGGAGATCGTGCAGCTCTACGTCCGAGATCTCGTCGCTTCTGTAACGCCACCGATGCGACGCCTCCGCCGATTCGAGAAGATCAGCCTCGAGTCCGGCGCCTCCCGCACGGTGCGCTTCGCTGTCGCGGCGCGCGAGCTCAGCTTCGTGGGGCGAGACGACAAGCTCGTGCTCGAGCCGGGCGCCTTCGACGCGATCGTCGGCGGGCTCGCCGCGCGCTTCGAGCTGACCCACTTGAAATCCGAGCGATGAGCGCGATGCTCGTGCTCAGGCTCAATGCTGCCGTGAATGGAAGGGCCCGTCCGCCAACGAATCGTTCTGCGCGTCGGGTAGGCAGATGCGAGCCACTTGTCGTACGAGGTCCGTCGCCACTGCGATGCCTGTCTGCTCCGCTGGCGGCACAGTGAGAAGTTGTGCACAATGAGCCGAATGAGCACTCCTCACCACCTCTGGAGACGGCCGTGTCAGGTTTGCTAGAGGACCTGCGCGCCCAGCTCGTCGCCACCTACCGCATCGACGAGGAGCTCGGCGGCGGGGGCATGAGTCGAGTCTTCATCGCGGAAGAACTCGCACTCGGCCGGCGTGTCGTTCTGAAGATTCTGCCACCGGATCTGACGCACGTCCTCAGCGCGGAACGGTTCGAGCGCGAGATGCGTGTTGCCGCGCGACTGCAGCATCCCCACATCGTTCCACTGCTTGCCGCGGGGCGCGTCCGTGAAGCGGTCTACTACACGATGCCATTGGTGGAAGGCGAATCGCTCCGCTCGCGCCTTGATAAGCAGGGTGAGCTCGCCGTTCCGGAAGCGACGCGACTCTTTCGCGAGGTCGCCGATGCGCTGGCATATGCGCATCGCGAAGGCGTCGTGCATCGCGACATCAAGCCGGACAACATCCTGCTCAGTCACCGGCACGCGATGGTCACCGACTTCGGCGTCGCGCGAGCCGTATCGGAAGCGGTGGCCGGAGC
>JBBQDT010000195.1:0-7895 GCA_038319955.1 Gemmatimonadales bacterium | reverse complement strand
CGAGCTCGATCATGCTCGACGCCTGGCACATCGGGCCCGTGCCGCCGCCCCACTCGTCGGTCTGGATGAGCTTCTTCCCGTCGTTGCTGAACGCCGCCGTATGCCGGCCCTGGAAGTTGTTCGTATCGGTGAGCGCGTCGAGGCGGAACGGCTTCTCGGGGTTCGAGATGTCGACGACAATGGAGTGCGTGGAGCAGGAGGCGGCGAGCAGGTTCATCGCCGGATATGCCGTCACGTCGTGGCAATTGCGCGGACCAGTCGGCATCTCCGGGTCCGGGGCCGGACGGGTACGGCCGCTCGCCGCCGCCGCTGCCTGCCGGCGCGGGTCTACCGGAGCGCAGAACTGCTTGCACTCCCCGCGGCCATCGAGGCCGGTGAAGATGCGCGCGCCCGGAATCACTTCGGCACGCTCGGGGTGATCGAGCGGCACCTTGATGATGTCGAGCTGGAAGAGCGAGTTCGTCGGGTCGGCGGGGTCCGTACCGTTCTTGCAGCCAGCCAGCTCCGTTTCCGGTCGCGCGGCCTGCTGTCCCGACACGTAGAGGTAGATGATCCGTGGATCCTTCGGGCTCGGTACCAGGGTGTGCGTGTGCGAGCCTTTGCAGGTCTGCACGTTCTTGACGAGCGCCGGCGCCTTCGGGTTGGACACGTCGAAGATGCGCACGCCGGCCATGTGGTCCTTCGGATCCTGCACGCCACCGTCGCCGCAATCATTGCGGTTGCCCGCGCCCTCGGCGGAGAGGAAGAGCAGGTTACCAACGATGGTCGGATCACCCTGCGATGTGATGCACTTGGTCGCCGACGCCATCACCGGGTTCGCGGGATCGGTGATGTCCCAGATGGTGAAGCCGGCAAAGTTGGCCTGATAGACGTAATGGGTCCCGAACGCCAGGTCGGAGTTGATGAATTTCAAGCCGGTCGCCGTGTCGAATGCCGCCGGCTTTTTCACGAACGACACCTGCTTCATGTTCCTGATCGCAATGCCCGCGTCGTAGCGGCCGGGCTTGAGATTGCTTCGGGGATCCACGCTGGTCGGATACGTCTGCGCTGACACCATGGTCGGCACGACGGTCGTCGCCAGCAGCAGGATGAGGCCACGCATCATACGCATCGAGATAAACTCCGGGGGTCGGGAGGAGGGGCGTTTCACGTTGGGGGGAGTTGCGACAGCAAGCGCCTCATGATGCCAATCTCGGCGGTCTGCGCCGTCACGACATCGTTGGCGAAGACATTGGCATCCACTTCCTGGCCGGCCCCCGGGGACTTGAAGAGGTCGTCCACCATCTTGAGCGCGCCAGCGTGGTGCTTGATCATGCCGGTGAGAAAGAGCCGGTCAAAGGCAACGCCCTTCGCGTCGCTCATCTCCTTGAGCTCGTCGTCGGTGAGCATACCATCCATCCGCATGTCGTGCCAGGAGGCCGTGTCCGGGGCGAACTGCGCGTACCGGCGGAGCCAGTGCTGCATGATGATGATCTCGGGCACCTGCGACTGGTCGATCTTCCGCGAGAGCTTGAGCACATGCGGATTGGCGCCGTTCGTCTCAGCCATCCGCGACATCACGATGGCCTGGGCATGGTGGGCGATCATCCCTTGCATGAACTCGATATCCGCCTTCGTATAGAGCGCGCCCTTCGGGACGACGATCTCCGGGCCCATGCGGTGCTTGCTGTGATCCATGCCCGACATTCCACCCTGCGCGAACGCGCGAGGCGAGGCGCCGGCCAGCACGCAGACAGCGGTGAATGCGATTATCGAAGGAGGGGCCATCATGACGAATGTGCTCCGGAAGCAGGTCGGCTCGTGGAGCAAGCCGGCAAAGAGGGTGGCAGGGAGGGCGCCCACGCTCACGCCGAACTACGTGGCCGGCCTCCAGATCGTTGACTGCGCCTTCTCGTACCCCCGCACGGGCAACGGGTGGCACTGGATGACCAAAACTACGACGTCGTCGGCCCAACGGGGATGGTTGTCGAACAGACGGTGATCGATCCAATGGCCGACTCGACCGTTCGCGGGCACGAGTCCCTTCCGTCCATTGTGAGGCGTCTCCTATGTTGTACGTGGATGCACCGCGCCGCGAGCGGTCGTCATCCTGCGGTCGCCTCTCTCAGCTGGAGATCTCACATGCGCGCCATTGCTCGCACGTACCTCGTCGTCGCGATGTTGCCCTCAGTGCTCATGGCGCAGGGCGTCGTCGTCCAAAGCAGCGCCGACGTTCGTCTCTTCGGCGCACTCGGATCGATTGCAAGCATGGCGGCGCGAATGGGTGGCGCTGACATGCACAACATGCCGTCGACGTCATACATCGCCGGCCACAAGATGAAGATCGAGTCGACGAACACCGCGACGATCCTCGATGCCGACGCAGGTCGCGTGACGTCGATCGACATGAAGCAGCGGAGCTACACGTCGATGACCTTCACCGAGATGGCGGCGATGATGCAGCAGGCAAAGCAGTCCGCCCAGCAGGAAATCAAAGCCGACAAGGCCAAAGCGGCAACGAAGGATCCGAATGCACCGCAAGGCGACGTCAATGTGAAGTACAAGGTTTCCGTCGACCGCCCCGGCGAGCACGACAAGGTCGCGGGCTACGATGCGGAGCGGGTGTTCATCACGATCACGATCGAAGGCGAGGCGACGCCGGAAGGGGAGAAGACGGAGCGGGTCGGCAGCATCGTCCTGCTGATGGACCAATGGATGTCGAAGAACGCGCCCCAAATTGCCGCGATGAAGGACTTTCAACGCGCCTACGCCGCGAAGGCGGGCGATGCATACCGTGCGCAGACCGAAGGCCTGCAGACAGCCTTCGCGAGTGACCCGCGCATCAAGGACGGCTTTACGGCCGCGGCCAAGGAGCTCGCGAAAGTCCCCGGCATATCGCTCCGCAGCGTGACGTACGTCGCGCTCGTGCCCCCGGGCATGCCCTTCGATCGCAACCTCGTCCTGGGCGACGCATCCAATCAAGCCGCCGCGGATGCCGCCGCAGCGAAGGACGACAAGCCGAAGCAAGGTGGACTCAGGGGCATGTTCGGCGCGCTCAAGTCGGCCGCGGAAGACGCCAGCAAGAAAGCCGACAAGAATGGCGCATCGTCGGCGCCCAAGCAGGCGACGATGATGTCGGTGACAAGCCAGGTCACGAGCATCACCACGGGCGGCGTTCCCGCGGGCACCTTCGATATTCCCGCAGGATTCAGAGACATCAAGCCACGTGTGCCATCAGGTCAGTGACCTGCTCGCACTCCTGTGTGATCAATCTTACGGCAGCGGCGACGCGAGGAACGCAGGATCGATCTTCGTCGACAAGCCGATGTCCGATACCACCACCGTGGCGGCCGACGTCTTGTCGAACAGCAGTCGAATCGTGGTGAGACGTCCCGGATCGAACTGCGGCGCGATCTTCACGAAGTCGGCCAGCGGCAACACGTATGTCTGGGGCACCAACTCGAACGTCGTGGCGAAGCGCTGGTCGTCGCGCCCATCGCGGCGATAGACCTTCGTGTCCAGCGGCCGCCGGATGGTCCCGAACCGGCTGAGCGGCAGGCGCGCAGAATGGCCTGCGGAATCGACGAGCTCCGCCGTGATCTCGATGGGGATCGTATCCGGCCCTGCCTTGCGCCGCGCCTCGGCGGCTTTGCGCGTGGAGTCGGCCGTCGCGGCCGTGCGTGCCCTGCCTGCCTTGGACGTATCCGGCTTGATCGTCGAGTCCTTCGGTAGCGGGCGCGCGCCGGGTGTGTCGTTCGTCGGTGCGAGCGAGAGGTACACCACACTGTTGTAGTCGGGCTTCCGCGCCGCGCGCAGCGAGTCGGAGATCGTGATGGTGTAGGATGCCGGCTTGCCGAACTTCATGGTGTCAGCACCGGCGACGTGATTGTTCCAGCCGAGCCACACACCATTGTGCCGCTGGTCGTCGGTGCGCGAACGATACGGCAGTACGCCTTCCTTCCACGTCGACAGGCTGTCGCCCAACAGGGTCACGCCGGCCGTGCTTCCCGTCGTGATGTCGATGTCCTCGTCGTACTCGGCGAGCGGCGCATATCCGCTCTCCTGAAAGCGCGTGATGTACATCGTCTTCGGGAACCAGTGGCCCGCCGTGCGATGATCGCGGAACATCGGGAGGTATTCCTTCCTGCCGTGAAGCGTCGCCTCGAGGAACGCCGAGATGACCAGCTTGCCGAACTGGCGCTGCTCCTCGGGAGCAATGAGTGCGCGCAAGTCGAGCGAGCGACCGCTGCGCGGCCCGTTGTCCTTGTTCTCCCATACCGTGTTCCATTGCCCGTGGTTCGCACGGTACATGTAGAACGCCGATTTGAACCATGGCTTGCCGTCGGTGAAGCGCAGTCGCTCGAACTGGCGAAGACCATGGAAGGTCGAGACGTCGCCGTCGTGCGATCCGTGGATCACGAGGTAGTTCACGTTCTCCAGCGGCGTGAACATCCCCGCCGCCTTGTATTGCCCATCTACCGGCGCGATGGAGACGATCGACTTGATGTTGAAGCCGAAATTGAACTTCTGCTTGGCGTCGTCCGGATAGAACTTGAGCTTGTTGAACGTGGCCGCGAGCGGCGCCGCCTCGCCGCCGCGGGAGTGACCCATCAGCGCGATGTTGTTCATGTCCACGCGATGGTAGAGCGGGCTGCCCGTGGAGTCGTTGAACTTTTTCCACGCCTCGAGGTGCTTGAGCAGCAGCCATGCGCGGCCGTCGTTCTCTCCCTGCAATCCATTGATGAAATTCTCATCGATGGAGACGAGAATGAACCCGCGCGACGCGAGCAGCTCGCCGAGATAGCCGTAACCAGGATCCGAGTGGTCCTCGTAGTTGTGATTGCCGTGCACGACGAGCACGAGCGGGAAGGGGCCAGGACCTTCCGGGTACCACACGCGCCCGTTCAGCGGCACGGCCTTCATGTCGAAGCCCCAGTAGTCCTTCCTGGCATCCGCGTTGTCCGGCGCGACCGACGCAAACGGCGAGATGTCCACCGGCTTCGTCTTCATCGTCACCGAGTCGCGGAAGACGGAGCGCTGCCTGTCCCTTCCACTCCCGTAGTAGAGCCGGTTCACCTTCAAGGGGCCCGGGTCGGCAGGGTCCGGCGCGGTGATCGTCTGGTGCGAGAGCACGGTGGGTGAATCGTCGCGCGCGAGCTTGAGCGGCTGCGAGCAGGCGACGAGCGCGATGGTCGCGAGCGTCGAGAAGCGGAGAGGGCGTCGAGTGTGCATCGTCAGCGCCAGCGAAAGGAGACGTGATGGGCGTACCCGTTGCCGTCGAAGAACTCGAGCGCGTAGTCGAGCGACACGTGGTCTGCGTTGACCGTGGCGCCCATCGATACGGGCTTCTGCGCCGACGTCTCTGGCCGACGGACGCCGGCGCGCACTGCGGCCGACCAGCCGTCGATCCAACCGTAACCCGCCTCGATGCCACCACCAGCACCGACCCAGTCACGCCGCGCAAATACCTGCGCGGCGAACGCGAGGTCCAGCTGCTGCGCCTGCATCTGCCGCGCCCAGCCGAGTGTCGTCTGGATCGGCAGCGCGATGCGGCTGTCGTCGCCGAGGTTCTGCACCGCGAGCGCCGCGGTGCCGGCGAACAGCGAGTGCGAGACCCCCAGGTCGCCGAGCAGGACACCCTTCCGGATCGACGGAGCGAGGTAGGTCAGTGGCGCCGCCGCGACGGGAGTCGACACGGCATCAGCGCGATCCTCCGCGAACTTCGCGCCGAGTCCGACACGAAATTTCTTGACGAGAAAGTTGCTCCCTGCCGCCACCTCGAGGCTCTGCGCATCGCGTGAGCCCCGTCGCACCGCGTCGTTGGGCACGAACGGATAGGACGCATTGGCGCCCGCCTTGAACTCGACCACCTGCACACCCCAGCCAAGCGTCAACCAGTTGATGGTGGTCGCATTCGCGAGCGTGCCGAGTGTGCCATTCGATCCGTAGCGCACGACTCGGCCGCCGAAGCCAGTGGTGGGAGAGATCTGGGCAGGATTGTAGAAGACGGACGTCTCGTCGCGGACCGCAACCCAGGCGTTGCCCATGCCGGCGGCGCGCGTATTGGCAGGAAGAAGCAGCACGAGCGGGCCGGTGTTGGAGGCCTGCGCCGCGGCGGACGACGCGAGCGCACACGACGAGGCGAGGGCCAGCAGCAAGTTTCTCATCGCGTGTGGAGGGGGGTGGTCGGCGGCGAGGTGTACGGCGATGCGGTTGTTGACAGCATCGACGGAGGAATGGTTGAGAAATGTTCGTCCGCTCGCCAGCCCTAGCGCTCCACGGCTTCCAGCCTCCGCTTCGCGATGCCGATCGGGATGATCGTCGCGACGACACACAAAAGCGCCGCCAGCCCGAACCCGATCGCCATCTCCGTCGAATCCGTGGGCGTGCCGTAGAACTTCGCCGACAGATAGCCGTACACCGGCCTCGCCTCGAGCACCACGACAGCCGCGATCAACGTGATGGATGCGATCATGAACACCAACCCGCCGAACGACGTCGGGATCTGTGCCGCGTTCTCCGTCTCGAATTGCGGGAACAGCGTCCCGAAGCCGAGCGCCATGCCGCAGAGCGCCATCGTCATGAGCGCGATAGTCATCACCGACACGGCGAACATGAAGTCGCTCACCTGAAGCAGCGCGTTGGTCACGCCGACGATGCCGAGGGCGAGGAGCAACAGCGGCAGCGTGCCGACCCAGAACTTCGCCCAGAGCAGGTCCTTCACCGGCATCGGGCTCGACTTCAATAGCCACAGTGTGCGCCCTTCGAGCGACACCGACGGGAAGATGAACCGCGCCGCGATCGACGCCAGCACGAACCCCGCGAGCACGAGGTTCAGGAAGGGAATCACGTTCACGAGGAAGAACGTGATTCCCTCGCCGCGCAGCGGCAGGTACTTGATGTTGAACACGTAGACCACCACGAGCACGGCGAGCAGGATGAGCTGCGACCACTGCGTGGTGTCGCGGAAGAACAGGCGGAGCTCCTTGAGCATCAGCTCGCGCCGGAGCACGCTGAGCGGCGCGAGCAGCGTATAGCCAAGTCGCGTCGAGAGGCCCGCGCGAGACCGGCTGCCCGCACTTTCCTGCGCCTTGCTGAAGCCGTCCATGTACAGCACGCGATGCAGCAGTGCGCCGAGCACGAATGTCCCCGCCGCCGTGCTCCACAACAGATACACGGGCAGGAAGTCCATCCGGTTGTTCAGCCATCCGAGTATCGCGTTCTGAACCCACTCACTCGGCATGTACGGCGAGGTCGGCGTGCGCAGGATCGTCACGAACTCCACCAGCGACCGGAATCCCTCGGGACGCGCCAGCCGCTCGGGCCGCACGATGCGGAACAGCACCACGATGCCGCCGGCCGCGAGCACCGCGATGACGCTGAGGATGTCGCGCGTGCGTCGCGCGGGAAAGATGTTCACGAGCAGGAGCGTGATGGCGCTGCCGATCACCGCAGGCACCATGAGGAACGGCACGAACACGACGATCACGAGCAGCGGAAAGACTACTCCGCCGTGATAGGCCACGCCGAACGCGGTGAACAGCGGCACCGCCATCAGCAACACCATCCAGCTCGACGCCACGGCCGTCTCGAGCAGCTTCGCGCCATACAGCGTGAGCCAGTCCACCGGCGCCGCCACGAGCAGGTCGAGATCCTTCGCGAGGAAAAAGCTCGAGAGCGCCGTGATGATGTTCGACAACAATAGAATGGAGAAGAAGCCGATCAGGATGATGCCGAGCAGCTTGCCCGCGAGAAACGGCCCGAGGTCGGGCACGTTGCGGAAGTACACGATCAGCTTGTACATCTCAGTGTAGATGAACACCCAGAACCGCAGGCCGATCACCCCGAGGATGGTGAACCGTGCACCGCGCCCCCGCTCGTTCGTCATCGTGCGCGCACGCGCCGTGAGCCACTTG
>JBBQDT010000194.1:0-7949 GCA_038319955.1 Gemmatimonadales bacterium | reverse complement strand
GACGGTCTGCGTCGCCGTCTGTGCGCTGGAGCTCTGGAACGCCGCGCCAAGAGCAAGAACACCAGTCAGGGCAACTACCTGAAGATTGATTCGCATTTTCATCTGCCCGCCCGAAAGGGACCGTGCGCGGGGCTCCATTGCGCCGCGTCCCGTATCGGTATCGAACAGATCGTGCCAACAGAGCAGGCGAGTGGGACCTTATGAGACAACTTTTGGGAGCGTTCCTTCTGCGGACCCCGTCAACCGCCTTCCGGTGTCGACGGTATCGCCAACTACGACAACGACTTCCGCGCGATGCCCGTTTCGCGGGCGCCTGTGCTGGAAGCCGGAAAAATCCCGCAACGTCGCGAATCGTACAGAGCGAGGAACCGGCTAGTTGGGAAGCGAGATGACCACTCGCGTGCCCGCGCCAGGCTCGCTTTCGACGACGAGGGTACACGCCATCGCATGCGCCAGCGCCCGCGCGATGGGCAAGCCGAGCCCCGCGCCCTCGTAGCCGCGACTCTTCGTCTCATCCACCTGAGCGAATGGCTCGAAGATGGACGTCAACCGGTCGGCTGGGATGCCGATCCCGCTGTCCTCGATCACGATGCTTGACGGCGCATTCCGGTCCGCTCGGCGCGCGATGGTGACCTTGACTCCGCCGCGAGGCGTGAACTTTACGGCGTTGCCGATCAACTTGTCCAGGAGGCGGGAGAGATTCATTGGATCCACACGAATCGGCTCGTCGGTCTCGACCTCGAGCGTGACGACGACGCCCTTGCAGGCTCCCACGTCCGCCCACTTCTCCACGACGTCTTCGGCGATGTTCGCGAGGTTGACGAGGGGCGGGATCGGCAGCTCGCACACCGGTGGCGACACCGACAGCGCGACGAGATCCTCGACGAGCGCGAGCAACCGTTCGCCGTTGGCGCGAATGGCCTCGAGCATCGCGAGATCTGCCGGCCGCTGGTTACCCGTGCGGTTGCCCTGGAGAACGCGCGAGAATCCGATCACTGAGTTGAGCGGCGTGCGCAGCTCATGGCTCAGGCGCTCGACGATGGCATGGCGCGCCGGGTCTTGCTGCGGCGCCGTGTTCAAGCTCTCTGGACGCATGGCGGCGCTCACTTGCGCATCTTGGGTGGGACGACGATCACGTCGCCGCCGATCATCTGCACCGCACGACGGCGCGGCACCTGGCGGAACTCGATCGTACGCGTGGTGCCCGGCTCGACACTGACCTCGATTTCAGCTGGCTCCCAGCGGAGTCCGAGTGGCGCCTCCGATGCGACCTTCAGCACCCAGGTTCCGCCCGATACTTCTTCGAACCGGAAGGCGCCGACGTCGTCGGTGCTCGCGTAGACCGTATCGCGCACGCCGATGAGCGCGAGCGTGATGGCACTGAGCGGACCCGCATCGGCCAGCGAATCAGGTGCGTTCTGCAGATTCGTGCGCGCCACCGACATCTGGCGCACCGAGCCTTCGACGATGCCCGCCCGCTGCACCGCGAGTGCGAACGTCGTGGGCACGCGGCGCGTGCTGTCGACGATGACCGTGGCGTCCCCAGTGAACACGCTCGGCGACTGCGTGCGCTGCTGCGCGATGGAGAGGCGATACTGTCCCGCAGGCAGGCCCGCAAAGGCGACGCGGCCTTCATCATCCGTGATCGCCGCCTGCGGACCGAGGCGGACCAGCGTACCCGACACGCCGCGGCCCGTCTCCTGGTCCACCACGCGACCACGCACGCGGCCCACCGAGCGCGAACGACCCGTCGGCAGCTGGAGCGGCGTGGAGTATTCCGCGAACGCGACCTGGCGCCCCTGTCCGTCATTGATCGTCGAGACGCGAACGCGAACGCTGACCGTCGCGCCCGAAGAGAGGTACTGCGAGAGGGTTGCGTCCGCCTGGGCGTAGCGGTCGCCGCCGTCCAGCACGGACGCGCTGAAGCCGGAGACCGTCAGGTACGTCGCGGGCATCAGGCGAAGCCGCGTGTCGCCGCCGATCGTGAGCAGGTGCGATACCCCGCGCGTGATCGACATGCCCTTGCTCGTCTCGCCGTAGGCCGAGAAGCTGTTGCCGCCGCTGGTCGCGCTCGCGCCGAGTTGCAGCTCGTGATACACGTGACGCTCACCGATGGCATTCGACGCGATGCCGGTACCGGCGCCGCCCCAGATGCGTGCGGTGCCGACATTCTGTTCGGACTTTGCCAGCACACCGCGCTGATACTCATTCACCGACAATGCCAGAATGCTGCTCTGGCGCGTGACATCCGAATATTGCAGCGAGTACTGCGTCTTGTATTCCGCGAGCAGGGTGGAGGCGCTGTAGCGCTGCGGTGCCAGAAAGCCCAGCGTCACCCCGCTGGAACGGTGGTTGCCCGTGGTGGCCGTGAGCTGAACGTCCGTGACGGGGCGGTAGGCCACGCTGAAGTAGTCGTGCTGCTGGCCGCGCGCCACGCCGGCGAAGACATCATCGCCGTCAACGTGGCCCAGGTCGTAGCGAATCCTGTCGCCGCCACTGACGCGCGCCGTGCGCGCGAAGCCGCGGCCGAACGTTCCATCGCTGCCCGCCAGCTCCAGCTCGAGCGTGGCGCCCGCCATCGGCTGCATGGTGAATCCGCTGCTCAGGACGGAGCCCGCATAGGTGCTGCCGGTGCGCGACAGGCCGCCTACCGTCACCTGTGGCGATCCGTACACGTCTTCGGCGAGCGCCTTCACGTAAGCGCCACGCTCGGACGGCCCGTCGAACTGGAAGCGGAACTTCTGCGCAAACGCGCCGGCGGTGAAGGGACCATTGCGCACCTCGAGCCCGCCGCCGAAGCCGGCCTGCCCGCTGTTCGTCAAATCGGACGCCTTGTAGAGCGCGTCGCCGAGCCGCGCCGTGAAATGCTTGTCGGAGACTTCGACGCGGTATTCGTCCTGATCGCCGAACTGCGACGAGCGGCCAGCCGATCCGCGCATCACGAACGAGAGCTGTTCGGTGCCCCCGTCACGTAGCAGGCCGTTGCCGATCAACTCGAAGGGCGACACCCCCGAGGACTTGTTCGCCGCACGAAGGCGCAGCTGCGAGGCGACCCGATGCAGGGGCTCGGAGGAGTTGGCCTCCCCCACGATGGTCACGCGCGAGGACGCAAAGGCCGTCACCGACGTATCGCCCATATCGGTGGCGAACACTTCGACCACTTCATCGCGTGCTTCCTGATTCTTCAGTCGCGTCGCGACGCTGACGTTGATCGTCTTTTCTTCACCGGCGCCGAGCGCCATGCTGGTCTGCTCGAGTGAGACGATGCCACCCAGACCGGCCGTGCCACGCAGGCTGACCTTGGTGGGGACGTTACCGCGGTTCTGGAGCAGGAAAGTGGAGCGGAACACATCGCCCGACACCGAAAAGGTGGGGCGATTGGTGAGCGACAGCTCGAGACCCCGTAACGCGCTGACCTCGATGACGAGTGAGTCGCGAACGCGCTCCGTGCTGATCGAGTCGGAAGCAGAGAGGCCGATGACGTAACGGCCGGCCGGCGCGCGTGCGGGAACCCGGATGCTCACGATCCAGCTGTCCGTCTCGCCGGCGTCGAGGGCGAAGGGCATCGCTCCCATCGGCGCCGACCAGTTCGCGGGCACCACCACATTCGGCCGCAGCGCGACACGCTCGGCGGTTCCGTTGGTGACGCGGAGCGCCGTGGACACCGTTGCGCCGGGCATAGCGACGATCGTCGCCGTGTCACGTGCAGCAACGCTGACGCGCTGCGCGGAGGAGGGAATGGCCCCGGCCATGACGAGCGCAATGAGCGCGATGAGAGCCGGGCGGCGCATCAGAATGTCAGTAGACCAGCTTGTACTGCGCGGCGGACACGGCGTCGTCACCGGAATCGGCAAAGACAACGGCCTTGTACGTGCCGGCGGGAAGGACATCGAACACGAAGCGCTGCTTGAGCGACGTGCCCGGATATAGAAGGCCGCGCTGCTGCTCGCGGCGGCCACGGAGAATGCCGGTCGCGTCGTACAGCTCGACCCAGAGGTTCGGCCGGTAGGCGCGCTCGCCCAGGTTCTGCACGTCCATCTCCATCACGCGCTGGCCAAGGGAGTCGGTGGAGGTCGCCTGGTTGAGGAAGGCAACCTTGCGCGAACCGGTCTTGGGTAGGTGCGTCGCGAGCTGCACTGCATAACGCACTACGGCGCCGATGCCGACCTGCTTTGCGGCTGCCGGTGGCGGTGCGGTGGGCGCGCCCTCGACCATGATGGCGCTCCAGTACGTGCCGGTCAGCGAGTCGTTCGCGGGAACGCTGATCGTGTAGCCGACCGTCAGCTCGCCCGAGGGCGGCACGACGACCGACGAGGCGGACGGCTTGACCCAGTTCGCGTTCGAGCGCGGCGTGGTGCCGGCGTCGTCGAAGTGCGAGGTGCCATCCGCGTAGAAGAGATAGTCCGACTTGTAGATCCGAACCGGCTGCGGTGTCGCCGTCAGGTTGCGGATGAGGATGGTGCCTTCATAGGACTGGCCAGGCGCCGCAGTATGCTCCTCCACCGTGCTCCCCACGACGGCGATCTGCGCGCCGGCACGGACGGGCTGCACGAGCGCGCCCATCAGCAGGGCGACCGGTGCGAAGCGGGAGATTGCATTGAGCAGCGAAGTGGGCATCATCTGGCGTCTCTAGGGACTACGGGTAATTGAGGAGCGTGAGCGTAACCGTGCGGGTCTGCGAAGCCACTACACCCGCTGCGACTGTGGCCGAAAGTACGTACGTGATTGTGCTCGTGCTGCCGAAGGCCGCACCCATGCTGATGACCATGTTGCGAGCCGTTGCGTCGAGAGCGATGGGCCCGGTGCTGGTCCCGCCACCCGCCGCGGCAAAGGTCGCGGTGAGTGTCATTCCGGTGGGCATTGGAGCATTCAGCTGCGCCGTGATCTTCTTCCGTGGTGCGAATAGCGACGTATAGCGATAGGACGTCGATGCGTCTGTGTCGGAGCTGGGCTGCGAACCTGCCGCAGGTACTGCGTTGATGATCATGGCACCTGGTGAGGCCGTGACGGTAAACGTGACGAACTGCGCCACCGCCGGCCTGCTGTCGAACGACAGCAGGCCGAGGGTAAGTAGCAGAACAGTCGCGCGGCTCACGGGTCAGACCAGTTGTTCAAGTCGAGGTCAGGTGCCGCCGGTGATCGTGTACGTCACGACGCGGCTGCCCGAGGCGATGACGCCAGCGGCGGCGGTCGCATCCAGCTTGTAGCTCACACCGAGCGCACCCTGCGCGAGCTTCGTGATGCCGGTGACGAGGTCGACGGCGGTCGTGGTCAGTGCCTGGTAGCCCGCGCTCGTGCCGCCCGTCGGCGCGGTCAGGTTGGACGACAGCGTCAGGCCACTCGCCATGGCGAGCGGGATGCTGGCGGTGATCTTCGCGCCAGTCTGGTTGGTCGTGACGGCCCAGGAGGCCGATGCATCCGTGGCGCTCGTCGGCGCAGAACCGGCCACGGCGGTGGTGATCGTCAGCGACGGGGAACCCGCGAAGGCGATCTGGTTGATCGCATTGACCTGGAAGGTCACGGTCTGGTTGGCCGTCTGGGCCTGGGCCGAGACGGCTCCGAAGGCGACGAGGGCGAGAACGACTGCGCTGCGGCTTACATTCTTGATGGTCATTGACCGGGTCTCTGTGTGTGAGTGTCGTGAACTGCTACACGGAGAGAATAGCCCGGTCATTGTTACAGGAGACTGTCGCACCTATTACGGTTTTGTCATGGGATTGCCCTCTGGCACAAGGCGCCACCCGGAATACGGCACGGGGCCGGAAGTGTCACGGAGGGCAGGAGATGCGGCGACATGCTTCAGGTATCGGCTCTGTCGCGCGTTTCCGCAACCGTGGCGAGTGTGGCGAGGCTGCCATACGGGACGGCGACGAGGGGTCAGCGTGACCGTGCGAGACTGGGAAGGGACCACCCCAGCGGCGGCGGTGGCTGCGAAGACGTACGTGACGCCAAGGGTCGACCCGTTTTCCTTCTTGATATTCGCGACGACGGCCTGGACTGATGGTGCCGAGTGTCACGGGACCGAGGCTCGTTGCGTCGGCCGATGGGGACAAGTGTGAGCCGGAGCGTAGTTCCGAACGGCATCGGAGCGCTGAGCCGCGCGGAAATAGACCCAGTGCCCGAGGCGTTCTTGACCCTGACGAAATACGTAGTGGTGGCGTCGGTGACAGAGGTCGGCTGATTGCCCGCCAAGACGGCGCTGATGGTCATCGGCGCGGGCGATCCCGACACGGTCAGGATGGTCGGCGGCTGCGCCGCCGCCAGCCTGACGCTCGAGAGCATCAGGCTGGCAACGAGTAGCAGCAGCGACGAGATCTTCGTGGAGCCTGCTGATCAGGCCATGGTCAGCCAATCAGCTGAGAACTCAGGTGCCGCCGGTGATCGTGTAGGTCACGACGCGCGAGCCCGAAGCGACGACGCCCGCGGCGGCAGTCGCATCCAGCTTGTACGTCACGCCCAGCGTACCCTGCGCGAGCTTGGTGATGACCGTGACCAGATCTGCCGAAACCGTGCTGAGTGCCTGGAAGCCAGCGCTCGTCGCGCCAGCCGGGGCGGCCAGGCTCGAGGACAGCGTCAGGCCAGCGGGCATGTTGCTCGGAATGGACGCGGTGATCTTCGCGCCGGTCTGGTTGGTCGTGACGGCCCAGGAGGCCGATGCATCCGTGGCGCTCGTCGGCGCAGAACCGGCCACGGCGGTGGTGATCGTCAGCGACGGGGCGCCGACGAAGGCGATCCGGTTGATCGCGTTGACCTGGAAGGTCACGGTCTGGTTGGCCGTCTGGGCCTGGGCCGAGACGGCTCCGAAGGCGACGAGGGCGAGAACGACTGCGCTGCGGCTTACATTCTTAATGGTCATTGACCGAGTCTCCATGTGAGTGTCGTGAACTGCTACACGAGGAGAATAGCCCGGTCATTGTTACAGGAGACTGTCGCGCCAATTACGGTTTTGTCATGCGCGCAGGCCTCTCGTGGCTGCGGCGCGTCTGTAGCGGGAGCGGACCTAGGGTACGGCGACGAGGGTCAGTGTGACGGTGCGTGACTGGATGGGGACCACACCCGCAGCGGGTGTCGCGCTGAAGACGTACGTGATGCCCAACGTCGACCCGTTTTCCTTCTGAATTCCGGTGACGACGGCCTGGCCGACGGTACTGAGGCTCACTGGACCCAGGCTTGTGGCCCCTGCCGACGGCGTGAGTGTGAGACTGAGGGAGGTCCCGACTGGCATGTTCGCGTTGAGCCGCGCTGAGATCGAGCCCGTGCCGGACGCTTTCTTGACCCTGACGAAATAGGTCGTGGTGGCATCGGTGACGGCTGTTGGCTGATTGCCTGCCACCACCGCGCTGATGGTCATTGGCGGGGGCGATCCTGAGACAGTCAGCATTGTTGGGGGCTGCGCCGCCGCCAGCCTGGCGCTCGAGAGCACCAGGCTGGCGGCGAGTAGCAGGGACGTGATCCTCATGGAAAGAGCTGATCAGACCGAAGTCAGGCCTGAAAGCTCCACGGGCTCAGGTTCCGCCGGTGATCGTGTACGTCACGACGCGGGTGCCCGATGCCACGACGCCAGCCGCGGTGGTCGCATCCAGCTTGTACGTGACGCCCAGCGAACCCTGCGCGATCTTCGTGATGCCGGTGACGAGATCCACTGCCGTGGTGCCGAGCGCCAGGTAGCCGGCGCTGGTGCCGCCCGTCGGGGCCGCAAGGCTGGACGACAGCGTCAGGCCCGTGGGCATGATGGTCGGGATGCTGGCGGTGATCTTCGCGCCGGTCTGGTTGGTCGTGACGGCCCAGGAGGCCGACGCATCCGTCGCGCTCGTCGGGGCAGAACCCGCGACGGCGGTGGTGATCGTGAGCGACGGGGCGCCCGTGAACGAGATCTGGTTGATCGCGTTGACGGCGAACGTCACCGTCTGGGTCGCCGTCTGCGCCTGAGCCGTGGCGGCTCCGAAGGC
>JBBQDT010000193.1:0-7968 GCA_038319955.1 Gemmatimonadales bacterium | reverse complement strand
TACTTTGCCGCCGCCGTTCACGACGAGATCGTACCATCCATCGGCACGGCTCTTCGTGGCGCCGAATTCGGGATGATTGCGTATGGTGATCGTCGCGCCCGGGAGCGCCGCGCCGCTGCGTGCGAGCACTCGGCCGCGAAGTGTCGAGACGCGTGCGGGGACGATCGTGCCGGCGACTACGCCGGTCTGAATCGGGTTGGTGCCGGTGTACAGGAAGGTCGTCGCGGCCGCCTGGTTCGTCGCAACAGTGCGGTTGAGCGTCGGTGCGACACGACGCGGGTCAGGTGGCAGATTTGGATCGATCGCTGCCTGCTTCGTCACGCTGCGCGTAACAGTCGTGCTGTTGCCCACCGAATCGGTCGCGATGATCGCGATTGCGTTCGATCCCGACGCCAGTGCGGCCGTCGTCGAGAAGGCGCCCCCGCTGCTAAGCGAAACCGCCGCGCCATTCACCGTCACATGCACCGCCGACTGATCTGTCGCCGTCCCCGCCACCGTGATGTTGTCATCCGGCACCGTGATGCCATCGGCCGGCGTAGTTACAGCGAGCACCGGCGCCGTCGTATCCAGCGTGACCGATCGCACCACCGTCGCCGCGTTGCCCGCCGCGTCCGTCGCCACGAGCGTGATCGTGTTCAGCCCTTCCGACAGCGCGATCGTCGATTGGTATGTCCGGTCGGCCGCAATCGTCAGCGGTGTGCCATTCAGCGTCACCGTCGACGCATCCGTGATCGTGCCGCGCACGGTCACCGTCGTCGTCTTCACCAGCACCTGGTCACTCGGGCTGGCCATCACGACCGCCGGCGCATCGTTGTCGCGCACCAGTGGACGATCGACCTGCGTGTGATTCCCCGCCGCATCGGTCGCGATGAACGTGAGTGTGTTCGCCCCTGGTGTCAGCGCCACGATGCCGTTGAATCCACCATCCGCAGCGAGCACCAGCGTTGTGCCGTTCACCGTGAGCGTCGAGCGCGTGAGATCATTCACCGAGCCGCTCACCGGAATGGTCGCCGATGATGTTCGGGTTAACCCCTTACGCTATCGCGGTCGTGCGACATCTATCCTGACACCGGACGCCAGTGAGGATCGCTTCTGAGTGCGATGGATGGCCTGTCGTGTGACCCATCGGACACGAGGATGGATCGCGAATCCATCACGCTGTCCTGTCACTCACGCAGTCGTGCCATGAATTCTTTCTCTCGTTCCATGAACTCACGATCTTCCTTCATCATCAGGTCCACAATGTGGCGCTCGTGCTCCGGACCGAGATAGGTTGTGATCGCATATGGAATAGCGTGCCCGCCTTCTCGGTCCTTTATCAGGTCCCACGTAAATTGGAGTCCCAACGTCCTCTGGCATGCGTCCAACGCCCCGCGAACTGACGTCAGGGCCAGCAGCAATGCATGCAGACTGTCCACCCCGGTCACTACCCATGACGATTGCGTGACATGTCCGTTCTCCGGCGGAATGCCCAGCATCGAGACGGCACACTGCCACTGGAACAGTGGCGCGCGTTCATCGGGAACGTTCTCTGGTGCGTAGATCCTGACGTCGATGGTCTGCGTTGTGTCTTCCACGGCGTGTAGCAATCGTTCGGCGATCAGCTGTGGTGTCATCTGTCAGATGAAAAAGGGAGGGCGGATTCTCTCGAAGGTTGTACTCGGCTCGCTCACTTGCTGTTGTTGACTCGGCAGCTCCACCAGTTACCGCCGCCTCGTGGCTCATGGTTTTAGTATGCCCCAGCGCGCAAAGCACCAGTTGATCCATTCTTCGGAGCTACCTCTTTGAGCGACCTCCTTGCAGCTGACCATCCATAGTCCCGGAGCATTGGGACCATCCACGTTGGCACCATAACAGTATTCGAGTTTCGTCTCGCTGCCTGAGTTGCAGAGTGCCTCACAGTTCCTTTGGTTTCTTCCGGGGCGAGGCGGCGGCGGCATGAACGGTGTCTCCTCCTTGAGGAGGGGGAAGTCGGCAGCCAATTCGGGCCCGTAGTAGTACGTGAGAACCAGAGGCGCGGCTATGGCTCCCGCGATAGCGACTCTCCGCATGAGCCCGCTCATCAGGAAGCGCGCAATCGTAGAATTCATCGTCATGCCGACCTGGAGTGAGGCGGTCCCCTCCATGAGCCCAGATCGGTCTACTCGATTGAGTGGATCGTTTGACGCGTACTCGTACAGGTTGACGGGCCCTGCACGAAATCCCATGGGGTCCTTTGTGGTCCATCTGCCCAATTCCGGATCGTAGTCTCGCGCTCCAAATCGCACGAGCCCTGTATGTTCGTCGTATAGGCCGCCCGCATAACCGAATGGTTGAAAGCCAGGATTCGTGTTGTGCGTCACGCGTCCGAACGGATCGTAGTCGATCTGCTGGACCACTTCGCCCGTAACCGAATTCACGACGAGCCGCACGCTACCGCGTTCGTCCGTGATGATTCGATAGGTGATTCCTCCACGTATCATGTATTCAGGAACACCCACGGCATCGCCACTAACGAATCGGCTGACGATATCATTGTCATTGCCCGACTTGGTTGGTGCTACCTCGGCGACGACTCCCAAACCGTTGTCGTAGAGCCATCCCTTCACAAGTGTTCCATTGACGGTCTTTCCGACACGGCGGCCCTCGGCATCGATGGGATAGCCAATAACCGTGCCGTCGGGCAACCGCACATCGACGAGGGCACCCGTGATCGAGTAGCGGTATCGCGTGGTGTCTGCACCTACGGCTTTGTATTGAAGTTCTCCACTGGGCGTATATCCGTACGACGCGTTTCCGAATGCGACCATTCGATCCTGTGCGTCGACCGCTGCGAGGCGTATTCCAGCGCCGTCCACGGTTCGAATACGATTGCCGTTCGCGTCATACTCATACGTTGTCGAGGCGATGCCATTGCGAGAAACCGTCGCCAAGCGCGACGTAGTGTCGTAACCAAAGGCCCAGGTTGTTTGCTCGCCCAACACTGTTTCTGTTCGCCCAATGATCCTGTCGAGCGAATCGCGAGCTATGACGACATTGAATAGCGACGCGCCAGATGGCGTATGAACTCCGGATAGTCCACTCACTTTCGCGTAGGGAGCATATGTCAGGGTCGTCCGTATTGCTCCAACGATGGTGGCGTTGGCCAGTCCATCTGATGGTTGCCTCTCGATGGTTAGAGCGCCAGCACTCCGAAGCATGAGAGCCGCATCGTACGCGTATGCGATACTCCCGCTTCCGGCCACACTCTGGCTGCCACGGAGAAAATCGCTTGTGTAGTCGGTTTGTACGTCGCCTGAGACTGCTCCGCGCCACAGCTTTCGAGTTGGAAGCGGTCCAGCGAACTCGTAGCTCAGCGTATTTCCCGACGGACTTACACCGAGCTGAATGCGACCTGCCGAGTCGTACGCAAACTGGTAGCGCCCCTCGCCGCTTTGGAGCGCCGTCATGTGGCCTCTATCATACGTGAACAGAAGCGTGTCTGCCCCTGGACGGATGATTCGAGTCGGCCGCGAATCTGTGTCGTAGCTGAAAGCAGTCGGTGTGCCACCACTGGGCACGTCTGGCGGCACATACGAGGCCACCATTCCAGTCGATGTGTATGTATAGATGTGCGCTGTCTTTCCCGGCGGCGTGATGCTGATGACATTCCCGTCGTTGTCGTAGCGGGTTGTCACCGAATCTCCGTCCGGTCGAATGGAGGCTGTGACGCGGTCTGCCGAATCGTTCGTGAATCGAGTAGTTCGTCCGGCAAACTCACGGGCGCTGAGACGACCGGAGCCGTCATACTGCGAGTGCCAACTACGCGCACCCTGCTGGATCGCGATCATGTCTCCGTTCGCGTTGTAGATGTAGGTGGAAACCCCGCGCGACGGTGTACTGTCTTGCTTCACGCGCCCGAGTGCGTCGAGCCAGAGCACGGTTCTCAGACCTGTTGGTCCAGTCGTTGTTACGGTTCCGGCCCGTTGATCGCGCGTGACCAATGTCACGCGACCGTTTTCTATGGTGGAGTCAGTTTGCAACACGATCTGCCCGTCAACATCTCTCAGGATGGCGACTCCCGTGTGCACGGTCTTTGTTCTCGTCCCCGCGCTGCCGACGAAGGAGACGGTGCCGTCATAGAGTGGTGTTGGATCGTCGTCCGAAGGCTCGATACGTCGAAAGCTCGTGGATTGACTGCCATCGGACATCCGCGTCGTGACCGTTCCATCGAGACTGGTGGTCACCTGAGCTTGTAGACCGTCTGTCATTGTGGCCCTAACCACGCCATCGCCGTTTACCAGACGGTCGTCGGCCACGGTGAAACGAGTACCCGCTGCGGAAGTCATCAGTACACTTTTACCTGACGGTACCGGGACAAGTGACACCGAGGTCGTCGACCCGTCTGCGCTCGCGAATCCGGAAACCCTTCCAAATGCGTCATAGGTCATTGAGGATGCGGCGCCGTTCTTGGTTGTAGCGCTCGTAAGCAGCCCATTCGCCGAGTATGAGAAGAGCTCAGGGTGTGCGTCTGGTCCTTCGACGCGCGAGAGATTCCCAAATGCGTCAAACGCAATAGCCGTTCGTTGTCCGGTCGACGTCACGATCGCGATTGACTTGCCAGTGTTGTCGCGCTCAACCTGTGTGAGGTCACCTTCGCGATCTCGGAGGCCAATCAACAGACCTGCTGCGTCATACTGGAAGGCAAACAAGGTCGCCTTGTTACCTTGCTCAACGGTCTTCAGATGGCGTCCGGAGGCATCGAAGCTGTACAGGGCGCGGCCATCTGCCGACGCCACAATGAACGCCGCCCCCGAAAACCCCGGCATCGGCGCCGCGACCTTCCGAATCCGCCCATTGCGATAGTCCGCAATCAGCACTGCCCCATCCGCCGTTACCGACATGCTCGTGACAGTGTTCAGGTAGGATCGCCGCGACGGACCACCATCCCCAGCAAACCGGTTCGCCTTCTCTCCCTGCTGGAACAAGTTCTCACCGGCAAACCGCCGCACGATCCCGTCCGTCCCGACCTGCTCGATCTGATCGACGTTGCTCACGTACACGACCCCGTCCGCACTGACCGCGATCGCCTTGACCGCCTGGAAGCCGAAGTCCAGCGCCGGCGTCGCCTGATCCGCGCCCTGACCGCCACCGCCGACGACCGTGCGAATCACGCCATCTGGCGCGATACGACGCACGCGTTTCGAGCTTCCATCATGGCCGACGTAGAGACTTCCATCCGCGCCAATCGCCAGGCTCGTGACCTCGCCAAGCCGGGCCTGTCGCGCCGGACCGCCATCGCCGATGTCGCCGGCGATGCCCGTGCCCGCGAACACGCGGAGCACGCTATCGGCACCGAGGCGGTAGATGCGGTTCGCGTCGTTGCGCACCGCGAAGTAGAGCGCCCCATCCAGCCCCACCACCATCGCCTGCGCCTGATCGATCGTGGCCGAATGCGCGAGCACACCGTCTGCCGCCTGCACGCCGCTCGCCGCACCGATCACACGGGTAATGATGCCATTCGGCGCCACGCGCTCGATGCGCGACAGCGGGAAGTTGTCGGCGATGTACACGGTGCCGTCCGGGCCCAGCGCCAGTGCGCCGGGTGAGTAGAGGAACGTGCCCGTCGCCGGGCCGCCTTCACCGACGATCGTCCCATCGGGATTGTGCGAACGATCGTTGCCGGTCTGGAAATCATTCGGGGAGATCCCGTTGCCGGCATAGCGCTCGATGATGCCATCGGGCCGCACGCGTCGCACTTCCCAGTTGTCTGATTCCAGGAAGCCGCCGTCCGGCATGGCCAACACATTTGCCGCACCGGCCGGATAGATGAGACACGACGTCGTCGCCTTCACATTGTCCGTCAGCAGCCCGCACAGTCCTCGGCCCGCCACGGTCGTGATCACAGGCGTAATGGCATCGGCCACGCGCGTCGTCCCATCGCCAAGCGACAAGACGCGACCCACGGGATCATAGATGTGGTGCACATTGAAGTCGAAGCCGCCCAGCCCCTGCGCCTTCGCGTCGTAGCTGCCGAGCTTCGTGACCGCACTGGTCACACGCCACCACGAGTGTCGCTCCGTGGCGCCCGGCGAATCGACGATGGCCTGATCGAGGAAGCAGCCCTGCGTGCCGCCGGTCGCGGTGCCGCTGCATGGCAGTCCAAAGCTCTGCGCGACGTTTGCCGGTACCTGGTATTCGATCGGAAAGCGCAGTCCCACTTCGACCAACGCGGTGGGATTGCCCTGCACCGGCCGTCCGTAGGCATCCTTCCCGTCCCACGTGTAGTCGTAGGTGAGGTTCGGCGCCGGTGCGAACGTGGCTTCTGTGAACTGGCCCGCCACGGTAACGCGGACGCGAATGCCGTAGAGATTCGTCGACACCGTCGCGCCGGTGAGCGGCACGCGGATGCTGCGGTCGGATGCCCCTTCCGCGCGCGCGCTGGAGTACACGAGCGAGAGCGGCGTGCCCGGCACCGCGACGGCCTGCGACGCATTGCGCACATCGCACTTGATGACGTCGCGCGTCGCCGAGGCGCAGCCGGCTGTCGGCACCACGACGGGATCAGCGCCGAGGAGCGTGCTCGGGAAGTTGGCGTCGTAGGGATAGAAGCCGAGGAGTCGCATACGCATCAGCGACGTGCCGACAGGATACGCGACGGCGAGCTTGGCGAGCTCGGTCGGTGTGAACTCGAGCGCGGTGAGCTGCGCCGGCGAATCCGCCTGGCCGTCGCCATTGGCGTCGACACTCGCAATGCCGCCGGTCGCGCTCAGAATCTTGATGACGCGGCCGTCCGGCTGCGCCTGCCACGTGTCGGTTGCAGGATCGAAGATGTCCGCCGGGCGATTGTAGGTGCCCAGTGGCACGGGCGTGCCGACCTTGAATCCGAGGAAGTTCTCGACGTACGTGAAGATCGGCTTGTTGAATGTCACGCGGCCGTTGACGGCAAGGGCTTCGTCCGCAGTGAGCTCGACTGCATACGTGTAGGCGCTCGACGGCGGCAACGGGGCGGGCATCGCGGCTCGACCTGTCGGGCCAACGGTGAACTCGGTGAGACGCACGGACAGCGTGCTGACCACCTGCGTCGTGCCGTCCGGCAACCGCATCGTCGCCACGGTGCCCGTGTCGAACATCACGGTGGCGTGCCGCGGGCCATCGACGTCGGTGCTGGTACTTCCCTGTGCAATCTGGGCGGTCGTCGCCCCACCGAGCTGCACAACGGTCACGATGCTGTCGGGCTTGAGCAGCGCGACGTCGTCGACCTTGCCGTAATCCTGGCGTGGAGCGGGCACGACGCGCTGCGCGCTGATGTAGCCGTCCTTGGCGAAGACGAGCGCCACCTTGCCACCGCCATTCACCACCAGGTCATACCATCCATCGGCGCGACTCTTCGTGGCGCCGAACTCGGGATGATTGCGCACGGTGATGCTCGCGCCTGGAAGTGCAGCGCCGCTGCGAGCAAGAACGCGCCCGCGGAGCGCGGACACGCGCGCTGGCACGATCGTGCCTGCAACCACGCCGGTTTGAATCGGATTCGTGCCGGTGTAGAGGAAGGTCGTCGCTGCAGACTGCGTCGTCGCGACCGTACGATTGAGTGTGGGCACGACCGTACGCGGATCAGGCGGAAGATTTGGATCAACCGCCGCCTGCCTGGTCACGCTGCGCGTGACTGCCGTGTTGTTCCCGACGGAGTCCGTCGCGATGACCGCAATCGCGTTCGACCCAGCGACGAGCGCGACCGACATCGAGAACGCCCCACCGCTGCCGAGCGACACCGCCGCCCCATTCACCGTCACGTGCACCACCGACTGGTCCGTGGCCGTCCCCGCCACCGTGACGTTGTCGTCCGGCACCGTGATGCCATCCGCCGGCGTGCTCACCGCGAGCACCGGCGCCGTCGTGTCCAACGTCACCGACCGCACCACCGTCGCCGCGTTCCCCGCCGCATCCGTCGCCACGAGGGTGATCGTATTCACGCCCTCCGACAGCGCGATCGTCGACTGGTAGCTC
>JBBQDT010000192.1:0-8017 GCA_038319955.1 Gemmatimonadales bacterium | reverse complement strand
GCCAGCGGCACCTTCGACCCACTCGTGGCAGCACGCGCACTTCGCTCGGCGCGCGCCGCGCTCGCCTTCGACCGGCCCACCGCATTGTCGGTGTTCGGCACAGAGCTGCGCGTGAGCGGTGAGTTTCGCTTGAGCCGCGTGCGGTTCGACGACGTGACGTCCACGCGCTTTTCCACAGTCGCGCGTGCCTTCGGACTCGTGTCGCTCGAGCGGCCGCGCGAGCAGGGCCGGCTGGCGCTGCTCGCCGCAGGTGGTGCGGTAGGCGCATCGTCGGAGCTGCCGCCGCAGGAGTGGCTCTACTTCGGTGGGCCGGTGAGCGCGCCGGGCTACCGCTACCACGAGCTCGGTGCCCGCGGCGGTGTGACCACACGTCTCGAGTGGCGCACGCAGATCCCGGCACCATCGGTGTCGCTCGGACGCTTCGGCAAGATGCCCGGCCAGGCGACGCTCGCGCCGTTCGTGCAGGGCACATTCATTCGCCACGCGCTGGCCGGCGATGTCGATCATCCCACTGGCGGATATCCGAGCGCCGGCGTCGCGGTGCAGCCGTTCTTCGACCTGCTGCGGCTTCAGCTCGCGCGCGGGCTGCGGAATGGCCGGTGGAGCTTCAACGTGGACGTGTCGCGCGAGTTCTGGGGAATCCTCTAGACCGACGCGCCGATCGCTTGCGTGGCGTCACGATCGCGGCATAGTGTTGCGCTTCCACCACCGACACCGCGATTCCGGAGATGATGCGTGGCGCCCCAGGACAACGCTGACACGGATCTGGAAGGACGCTACACGTTACCCGCGACGCCGATTCACTCGCGGGTGACGGAGCTCGCCAACGTCCTGGGTGAATTTCTGGGAGCGGGCTACGAGACGTCCGGATCGGCCACGCGGAAGGGTCCGCCCGACACCACCAAACGCTATCAATCGCTCGACGAATGGAGCTCCGCCGTGGCCACGGCGCCCGCTCGCGGATGGCTGACGCTCGAGAGCGTGCTCGCTCCGCGCCGCATCACGTTGTTCCTCGACGAGTACGGAATGCAGGTGAAGGTCATGACAAAGGAGAGTGACGTCGACGTTGCGCGAGACGTGCTGCGCCGCATCGAGGTGGCGCTCGCGCTCGAGGCGGAGGAGGAGCTGTCGCAGGGCGGGCGCGCCTCGGCGGAGCGTGAGTATCTCTTTCAGAAGCCGGCCAGCCCCGCGCCGTTGATGAGCTTTCTCGAGTCGTCAGCCGCGACCGTGGGAGCCAACCCGCGAACGTGGATCAGCGTCCGCATGCGCGACGATGCCGCGGTCCAGCTCAAGGGTCTCGCCGACCCACGCCTCGCGACGATCCTCGACACGCGGTGGGCGGACATCATCGGCGTGGACTGCGAGCTCGAAGGGAAGCGCACCTCGGTCCGGACGAACTTCGGCCTCGACGAATCGACGCTGCGCCTGCGCGTTGAGGCGGCAAGCGCCGAAAAGGTGAAGGAGCACATCGAGAGTTTGGAGAGCGTCGCCGCGCTCGAGCCACTGCCGAAGGATTCGACGTTCAAGGGTCGCTCGCGGCTCTTTCAGCCAAGGGCCCCACTCGACGCCGAATGGTTCGCCCGGGCCACCACGGCGCTCGCGTCGGCCGTCCCTTCGTCGAAGTACACGAACTGCCGCTATCGGCTCGTGGAGTCGCCGAATGAGGAGATTGTCAATCGCGACTACCAGCAGTGGTCCGCCGAGGTGCTGAAGCAGTTGGATCACGTGGCCAATGCGAGCTGCTGGCTCGATGGCCGCGTGGCCCATGCGGGCATGCGCATCGATCCGCGACGCGAGCAGGTCGAGATCACCATCGAGGCCACCACCGAGGCCCGCGCCGAGGCGATCATCGCTGGCCTCGTGCGCGATCTCGACCTGGAAGTCGTACGCGACGCTTCGCCGAACCGCCGCACTGCGGGCACCTACGACATCACGGGGTGGGGCAACAAGCAGTTCGCGAAGGCGCTGGAAGCGGCACTGAAGCGGGTTTTTGGCGATCGCGTGCCGGCCATCGAGGACGCGTACATCGAGGAGTTGGTGGGAGACGAGGTGGATCGCCGCAAGATCACCGATCTCGGGACGCTGTTGAAGCGGTTGAAGGAGCCCGAGCCCTTTGGCGGCATGGGGCTGCGCGCGGTTGCCCGCGATGACGCGATTGGCGTGTACCTCACGCCGGCGAAGGCGGAGGGCGGCCTGAAACGACTCGAGCTGAAGTCCTCGTTCGAGCCGAAGGTGTTCCCCGATCTTGTGAGTGTGTTCGACCGCGTGCTGTCGCTCGAGCCCATTGCATCGCCGGCTGACGACGGCGGTGAGCCGGCGGCGGCGAGCGGAAAGGCCAAGGGCTTCGACTGGCGTGCGTCGTTCCTGCCCATCCTGTTCACCGGCGCCGTGACCCTGCTCGCCACCTCGACCTTCTGGCTCGCGGTCATTCCGTCCACGTCACTCGAGATCACCGTGCCGGTGCACCGCGCCGACTCCTCCGTGGTGATGCCCGTCGGTCTCGACTCGGTGCGCGTCGAGTGGGTGATCAGGCGCAAGCGGTTCGGGCAGACGACGGTGCTGCGAAATGAGTCCGCGTCGGTGCGCGTGTTGCGCTCGTCGGGGCAGGAGATCCACAGCACAACGGGCTCCGGCAAGGTGGCCGTGCCCGTTGTCTCAGGAGAGCAGACGATCGAGGTGTCCACGCCGAGCGGCAACGAGAGCGACGTGCTGCGCATCATCGTGCCCGCGTCGCCGCCCGCGCCCGCAACTCCATCGAACGCGCCGGCTGCCTCCCGGAAGGGCGCGAAGCTGCCGTAGAGCGGCGTCCGTGCGGGGCAAGTTCGAAAGGCACGCGCAGCGGCGAAGTGATGACGCGCTGTCGAGCGCGCGTCGTATTCTCCGGGCGTGACCGCATCTCATGCCATCGAGCTCCCGCGCGCGGACTTTGCGCGCATCGACCCACGCGCCGTGGCGCTGCTCGCCGAACGGTGGGCTCGGCGGCACAAAGTGGTGCCGTTGCTGGTGGAGCGAGGAGTCATCACCGTCGCCACCGCAAACCCGCTCGATCTCGATGCGGAGCGAGCCGTCGGTTTCGCGACCGGACATCGCGTGCAATGGGCGGTTGCGTCGGCAGACGACATCGCCTGGCAGCTGGACCGCATCTATTCCGAGACGCCCACGCGTCCCGAACCGGTGGCGCCCCCGGTCGAGGTGCAGCACCTCGGCTTCATCGCCGACCAGTCTGGCGACGCCACTGCCGACGTCGGCGCATCGGTGATTCGGTTGGTCGATCAGCTGCTTGCCGAAGCGATCAGCGCGGGCGCAAGCGACCTGCATCTCGAGCCGGAGGAGCAGGGCATCGCGGTCCGTCATCGGGTGGATGGCGTGCTCCGTCCCGTGCGCACGCTTCCACGCTCGGTGGCGCCGTCGCTCGTGTCGCGCGTGAAAATTCTCTCCGGCCTCGACATCGCGGATCGCATGCGGCCGCAGGATGGCCGGGCACGGGTGGCGGTGTTCGGCACCGTCGTCGATCTCCGCGTGTCCACGCTGCCGGTATCGCACGGCGAGAAGATCGTCGTTCGCGTGCTGGACGGCAGTGCGGGGTTGCGCACACTGGAGTCCATCGGATTCGGCGTCGAGGACCTCGTCCGCATCAGGCAGTTGCTCGAGCAGCGCGAAGGGCTGATTCTCGTCACTGGTCCCACCGGCTCCGGCAAGACCACGACGCTCTACGCGGCGCTCCGCGAGATCCAGCTGCGCGGCGTGAATGTGGTGACGGTGGAGGATCCCATCGAATATCGGCTGCCGGGAGTCGTGCAGGTGCAGGTGCACGAGCGCGCCGGGCTCACCTTCGGCGCGGCGCTGCGCTCGATCGTGCGGCAGGACCCTGACGTCATTCTCGTCGGCGAGATCCGCGACAAGGAAACCGCTGAGATAGCGATCCAGGCATCGCTGACCGGGCACCTCGTGCTGTCCACGCTCCATACCAACGACGCGGCGAGTGCGGTCACGCGCCTGATCGATATCGGCGTGGCCAGCTATCAGATCGCCACGGCGGTGAAGGGCATCGTCGCGCAGCGGCTGGTGCGTCGCGTGTGTCCGGACTGCGCATCGGTGGGGTGCGACGGATGCGACGGCGCGGGCTATCGCGGCCGCCGCGCCATCGCGGAGATTCTCGTGACCACCCCGGAGTTCGAGCGGCGCGTGGCGGCCGGCGCGTCCACGGAATCACTCGTCGAAGCCGCGAAGGCGGGCGGCTGTATCTCGCTCTGGGAGTCCGGGCTCGCGCTGGTGCGAAAGGGCGAGACGACGATGGACGAGTTGCGGCGCATCGCGGCAGAGCCGCAGGCGCAGGTGATGGAGCCGTCCCCGCTGGCATTGGTCACGCCTACATTGGAAGCGCAGCGCGCAGCGCACGAGCTCATTCCACGGGTGACGGCAGCCATGGCCAGCGTGAACGTAGGTACGGTGGACGTCTATCTCGTCGCCCTTGACGCGGGTGCGTGGCGGGTGCTGGTACTGCAGCGGTCTCGCCAGACCCGTTGTCCTGGCGCCTGGGAGACGGTGCACGGCCGCATCGAGCCCGGAGAGGAGCCTGAGCACGCTGCGGTGCGTGAGGTGTCGGAGGAGACGGGCTTACGCATCGAGCGGCTGTACAACGTGACAGTGCAGCCGTTCTACCTCCACAAATCACACACGGTGGAGATGGCGGTGGTCTTCGCCGCGTTCGTCGATCCGTCGGCGCCCGTGGTGATTGGCACCGAGCATCAGGGCTACGAGTGGCTTTCCGCAGAGGACGCGCTCGCTCGCTTCTTCTGGCCCCGCGAAAAGGAAGCGCTCCAGCATGTGATGCACCTGTACCGCACCGGCGACGGCGGCGAGGCCGAGGATGTGTTGCGAGTGCGGTAGATCACTTCGGCCAGATCACGCCCTGGTTCCGCGCCACTGACCCGATGCCCTTGTACACGAACTTCTGCACGCGCTTCCCCTCATACGTCTCCGTCGTGTAGAGGTTGCCCTTCGAGTCCGTCGCGATGCTGTGCACCGCGAAGAACTGCCCTGGCTGCCGCCCTCCGTCGCCAAATGACGTCAGCACCTCGAGCGACTGGCGGTCCATCACGTACACCTTCTCGTTCTTCCCGTCGGCGAGGTAGATGTACTTCTGCTGCGGATCACGCGAGAAGGCGATGTCCCACACCGAGCCGTCGCCGCGTGTGAGCGGCGCAATGATCTTCTCCTTCACGAACGTGCCGTTCTTGCGGAAGACCTGGATGCGGTCGTTCGGCCGGTCGCACACGTACACGAGGCCGTCGGTCGTCGGCTCCGCGCAGTGCACCGGATTCCTGAACTGCTGGGCCAGCGCTGTTCCCGGCGTATAGCGGCCGAGGTTGGAGTCGGATGGCACGTTGCCATAGGCGCCCCAGATGCGCTTGATCTTGCCGGTCGTCATGTCGATCACCGCGACGCGCTTGTTGCCGTAGCCGTCGGACACGAACGCCTCGTTCGCGCTCTTGTCGAACGAGATCTTCGCCACGCGTCCAAAGTGGCTGAGGTCCGTGCTGTTCGGCTGCTGTCCCGGCGTGCCGATCTGCATGAGGAACTTGCCGTCGTGCGTGAACTTGAGGATGTGTGAGTCTCCGGCGCCGTTGCCGCCGATCCACACGTTGTCCTTGTCGTCGACCGTGATGCCGTGATTCGAGTTCGGCCACACATAGCCCTCGCCCGGCCCGCCCCACGCCTTCACGAGATTCCCGGCGGGGTCGAACTCGAGGATGGGCGGCGCCGCCCGACAGCATTCCCCGATGGGCGGGTTGGCGTCCGCGCCGACCTCCGTCCGCTGGTTCAGCGTCGAGTCGCCGCGGTGAATGATGAAGACATGGTCGCGCGAATCGATGCCCAACCCGATCGTCGAGCCGAGCACCCAGTGATTCGGCAGTGGCTTCGGCCACATGGGATCGACTTCGAATTTCGGCGCCTGTACCGCCTGAGCGTCGGTGGCCGCCTGAAGCGCCGCCTGTCCGATGCCGAGCGCTGCGACCAGCGCCACGGCGGTTGTTCCGACAATGATCGCACGATGCTGCATCAACGTCCCTCCCCGGTGGGCCAGCTCGAACACGCAAGGTCCTGCGCGGTCATCGCACGCGCTGTATACTCGCGTCAGCGATTTCGACCGGTGATTCTACGACGTGAGACGCGAATCCGTCCAGTGCGCCCCTACTCGCCGAGCCGGCCTCGCCGCCGCTTTGGCGCTGATCGTCACACTCGGCGCACCCGCCGCCGGTGACGCGCATGAGATTCCCAGCACTGCCACCGTCATCGCGTACGTGCGGCCGCAAGGGAACGTCATGCGCATCGTGCTGCGCGTGCCACTCCAGGCCATGCGCGACATCGACTTTCCGCAGCGCGCGCAGGGATTTCTCGACATCCCGAAGTCCGCGCCGCTGTTGCGACAGGCGGCGACGACCTGGCTCGCCGACTATCTGACACTGTACGAGAACGACACCGTGCTCGACGCACCGAGCATCTCCGCGGTGCGCGTCAGCCTGCCGTCGGACCGGTCGTTCGTGACCTACGAGGGCGCGCTCGCACACCTTGCCGCGCCGGCCCTCGACTCGGCCCTTGACCTCCCGTGGACGCAGGCAATGCTCGACGTGTCGCTCGCGTATCGCATCGTGTCGGACGAGTCCCATTTTTCCATCCACCCATCACTCGCGCACCTTGGCGTGCGGACGAGCACGTCGCTGCGCTTTCTTACGCCTGGTGGGGCCGAGCGGGCCTTTCAATACGACGGCGATCCGGGGCTCGTGCGCCTGGATCCGCGGTGGGACCAGGCCGGGCTCACCTTCGTGCGCCTGGGCTTCACGCACATCCTCGGCGGCATCGACCACCTGTTGTTCGTGCTGTGCCTCGTCATCCCCATCCGCCGCGTTCGCCCGCTCGTCGCCATCATCTCGGCCTTCACCGTCGCGCACTCCATCACGCTCGCGGCGTCTGCCCTTGGCTTCGCGCCCGATGCGCTGTGGTTTCCGCCGCTCATCGAGATGCTCGTCGCGATATCGATCGTCTACATGGCGCTCGAGAACATCGTCGGCGCACGCACGGATCGACGATGGATGCTGGCCTTCGGCTTCGGGCTCGTGCATGGGTTCGCGTTCTCGTTCGCGCTGCGGGAGTCGATGCAGTTCGCGGGTGCGCACCTCGCGCTCGCGTTGCTCTCGTTCAATGTGGGAGTGGAGCTCGGTCAGCTGTTCGTGCTGGCGCTCGCGATTCCCGTGCTCGTCGTCCTGTTCAGGCACGTCGTCGCAGAACGCATGGGGACGATTGTCCTCTCGGTGCTGGTAGCGCACACGGCGTGGCACTGGATGCTCGATCGTGGCACGGCGCTGCGCCTTTATCGCTTTCAGTGGCCGGTGCTCGATGCGACGTTTGCGGTCGGTGTGATGCGTGCGTCGATGGTGGCAATCGTCGCGGGAGTCGCGTTGTGGGGGATGTCCATCCTCGCCCGCCGGGTCGCGCGGTCGGATGCCAATCATGAGGTTGGAGCGGAGTGATGACGCGCAACGATTCGTCGTCGGCGTTGCGAGGTGCGATGCAGTCCGTCGTCGACGACGACGGCGCATACGCATCTGCACGGGGAGCGGCGGACTTGCGTGGAGAGTGCGGAACGACACGCAGCCACTGGTCCCTGGTTTTCGCTTTTCTGTCTTATCCGTGCAGATCCGCACGGGTCCGTGTCAATCCGCGTGCGCTGTTCAGTCTGGGTGTCGCTTGGCTCGTCGCGGCCGCGATCATCGCCCCCGCTCTCTCCGCGCAGATCCCTGCGCAGACCACCCGCGCCGGCGTCTACACCACCGCACAAGCTGAACGCGGCCGCATGACGTACGCCCTCAGCTGCCGCTCCTGCCACACCGCCGCATCCCACACCGGCGTCACCTTCGCCAAGTGGTGGAAGGACCGTTCGCTCGCCGACCTCTTCGGCTTCATGAGCACCCAGATGCCCAAGAACGATCCCGGCAGCCTCGAGAAGGAGCAATAC
>JBBQDT010000191.1:0-8080 GCA_038319955.1 Gemmatimonadales bacterium | reverse complement strand
CCGCGGCGGCGGCCGCGCCGTCGCCGCCCGCGACGCCGACCAGCGCGGTCTCAGGTACATTGGCCGAAGGCACAACGCCGTCGTCCGGCGGCGGCGGCTCGTTCGGAAGCGGACTCCTGTTTTGGCTGCTCGCCGGCGCGCTGGCGCGAGCTGCCGGTCGAAGGATCGAGCCCGCCGCGGATCGTCCTTGAGCAAGGGCGCGAGCGTTCCCGGAATTCCGCGTAGTCCTCCCCTCATCGTCGGCCTTCGGCCTCCGGCGTGGTTGCGACCCGACGGATCTTCACCGTCGCCGTTTACCGTCATGACGGCGCGCGTCGCCTTTCGCCAGTCTCGAAACATGTCCTGCGAGCCATCACGCGCACGGATCAACTCTGCCCGGTCATTCCAGCCCGGAATTGTCCATGCCGCCACTACGACGACGCCCGCCGAACGATTCGGGCACCGCGCCGTCGGCTTCCCGGAACGGACGGCTGCCCGCAACACAGAAGGACGTCGGGATCGGAACCCGGCCCAAGCCCACGCGACATGATCCTGAACATGTCATCGCGTACGAACTCGCCCGATCGATCCGCCCGCTGATGGAGGCCCCGCTTTTCCAGGCTGCGATCGACGCCGCACCCATGCTCGAGCGTGCCTATCTCTCCGCCCACGCCTGGTACATCCACGTGCGACCGCAAGCGCGATCCCGTCGGGTCGCCTCACCGATCGGAGCGCAGGCGGACCAGCGTCACGCTGGTCCGCCCGCGCGCTGGCGCTTCTCCGCCGCCATATGCAACTGCTTTCCGGCGTCAGCGGGATGACGCACGAGGCGCACTGCTCGCGGATGAAGATTCAATGCGCCCTCGATACGAGCGAGAGGGTGCTCACTCTCGCCCTGCACGTGGCCGCCCAGGCCACGCACCCCCGAAGGAGGCCCCGCGCGGGTTCCACGACCGAACGACGCCGCTGAGCACGATCCCACTGGGCAAGCCGTTTCGCAGTCTCAAGTGACCGGGCCAGCGCTCCTCGTCGGCGTATCACCGACGTCCGACAATCCGCAGACGACGATCGGATTTCGGCCAGTCATTGGTTCGTCATGGCCGTGGTGCGAAATGCATGCTCACGATGCCTACCAAACTCCCCGCTCTGCTCTCCGTCGTCGTCGTCGCGCGCAACCTCGGTGCGGCGCTCGAGACGGAACTGCGTGCGCTTTCTTCGCGGCTCACGTCGATCTCCACGGACTACGAATTGATCGTGGTCGACAACGCCTCCAGTGACGACAGCGTTGCGACCCTGCGAATACTGGCCGGCCCTCAGGGTCTGGCAAACCTGCAGGTCTACTGTCTGGCGAAGCAGGTCGATTTCGACAGCGCGGCCTGGGCCGGTGCCGAAAATGCGCTAGGCGACTTCGTCGCGGTCTTTGACCCGATGAACGAGGACGCGGAGATCCTGCCCGCGATGATGGAACTGGCGACACTCGGCGCCGACGTGGTGTTCGCCGAGAACCTCGACAAGAGCGGTCGCTCGTTGGCGCATCGTGCCGCGAGCTCGGCATTCCATTCGGTCTACCGGCGCCTCACTGCAGTACACCTGGGCCATGACGCGCCGCGGTTTCGCATCCTGAGCCGGCGAATACTGAACTACGTGATGCGCCACCCGGTGCCGGCGCTGTCGTACCGGCACTTGCCCGCGTCGGCTGGATTCCAGAAGGCAAATCTCTCCTATCGGGCCCACCCACGCGGATTCTCCCGGCCGTCGCTGCTCGACGGCGTGGACCGCGCGATGCGGACCCTGGTCTCCTCGACCCGCGCGCCGATGCGGCTGGTGACCGCCCTGTCGCTGTTCGGTGCCGTCGCCAACGTCGCCTACTCGGGATACGTGATCGCCATCGCGATCTTCCGCTCCGACGTGGCGCCCGGATGGATCACGTTGTCGTTGCAGCAGTCGGGCATGTTCTTCCTGCTCTCCCTGGTCCTTCTCGTGCTCGGCGAGTATGTGCTGCACATGGCGGCACTCTCGGGAGAGGGTCCTCCGTACCACGTCGCGCAGGAGTTTGCCGGCGCGGTGCAGACACGCCACGCGCGCCTGAATGTCGAGGACACTGATTCGGTCGACCTCGATTCCCGACGGCGCGCCACGGTCGTCGACGCCGCCGCCGCCGCCGCCTGATGCCATCGTGCACGACGCAATCGTCATTGGTGGTGGCTTCTACGGCGTTGCCGTGGCGAGCTACCTCGCGGAGAAACGGGGCTTGGCGAGCGTCGCCCTGGTCGAGCGCGACGCGGGCCTCCTGGGTCGCGCGTCGCTGCACAATCAGGCACGGGTCCACAACGGCTATCACTACCCCCGCAGCTTCGTCACCGCTTTCCGCAGCCGCGTCAACCTGCCGCGCTTTGCGGCCGACTTCGCCGGCTGCATCGTTCGCGACTTCGTCAAGATCTATGCCGTTGCCCGCCGCAATTCCCTGGTCACGCCTCGCCAGTTCCGTCGCTTCTGCGGGCAGATCGGCGCACGGCTCGACGCGCTGCCCGGGCCACTCTCGGGCGTCTTCGACCGCTCGCTGATCGAAGAGGCCTTTGTAGTCCAGGAGTACGCGTTCGATGCCGCGAAGCTCGCCAACTGGGCCCACCAGTGCCTGGCGGACGCAGCCGTGGAGCGCTTCATGAGCACGCGGGTGGAGGCGATCTACCGCTCGCCGAACGGGATCCGGCTGGCGATCTCCGCTGCCAATCTCTCCGGCCCCTCCGATCTCCATGCACGCTACGTCTTCAACTGCACCTACAGCGGGCTGAATGGGTTTGGCGGCGATTTCCGGGGCACTGTCGCGCCGCTGAAGCACGAGATCACGGAGATGGCCTTGCTGAGAATGACGGGCTCCCTGGCTGGTCTCGGGGTCACCGTCGTCGACGGCCCGTTCTTCTCGGCGATGCCCTATCCGGCGCGCGGGCTGCATTCATTGTCCCATGTTCGCTATACACCGCATTGCGCGTGGCGCGACGAGCTCCATGGATCCCCGTATCCGCGGCTCGAAGCCCATGAGCGGGTCTCCCGCGTCGACTGGATGTTGCGCGACGCCATGCGCTACATGCCCGCGCTCGCAGATGCGACCTACGTCGATTCCATGTTCGAGATAAAGACCCTCTTGCAGAAGAACGAGGTCGATGACGGCCGTCCGATCCTGTTCGAGAAGCATGCCGAACTGCCGGGCTGCTACTCGATCCTCGGTGGCAAGATCGACAACATCTACGACATCCTCGCGAGACTCGACCATGAACGACTCTGACGACGCTCGCGCCGCGCTGGTAGGAGCCACAGGCTTCGTCGGCTCGTCGCTGTCGCGACAACGCCGTTTCGGCGCGAAGTTCAGCTCGCGTGACGTCGGCGAACTCGTGCGCGATGCGCGCTCGCTGGTGGTATGCGCAGGGGCCCCTGCGCAGAAGTGGCTTGCCAACGCCGATCCGCCCGGCGACCGCGCCCGTCTCGAGTCGCTGTTTGCGGCACTGGAGCGGCTGTACTGCGAACAACTGGTGCTGGTGAGCACGGTGGACGTGTTCGCCGATCCAACCGGTGTCGACGAGGACAGCGAGCCGGTCGAGAAAGGCCTGCAGGCCTATGGTCGGCACCGGTTGGAGCTCGAACGGCTCGTGCGCCACCGTTTCCCGGATGCGCTGATCGTGCGGTTGCCCGGGCTGGTGGGACCGGGCCTGCGCAAGAACGCCCTGTACGACCTGCACCACGACAACGCGCTGTCCGCACTGGACATGCGAAGTCGCTACCAGTTCTACCCGGTTGTGCAGCTCTGGCGCGACATCGAGCACGCGCTGGCGGCCGGGCTGCGCCTGCTGCATCTGACCGCGGCGCCGATCTCGCTCGCGGAGATCGCGAGTTCGGCATTCGACGTGGCGTTTCGCAACGAGCTCGACGCTCGGCCGGCCAACTACGATTTTCGTTCCCGCCATGCGGCAATGTTCGATGGTGCTGGCCACTACACCTACTCGAAGCGTGAGTCTCTGCTCGCGATCCGGGCCTATGCACAGTCAGAGCCGCGGCGCGCCCGGCAAGTGGCCTGAGTTGCGCGTCTCAGTCTCGAACCTCGCATGGGAACGCGAGCACGATGAGGCCGTGTCCTCGCTGCTGGGGGAATTGGGCGTCGATGCCATCGACGTCGCGCCCGGCCGATACTTTGCGAACCCCGCGGACGTCGGCCGCGCCGATGCACTGCGCGTGCGAGATGCATGGCGCGCGCGTGGCCAGGAGATCGTCGGGTTGCAGTCCCTGATGTTCGGCACGCGCGGGCTAAACCTGTTCGGCGATCCCGACGTTCAGGCGGCGATGCTGGAGCATCTCGAGGGCGTTTGCCGCCTGTCGGCTCACTTCGGCGCGACGCGATTGGTATTCGGTTCGCCGCGCAACCGCGATGCGAGCGGCCTGAGCGCGCCCGAGGCGCTCGACCGGGCCGTCGCGTTCTTCCGTCGCCTCGGGGACGCGGCCGTGGATCATGGCGTGACGCTGTGCCTCGAGGCGAACCCGTCCGCGTTTGGCTGCAATTTCATGACGACCACGTCATCTGCCGCGGAGGTGGTCCGGGCAGTCGATCATGCAGGCATTCGGCTGCAGCTCGACACCGGCACGATCGTGGCCAACGACGAAGACGTCCACCAACTGCTGCGCGAGCACGCTGAGCTCGTGGCGCACGTGCACGTCAGCGAGCCCGCTTTGGCGCCGGTCGGCGGTTCCGATCGTGACCACTCGCGAGAAGGCGCTGCCATACGTCGCACCCTCCCGGACCGGGTTGCGACCATTGAGATGCTGCCGGGAGAGCCGCGCGTCGCGGCGCTCGCATGGGCACTGCGCATCGTGGCACAGGCCTATCGTGAACGAGGGGGAGAGTTGCGGTGAAGTGGCTGATCCTGGGTGTCGGCACTGGCTGGAAGGTCGCGGCGAGCCTGCTCGCGAAGCGGACGATGCTCGCTGGCGTGCCGCTGATCGCCGCGCCTGCCCGGTAAGCGCCGTGGTTCCCCCGACCAGTGCGAAGCGACCGGCACTCCAGTGGGAGGTCCCTGAGTACGAGGTGCCGTTCAGCGAGCCTTGTGGCCGCCGGCACTGCGTGATCATCCCGGTCGTGAATGAGGGCGCGCGCCTGCACCGGCTGCTCGAACGCATGCTCTCGCACGAAATCCCGATGATGTTCGACGTGATCGTGGTCGACGGTGGCAGTACCGATGGCTCGGTCGCACGATCAGCCCTGGAGCCACTCGGCGTGCATACGCTCGTCGTCAAGACTGGCGCGGGCCGCCTCAGCGCGCAGCTGCGCTGTGCCTACGCCCATGCACTGCGCGCCGGCTACGAGGGCATCATCACGATCGATGGCAACGACAAGGACGATCCGGAGGCCATCCCTAGATTTGCGGACGCCCTCGACTGCGGAGCGGACTTCGTCCAGGCGTCGCGCTTCGTCCCCGGAGGTATTGCGGACCACACACCGCGGCTGCGTGAACTCGCGATCCGCTACGTCCATGCGCCACTGCTGAGCGCCGCCTCGGGCTTCGGCTGGACCGACACGACACAGGGTTTCCGGGCCTATAGCCGGCGCCTGCTGCTCGATCCGCGCGTTGCGCCATTCCGCGACGTGTTCGTCGCCTACGAACTGCTGGCCTACCTCTCGTACCGTGCCCCGCGCCTGGGGTTCCGCTGCATCGAACTCCCCACTGCACGTCGCTACCCGGATTCCGGCAAGGTGCCGACGAAGATCTCGGCAGTGCGCGGCAACCTGCAGTTGATGCTCACTTTGCTGAAAACTTGCCGCGGCAGTTTCAACCCTGCGGAGGTCGGTCCGCGGCGGGAGTCGCGGGATCCGATGCAACCTGCGGAGCGCGATTGATGCCGACGAGCCCGCCGCAGCGGCCGCCGATGACCGTGAGTACGGACGGCGCGCAGCCGACAGTGAAGGTGCGAGCGTCACCGTCCATGGATCACCGGCTCATGTCCGTCGTCGCCTGGTCGCTTGCGCTCGGCCTGCTCGCCGTCGGCTTCTGGCTCTATGCCACGCAGGGGCAGGAAGACCTGCGGCTGCGCTGGCTGGAGAAGCTGTATGTGCTGAACGGCGTGAATCCGCTCGATGCATTGTCAGACAGGCCGGTGGAACTGCTCAACCTGCCGGCACTTGGGCGCATGGCCGGATATGCACCCTGGTCATACGTCTATGCGATCCTGTTCGCACCGTCCGGCGACGCCAGCGTCGCGGTCGCCTGGTTCGCAGTGCTCAATCTTGCTGCCTGGGCGATGCTGATGGCGTTCGGCTGGCGCACCCTGGCCGAACTCTCACCTGACACAGCGTTGCCATGGATCGCTGCTGCTGCGGCCGTCACCTTCGTTGCCATCCCGGTGGTGCTGCGTCACGGCAACTATGGCCTCATCGTCGCCGCGCTGCTCGCCGGCATGGTGTGGCTGCTCGATCGGGACCGGCCGTGGCTCGCGGGTTTCTGCCTGGGGCTCGCGATGGTCAAGCCACAGCTCGCGGCGTTGTTCTGCTTCGTGCCGCTGACCCGCGGTCGCGTATCGCCCGTGCTGGTCGCGGCAATGCTCGTCTGCGGAGCGTGGCTCGTCGCGGCATTCCTGACCAGCACTTCGCCGTTGCGTCTCCTGGCGGCGATGCTGAACCAGGGAGCTGGATTCGGGGATGCCTACCAGGGCGTATTTGCGGTTCTGCGCGTGTTCGGGATATCCGGCCCGTTGACGACGGTGGCCGGCATGGCCGTCGGTGCCGGCATCGTCGCCTGGCTCTGCTGGCGTAACCGTGACCTCGATCTCGTGACGATCGCCGCGATCCCTGCCGTCGTGGCTACGATCTGGGCCTATCACCGCACCCACGACCTGATGATCCTGTCCTTTCTCGGGCTCGCCGCGATTCGCGGGCTTGCGGCCGTTGAGCGCAGGCCATCAGCCGCCGAATGGGTGCTGCTGCTCGCACCGTGGTGGCCGTATCTCAACCGGATGAATGAGGGCTATCTGCTGCCGACGGCATTCCGTGCGCTGTGGTTCGCGTCACTGCTGGTCGTACTCGCCCGCGCTCGCATTGGCCAGGGCGCGCTCCCGATGCGCACGGATTCGGAGCGCCGCGCACAGGTACCTCGACGCACCCAGGCCTAGAGAGGCCACGGCTGAGCGACCTCGCGCGGCGAGCGGGCAGTTCGCTGCCGCGTAATGATGCCGCATACTTCGCGCAACCCTCTCGCACGGACAGCGGTCATGGCAAGAACGACAGCGCGAATCAGCCGGCGACGGGCATTGCAACAAGCCATCACCGCCCTCGGGGGACTGGCGCTCGGGTCACGCTGCCGACGCGCGTGCTCGCGCGACCACGGTTCACGCGCGACCCGTTCACGCTGGGCGTCGCGTCCGGCTATCCGACCCCGGACGGCCTGGTGCTGTGGACGCGGCTCGCGCCCGAGCCGGGCTCGCCCGACGGCGGCATGCCGGCGGAAACCGTGGCGGTCGATTGCGAACTGGCGCGCGACGAGCGCTTCCGCGACGTCGTGCACCGGCGGGTCGAGTACGCGAGCCCCGACCGGGCGCACAGCGTGCACTGCGAGTTCGAGGGTCTCGAGCCGGGCCGCGACTACTGGTATCGCTTCACTTGCGGCGAGGCGCGCAGCGTCACGGGCCGCACTCGCACCACACAGGAGCCCGAGGCGCTGCCGGCGCGGCTGCGGCTCGCGGTCGCGAGCTGCCAGATGTACGAACACGGCTATTTCAACGCCTACCAGCAGCTCGTGGCCGACGACCCCGACCTCGTCGTGCACGTCGGCGACTACATTTACGAGGGCAGCTGGGGCGTGGCCCGCGTGCGCCGCCACGACGCGCCGGAGTGCTTCTCGCTCGACGACTACCGGGCCCGCCATGCGCTGTATCGCGGCGATCCGGACCTGCAGCGCGCCCACGCGGCCTGTCCGTGGCTGCTGGTCTGGGACGATCACGAAGTCGATAACGACTACGCCAACGATCTCTCCGAAGACGCCGACGTGACGCGACTGACGCTGGAGCGGCGCGCCGCGGCCTATCGCGCCTACTACGAACACATGCCGCTGCCACGGCGCGCGCT
>JBBQDT010000190.1:0-8081 GCA_038319955.1 Gemmatimonadales bacterium | reverse complement strand
GTTCATCCCGGGCATATCGCTCATCCCGGCCATGGTACCCGTTGCGGACTTGGCCGACGGGGCCGGCTTGCGCGCGGGCATGGACATGCCGGCCATGCTCGAGGCGTTCGCGCCACCAGCGGGGCGCGCGGTACGGGACATCCCGGGCATGCCGGCCATGCCCTTCATGCCGGCCATGCCCGAGTGCGACGGAGTTGCGCTCGTTGGCGCAGTGCGTTCGCGCTTCGCACCTTGCGCGGCACCGGCCATCCCGGCCATCCCGGGCATGCCGGGCATGCCGGGCATGCCGGGCATGCCGGCCATTCCGCGCGTGGTGTCGGTGATCCTTCCAGTGTCCGTCGCGACGTTCCCCGTCGACGAGCTCACGGTGCGTTCGGCTGACGTGGTATCCCCGCGCGATGTGTTGGCGGCGTCCTTCGCACTCGTGCAGCCAACGAACAGCAGACTCGCGGCGATCCATGCCGCACTTCGTAAGCGCTTGGTCATGTTCCCTCCAACGACACGTGAGATCAGGGGTGCTTGTGCGGCACCGGTGCCGCCGGTGCTGGCGGTGCTGGCGGTGCTGGCGGTGCGGTTGCTCGATCCGGCCGAGCCGTGGTATCGGGTTGCGATGCGCGAGAGCGCCGGATCTCGGTCAGACGCCGTTGCACGTCCGGATCCGTCCAGAGCTTGTGCAGCTCGGGATCCGAGTGAATACGACTCTCGACGGCAGGGTCAGAGAATAATCGAACGATGAATTCCACGGCCTGCCGACGCTCCGCGGCACTCGCGGAGGAGTCCATGCCCATTCCGCTCATTCCCGTCATGTTCCTCCCACGCGACGGCATCTGCATGCCGGACATGTTCATGGGGGACGACTGACCGCCACCCATCTGCCCCGACAGTTCGCGCATCATGCGCTGAAGCACCGGATCCGTGGCAACACGCTCGCGGATCACCGGATCGGCCATCATGCGTTCGTGCATCGCCATCAAGACAGCCAGGCTCATTTCGCCGTGTGACTGGGTCGTGTCGGACATCGTCATCCCGCCCTTGCCCGACGCCATCCCGGGCATGTTCATGCCAGGCATGCTCATGCCGGACCCCGACCTCACTGCTTGGCCGGCGGGCATAGTGCCGTGCTGCATTCCCGGCATGCCGGCCATCGCGGCGTGAGCCATCCCGGCCATCGACATGCCTCGGGCAACCGTCGGCTGCGGCAGAGTGGCTCCGAAATCCACGGCGGGCCCGCCCATGTTGTTCACGCCCATCGTTTGCGCCATCTGGAGCCACTCGTCGAACGGGATGGCGAACGCGGTGTCGCTGCGAAAGAGCGCCGCCGCCTCGAGAATCTCCTTCCGCTTCGCGCTCCGCGGGATCTCCGGCGAGGTGAGGATGTCCGCCACGACGTCATGCATCATGTGCAGATTGTCGAAGATCGCGCCAACGTCGGGGTAGCGATGGGCGAAGGTCGGGGCGATCGCCGGTGTCATCGGCATGAGATACGGCATCGTGGTCGGCGGGCTATCGAGCATCTGCCGAAACCGACTCACGGTTGCGTCGACAAGGCTCTGCCGCTCGGCTTCGGTCTTCCCTGTCATCAGTGGCTCGTAGAGCCCGATCTGCAGCCAATGATAGGCCCAGATGAGCCCATTGAACTTCGGGTACTTCTGCCGAAAGGCCAGGGAATAGAGCTGGCCATCCATGATGTTCATGCTCTTGGGCTGGCCGCTGAAGGCGATGTCCCGGCGAGTGCGGTAGTACCGCAGGAGCTCAATGATTCGAGCATCCTTGTCCGCGAGCGCGATGGACGGGTCCGCCCACACGTCGTACACTTGGCGATGCAGCACGTGCGCCCAATCGAGCATCGCTTTCGCTTCCGGGGCGAGCTTGGCGAAGTCCGGCTCGATCGCCCGCTCGTCGAGCGGCAAACGCGGCGGGTTCGCGAGCAGCCGCTTCGTGATGAAGTCGTACTCGCGGTTCTCCAGCTGGGAGGGCTCCGCCCGAGGCTTCGCCCACAACGTCTCGTACAGGATCGCATGCCCGTAGTCGAACGCATTGAACAGGCGGTCGGCGGTGGGATACGTTTGGCGGAACTGCCAATTGAAGCTTCCCGGTAGATACGCGGAGTCGTAGGTACGCGACCACTGCGCGGCGGCGCTGGTGCTCACGCTCCCGAGCGCCAGAGCGACCAAGAGCCCACGGCCCCGGATTCGCTTGGCGACCTGAAGAGACCTGGGTGTACTCGGCGAATCCATCTCATCCTCCCGTTATGCGTCCGACGGATGAAACCCGTGTCACGGGCCGCGGTTCCCTCCGCTGCCAAGCACCACCGCTTCGGGCCGCTCCTCGACGCTACTGAAACGCGCCCTGCGACTTTACGTATCGTAAAGGGTGCATGGCCAAGAGGCAACGCATCGATGCGCCGCAAACGAATGGCGTCGCGCCAATATTCGGTGGCAATCTCTGGTGGACACCTTCTCCGCAGGTCCACCTGGCACGATCGTGGCATCCTCACTACTTTATGGTGCATAAATCGACCCATTCCAGATCCCATCATGAATGTGCGAACTCCAGGGACACGAAGGATCGCGGGCGCATTGACGGCCGCCGGCGTGGTGCTCCTCGGCGCGTGTTCGTCAAGCGCGTCCGATGGCACGTCGCTGGCGGACACGGCTGGGCGACCCGAAGCGACCGTCGCGCAGGACATCTCCACGGCGAGCGCGATTTCGGAAGACACGGCGGCGGACCCCGTTCGGCAGCCAGAGCAATCGGCGCGAGACGCCGACCAGCGCTTCCTTCGGGAGCTCCTCGACCGTCATGAGCGACTTTCCGTCATCGTGCACGAACGCATGATGATGCGCCACGACGACCACGCCATGCAGCCGGGAGTGGCGATGGAACCAGCCCGGAACACCGGTGCCTTCGATTCCGCGTTCGATCGCGAACGGCGGGCAATTGCCGACGCGCTCAGGACACTGTATCGCGACGAGCATCCGCCCCTGCAATTACCGAGGGCTCAGCGGCGCATTGATTCCCTCGCCCGGAACGCTCCTGTCTCGGGCGACAGCGCCTATCGCCGTCAACTCATCGACGGGTTGCAGCATCAGCAGCTGCTGATCGAGCGGGCAATGCCAGTGCTACAGCGCCCCGAGGCACGGGCGCTCGCGCGAAAGCTCGCGGTCAGTCTTCGCGAACGGGCCTCGCTGCTTCAGTCCGCCTCGGCGCACTGAGCGCGGTCGCGCGCGCGGCCCGCGGGAACTGTGCGCGAGTCAGCGGCTCGCGTGCGGACAGGGGTGATCAGCGGCATGATGGTGAAAGCCAAGGCAAAAGAGGTGGGCAATGGCCAATTCACCGTCGTGGCGACAGTGAGCACGATCCTTCACCCGCTCCGGCATGGCATGCGTCGACCGCTCGGCCATGCCGTGCGGCACATCGACTTCCTGGGCAGCGAGCGGGTGTGCCATGACGATTCCCGAGACGGCGATGGCCACGAGCAGCGCAACCGCGCTGACGAGGGAGCGCATGGTGACGTGAGTTCGGATCGGTACATCCTCGCCCACCAGCCTGCGAACCCGCCGATCGATGAGGCCGACGTGTTGAAATCCGACAGCGAACGCGCTCACGCTTGATCGCACGGCGTGCGGTCGTCTCCCCGCCCCGCCGCTCCACGCGGTCGCGAGCAGCACGAGCGTCTGCGCGAGCACGAGCGGGTGCCCGCGCACGGCCGCATCGTCCGCGATGATCTCTGCCTCGTCCGCCGCGTCATCCGCCAGTCGGCGGAACGTCGGCAAGTAGAAGAGGGTGCAGGCCAGAAAGCGGAGCACGGACAATCTGAGAGGATCCCGCCGTCGCAGGTGCTCCGCCTCATGCGCCAACACCGCGATCAAGTGCGGTTGATCGAGCAGTTCGGTGATCTCCGCAGCGACGTACACTCGTGGGCGCCACCACCCCGCGGTAAAGGCAGGAGTGGGCAGACCGGCAATCACGCAGAGGTCTTTCCGTGACAATCCGACGACGGCCGCCGCGCGCATGATCGGGGAACCGTCCGATGGAACGGTTGCGTCGAGCGCGCCCAATGTCATGCGCGCCGCCTGCATCGCGCGAAGCCGGTCGAACGTCGCATACCCGAGCCCCAGCGCGAGCACGACGTGAAAACCGAAGTGGACGGGGGCGAGCAGCTCGTGCAACGCGATGAGACAAATTCCGACGATGTGGTCTCGCCCGATGAACACCTGGCCCGTGCCGGACAATAGGTGATGCCCGAAGACCGGGCTCGTGCTCATCGTGATGAGGGCACCGATCCCGATGAGAATGGCGCGTCGATGCGCCTGTTCGCGCGCACGCACGCTTCGCGGCAGATAGGCCGAAGGAGTAGCGGGCGACGTCGGTGTGTCGGGAACTGGCATCCGGAAGCGTGAATGTGATGACTCGCGTACCCATTCGGCGTCGGCCATGGCACTGCCGCCGTCGGTTCTGCGACCGCTATTCGTCCAGATCCTTGAGTTTGCGGCGCACAAGTCGTGCGAGCTCCGCCAGTTGCTCAGGTGCCGCCTCCGCGAGGACATCTACGAGCGATGAGGCCACCGCAGCTGGCCCGAGCCCCACGATCCGCGCCACGACATATCGCGAGGCGTACGTGGCGAACTCGTCCTTGGACATCGTGGGCGTATAGTGGAACAGCTCGTCCTGCTTGGCTCGCCGTAGCAAGCCCTTCTCGACCAGTCGGTTGGCCACCGTCACGCAGGTGATGTAGACGACGTCGTGCGTTCGCACGACGCGATCGTGGATCGCACGGGCGCTCAGCGGCCGCTTCGCCGCCCAAGCGGCCTCCAGCACGCGATGCTCCAGGTCGCCCAGCATCATGCCAGCACCAGCAGCTGACAGCCGCAGGGTTTCCTGAAGACGCGGGAGGCGTGGCCCGCGTTTGCCCCGCTTATCTCGTGGCGGCATTCAGTGTTCTCCAAGTGACCATGCTGCACGTTACCAGCGGTGCCGCGCCGTGCCAAGAGCGATTCCTCGGTTACCCGGCCTCTGCGTCGCCGTTTCCGGCGAGCGCCGCCGCGTGGAGGATGCGCTCGGACTCCGAACATGCATCGCACACGGCTGGCGCGATGAAGAAACGAATTGGCGGGTAGCCCAGTTTAGAGGCCTAGCTGAGCGTCGTCTCCCCGGCCCGCGTTACATCGCCAACCTTGAGCGGAGTGCCGAGCGAGCCTGCCGGAACCCACAGATCCACCTGCGATCCCATTTGGATTTTTCCAATCACCTCGCCGCGGGCGACACGCTCGCCGGCGCTGACGATCGTCACGATCTGATCGATCCACCAATCGGCCATCAGCACCAGCAGCACCGGCGGACCGTCTTCGAAGGAGACGCCGAGGAACTCGTTCTTCTCCAGATATCCCCTTCGGCCGACCGGCAGCGGGCGACGGAGCGCCGCAAAAAGAAAGGACTGCCCCATCGACGCGTTCTTTCCAACCGGGAGCATATGATGAAACTTCACCGTTCCGCCCACCGGCGCGCGGACGAAGTGCGCATCAAAGATCGAGAGATAGGTTGCCACGACCGTCCAGTCACCGCTGACTCCGAACGTTGACCTTACCCGTTCGTGATATGCGTTCGCGGGCGCCCCCTCCAACGACACATCCTCGACATACAGAATGCGTCCGTCCGCGGCCGCGAGCAGCTCATCCCCCGGCGGAATCGCGCGCGCCGGCTGGCGATGGAAGAAATGGAACCGCCACCACGCGAACGCAGCGAACAGGGCGAGCGCCACCACCATCGCGGACACCATCATCGAAGGCGCATCACACGACGCGCGATGGCGAGGAGCGGATAGGCGACGATCACCGACGCGAAGAGCACAAAATCAAGCGCAAGACGTGCCGGCACTCCGATCAGCCGGCCGTCGGAACGCTCCCCCTGGCTACGGAGGGGCATCGCTCAGGTGGTGACGGGTCGCGCGCTGGCACGATTCGATGCGCAGACGAATGTGCAGCCGACCGACCGATCGGTCACATCCAATCGCTGCTCGAGCTGCCGGTCGCGAACGAGAGACGCCGGCCAGACAGCACGTTCCGTCGGTGCCGAGATGTACTCACGGATGCACACAGTCGCATCGTCGCTCCCGACGCGCTGCACTTTCTCCAGCAGCTCGCTAAACTCGGCGATCGTCAAGTACCCGCCGAGATCGGAGAGCGAGAAGGCATCGAACGTGCCCGCCTTCTGGCGGCCGAGGTATTCGTTGATGCACGACGTCTCGAACCGCAGCCGGTCGAGGCGCGATCTCACGATCGGATAGTCGTCGACACCGAGGCCGACAGGCATCGTCGTCGCATTTCTGATGTTCCCGTCCACGAAGAGCGAGAATATGAAGCAGTCGTCGTAGCGATGTTGGCTCAGAGTCGCGACCACACGGTCGCGCAGATACGGCACCGGGCTGCGGCGGCCCTCTCCGTAATAGACGGGATCGCGGAGAATGAAGCGGCCGGACACTGGATTGAAGATCAATCCGAGCACGGCGCGCACGGCCGGCCTCGCGAACATTGCGCTCGCAAGCTTTCCCTGCTCTTCGAGCGACCCCGCGGCGCGGACTCGCGCGATGTCTGTGCGGAGGAAGTGACGCAGCAGCGGCGAGATGCGCCCGATGCTGCGCTCGGTGCGCCCGACGTTCTGGATTCCGGCGGAGATGTCGTTGGGGCGCGCGTCCCAGAAGGCGCCTGTCTTGTCGGGCAGAGTCTCCCGCAACGCGCGGTACGTTTCGGCACGATCAATCCCGTCGGTGATGCCGACGAACGCCAGGTACGGCTCACGGTCGAGCAGCCGCATTGCCGCAACCTTCAGCTGGCCGAGAAATATCTGCGCCGGGTTTCGATCGATGGCGACAACTTCGCGGGGGTCCCCGAGGAGGAGACTGAATGCCCGCCCGCCGGCGGCGTGAATGCTGAGCGCGCGCCGCCCGGGGAGACGGAGCGCTTCTATCTCGGAAAGCGAATCCTCGTTGCAGCAGGAATACTGAACGCCGGTGACGGTTTCCATTTCCTACAGCTGCATCAGAATCGTTTCCGAGGCGAAGCCCGGACCGAGCGAAGAGACTACCGCGTGTCCGCCGCGTCCGGGAGCGTGCTCTTTCATATAACGCTCCAGCACGTACAGCACGGTGACCGAAGACATATTGCCGAACTCGCGCAGCGTCTCGCGCGAATAGTTGAAGCGATCCGCATCGAGTCCGTATGCCTCGGCGTAGGCGCCGAGCACCTTAGGGCCGCCCGGGTGGTAGAGGAACTCGGTCACGTCGTCGAGAGTGAGGCCGTTGTCGGCGAGGAGCGAATCGATCTCCTGGCGCGCGTTTTCCTTGATGATCGTGGGGATGTTCTTGTCGAACACAACCTGGAGGCCGCGCGAGACGACATTCCATCCCATCACGCTGAGCGAGTCGGGATAGAGCGTCGAGCGGCTGTCGAGAAGCTGATAACCCTCGTCGCCGGTTTCGTCGCCGGCGAGAATTGCCGCCGCGGCGCCATCGGCGAAAAGCGCAGTGGCGACAACGTTGCTCTTCGACGGATCATCGCGAAGAAGCGTGAGGCTGCACATCTCCGAGCTGCAGAGGAGCACGTGCTCATCGGGGTGGCCGACGAGATGATCATACGCGTGCGAGAGACCGGCGACACCGCCGGCGCATCCCAGGCCCCAGATAGGAGTACGACGGACGTCGGCGCGAAGTCCGAGGATGTTCGTCAGCCGCGCGTCAATGGATGGAGTCGCTATTCCTGTCGTGTTGATGTAGATGATTCGATCGATGTCTTTCGCGCCGAGACCGGCGCGTTCGAGGGCGGCGCGCGACGCCTTGGCACAGAGATCGGTGGCGATCTCGATGTAGGCGGCGCTGGATTCCGCGAGCGAGTGCTCCTGGCGGTACCAATCGAGATCCTTGCACATTCGGCGTGTTTCGATTCCGGTGTTCTCGAACACCGACATCAGGCGCTCGAGATGAGGGACCTGAGGGCCGAAGGTTTCGCGTGCGAAGGCGGTAGCGACTGCCTGGGGTACAATATTTTCAGGCGGCGCGCTGACGACGCTGACGAGACGGGGCATCCGAT
>JBBQDT010000189.1:0-8181 GCA_038319955.1 Gemmatimonadales bacterium | reverse complement strand
GGCGTCCGCGATCGTCAGGCACCATTCCCGTACGTTTCGATCCATAGAACCCATCGAGGTCCTGGAGCGAGACGCGCTCGATGTCGCCGCCGATGCTTCCCTCGGTGAACGAGAGCGCCATCCACGGCTCGAAGCGGCGGATCACCCGGGGCGTGACGTTCGCATGCGTCGCCAGGTAGAAATTCAGCCCGTCCGCCCAGGCGTCCATCAGCGACCGGAGCCAGGGCGGGCTCGCCGCGTACTGCGCGCGGAGCGTATCGGGATTCACGAACAGCTTCATACGGAGATCCTGCCAGACGGCAGCTTCGCCCTCCGCCTCGGCCAGGCGCCCCATCGAATTGATGTAGTTCGTCTCGACGCGATTGAAGTCGTCCTCGGCCTGCGCGTACAGCAGTCCGAAGACCACGTCCGCGTCCGTCCTGGCGTAGATGTGCGCGATGCCCCAATCGTCGCGCGTGATGGTGACGCGCGCGGCGGTCCTTTCCCAACGCGCCACTTCGGGGTCGGGGGCGGCTTCGAGGCGCGAGCAGGAGACACATGCCAGCGCCATCAGCACAGCGAGTTTTCTCATGACAGGTATACGGTTCGAGAGAGGCGACCGTTCAGTCGGGCGAGTCAAGGTAGCCGCGGTACGCGAAGAGTTGAAACCGATGATCGACGCCGGCGTGCGGGACATATTCCGCCCGCGCCGTCTCGAAGGGTCGCACCATCCCCTCTCGCGTGCGACCCACGGCCTCGAGGATGAATTCGGCGCCCTCATCCCGGTAGCGGATCCAGACGTGTCCGCCCGGCGCGTCGCTCGGCGGATGCCACGCGCCGCTCATCAATTCCGCTTCGAGGCCGAGCTCGACGAGCTTGCGCCATGCCCAGAGCGCGTAGTCTTCGCAGTCGCCCTGGCGAAGCCGCTCGAAGGTGCGCGGGTGCTGCCAGAAGTCGTCCTCGTTGAAGAGGTCGGCATCGCGCACATACTCGCAGTGGAGCAACCAGTCGCAGATGTCGCCCACGGACGTGACCGGCACGATGCTCTCGCCCTCGAAGTACCAGGGGAATGGATGCATGGAGCCGCGCGCGAACGACTTTGGTTGGCGATGATAGGGCAGCCGCTCCCATGGGTCGCCGGTCTGGACCGACCGCGCCAGGAAGCGGCGGAGTGGCGCGAGAGCGCGGCGGGCAAAGGTCGGCATGGCGACCACTACTTCGGCGGCTTCTTTCGGAAGCGTCCCTTTTCACACCAGAAGCGCGACAACTGCGCCGGATGCACCTGGAACAGCTCGCGATCCTGTTCGCAGTTGTCGTGGTTGTAGTTCTTGTCGTCCTCCTCGTCGGCGTCGAAGGTAGCGACGTGGATGCGCAACGTGTCGGTTCCGGAGCCGTTCCGATACAGCGTGTACGTCTCGTTGCTGCTGCATGCGGCCGTGACGCCGATCAAGGTGAGCGCGCCCAGCAGAAGTGAAGTTCGCATGCGGGCAATATGTGGGGCGCGGCCGGGGGTCGCCACGAGGAGGTGGACTCTAGAAACTATTCTTCTGGAACAGCAAAGCCTACGACGTCGATGTCGTAACGCCGTTTATTTCGTCGCGCCGTTCATGAAGTCCGCTCCACCCAACCTTCTCAACGAATCACTCCAGCCGTACGTTGGAAATCGACAACGAGGTGTCCACATGATGAGGTTTCGGCTCTCCGCGGCGGGTGCAACGCTCACCGTTCTCGCCCTTGCTGGAAGCGGCGCCGCGAATGCGCAGTCTGCACCGCCCACTCGCGCGCAAACCCCCGCCGAGCAGGCCAGGGCCGACAGCGGCCGCATGCCCTACACGGCCTCCGACGTGCGGTTCATGCAGGGCATGATTCACCACCACGCGCAGGCCATCGTGATGGCCGGTTGGGCCCCGTCGCACGGCGCGCGCTCCGACATCCAGATTCTTGCAGCACGCATCGACGTCGCGCAGCGCGACGAGATCGCCTTTATGCAGCGCTGGTTGGGCGAACGGCGCGAGACCGTCCCCGATGCTTCCGCGGAACACGAGATGGGTGGCCAGAAGGTGTCGATGTCCGAGATGCCCATGCCTGACATGATGATGCCGGGCATGCTGAGCGCGGAGCAGATGGCGCAGCTCAAGGCCGCCCGGGGCACCGAATTCGACCGGCTGTTTCTCACCTTCATGATCCAGCATCACACCGGCGCGCTCACCATGGTCGACCAGCTCTTCGGTACCGTGGGCGGCGGGCAGGAGTTGTACGTCTTCCGATTCGCCTCCGACGTGGGAGCCGACCAGACGACCGAGATCGACCGCATGCAATCCATGCTCGACGCGCTTCCCCCACAAAGGAACCAGCCATGAAAGGCATACCCATACTGTCCCTCTCGCTCGCGGCGGGGCTGCTGTCCGCCGGCGGATGCGCATCATCCTCGTCGTCATCGACGTCCGCATCGTCCACCGCGCCCGCGCCGTCGTACATGTCCATCCAGCCGCCGAGTCCCGACCCGCGCGTCGGATTGGGCGCCGGATGGATGAATGCGCAGGAGGCAATCTGGAACCTGCGGGTCGTCTCGAAGACGCCGCCGTCGGAGAAGTTCATCAACCTGTCCACGCCGGGCGACCGGCGCCTCGTGAACTCCGACCTCTCCTTCACGGGCAACTACGTCTTCCAGGGCAACTACAGCGGCTACCAGGTGTGGGACATCGGCAACCCGAGCCGGCCCACGCTGCGTGCGTCGTACGTCTGTCCCGGATCGCAGAGCGACGTGTCGGTCTTCAAGAACCTGCTTTTCGTCTCCGGTGAAGCGACGAGCGGCCGCCTCGACTGTGGACTCCAGGGCGTCGCCGACACGGTGAGCCACGAGCGCCTGCGCGGCATTCGCATCTTCGACATCACGGACATCGGCAATCCGAAGTACATCGCGAACGTGCAGACCTGCCGCGGCTCGCACACGCACACCGTGGTGACCGACCCCAACGACAAGGAGCACGTTTACGTCTACGTCTCCGGTTCGGCACAGGTGCGCTCGTCGAGCGAACTAGCCGGCTGCTCGGGCGGACAGCCGGACCGGGATCCAAACACGGCGCTGTTCCGCATCGAGGTCATCAAGGTGCCGCTCGCACATCCCGAGCTTGCGGCGATCGTGAGCTCGCCGCGCATTTTCCAGGACCTGGATGCTCCGGCGCGTCACGCAGAATCGGTCGCCGACCAGGCGGTCGCAGCGGCGCGGCAGGCAGCGGCGGGTCGTCCCGCGCCGGCTGGACGCGGCGGACCCACACAGTGTCATGACATCACCGTCTATCCCGCGATCGGGCTCGCCGGTGGCGCCTGTGCGGGCTACGGCCTTCTGCTCGACATCCGCGACGTGGCGCATCCGAGACGCGTCGGCGCCGTCGCCGATTCCAACTTCTCCTTCTGGCACTCCGCGACGTTCAACAACGACGGCACGAAGGTGCTGTTCTCCGACGAGTGGGGCGGCGGTTCGCAGCCGCGCTGCCGGATCACGGACAAGTACGAGTGGGGTGCCGATGCGATCTTCACGCTGTCGGACAACAAGATGACCTTCAAGAGCTACTACAAGATGCCCGCAGCGCAGACGGTGAACGAGAACTGCGTGGCGCACAACGGCACGCTCATCCCGATTCCGGGGCGCGACGTGATGGTCCAGTCGTGGTATCAGGGCGGCATTTCTGTGTTCGACTGGACGGACGCGGCGCATCCGAAGGAGATCGCCTTCTTCGATCGTGGTCCGATGGACGCCACCAAGTTCGTCGACGCCGGCTACTGGTCGAGCTATTGGTACAACGGCTACATCGTGGGCTCGGAGATCGCGCGCGGCCTCGACCTGTTCGAGTTGACGCCGAGTGTGTTCCTGTCACAGAACGAGATCGATGCGGCGAAGTCGGTGCGGTTCGACTACTTCAATGCGCAGGAGCAGCCAAAGCTCGTGTGGCCTGCGACGTTCGCGCTGGCCCGTGCCTACGTGGACCAGCTGGGACGGAATGCCGGGCTGCCGAGCGAGCGCTTGTCGATCGTCGCGCGCGACCTCGATCGCGCGGAGAAGCTGAACGGCACCCAGCGGCGGTCGGTGCTGGACGAGCTGTCGGAGGAATTGGGCCGCAATGCGCAGACGGCGGCGGATGGCGCGAAGGTGCGGTTGCTCGCTGGGGCGGTAAGGGACCTGTCCGCGCGCTGATCGTGGTTGTTTGGTTCCGCTCGTGATACACGAAGGGCTGCTCTCCTCGAGAGCAGCCCTTCGTCATTCTGCCCAATCGAGTTAGCCGACTTCCTCGATCGATATGTCGCGCGCGGTCATTGCCGTTGCACGAAGTCACGCAACTCGATCCGGCGCTCACGCGTCGCGGCGTCATACTTGTAGGCATACGCGCCGGGGTAGGCGCCGGACACCGGATACTTTGCCGGCGTGATGAGCTTGATCGTCGTATCGGGCTTGGAGAGCAGGAATGCGCGCGTCATCATCGGTTCGAGGAAGATCATGCCGCCATCGTAGAAGCCGTAGATGAACGTGGAGGCGAATTGTGCGCCTTGGAGCTCAGGCGCATTCGAGGGACCTGCGTGCACCCCCATGCGCGGAATCGCCGCGGGATCGAGCGTGTAGCCGGCCGGGAGTGCATCGACGGATGGTTGCCGCGCCGTCTTCGCCGCAAAGGTCGGATCGGCCGGTGTGATCGCGTCGCGCTGCTGCGACGTGATGGTGTAGAAGTGCACGTCGAAGTGCGGGACCGTATAGATGTTCATCGGCGGATGCCCCACTGGCTGCCAGTTGACCGCCACCTGCTTGAACACCAATGCCGGCGTGCCGGCCGGAAGTGGCAGGATGAACTCCTGGCTGGTCATCGGCGGCAACTGCGTCGGGAGCCCGTCGAGCGCATTCTCCGACAGCACGACGGCCACCGAGACCACGTTCGCCCCCTGGACGCCGACCTCGGTTCGCGCGGTGCCGTTCCCGAACGTGACGTCTGCGCCCTTGAAGATTTCCATCGTGGGGGCAGTTGTGGAGTCGGCACCGCAGGAAACCAGCCCCGCAAGGGTGAGCGCGACGACTGTGACTCCGGTGACGCGCAGTCCCGAAGCACGACCAAAGTGGTGCGAGACTGCCGACCGTGGCGACCAATGTGACATCTGAGCCTCCTGCAGTGAGGTGAGACGCGCGAATCTGCCGCGCGCGATTTCCGACCTGCGCTCTTGCTGGAGCGCGTAGGCAGCGGCTACTTACCCACATGCGGTCAGCGCGCGGTCAGGTGGTCGTCAGGCGAGTGGAGTAAGGGAATTCGTGTATCGTCTCATCACGTTCGGGGGGCTCAACGTCGAACGCGATGGCGCGCCGATGCCCACAATGGCAGCGCAGCGGAAAGCCCTCGCTCTGCTGGCGATCGTTGCCGCCAGCGGGCCGGCGGGTGTAGCGCGCGACCGTCTGGTGGCGCTCCTGTGGCCCGAGAGCGACTCGGACCGGGCACGCGGCGCCCTCAAGCAGATGCTCCACTCGCTTCGGCGACAGCTGGGTCCCGATGATGTCCTGACGGGTACGGCGTCGTTATCCCTGGACCCGCAGTACATCGACTCCGATATCGCCGCCTTCGTGGCAGCGCGACGAACCGGACGCTCGGAGGACGCGGTGGCGCTGTATGCCGGCCCATTCCTGGACGGGGTGCACGTCGACGGCGCTGACGAGCTCGGACGGTGGGCGGATGGACGTCGTCGCGAGCTCGCCGACGACTTCGCGGCCGCGCTGGAAGAACTCGCGAGCGCCGCCGACGCGCGCGGCGACCACTCCGCCTCCGTGGCGTGGTGGCGACGGCGACAGGCCGCCGAGCCGTCGAGTAGTCGCGTGGCTGTCGCGCTCATGCGCGCACTCGATGCCGCCGGCGACGGGCCAGCGGCCCTGCGGCACGCGCGCGTCCACGAATCCCTCGTGCGCGAGGAATTCGGATCCGCACCCGACTCCGCCGTCACGGAACTCGCGACGGCGATCGCATCTGGCGCCACCGCGCGGCCGACAATCGATGGCCCGGTCGACGGCCGTGCACCGCGTATCGACGCGGTTGCCATCGATCGTGGCACGGTCGCAGATGCGCCGGCAGCACAGAGCACCACTCCGAGCCCTCACCGTTGGCGTACGGCCGTGCGGATCGGGATTGGGCTCGCTGCTGCGGGCACGATTGGAATGATCCTGTGGCGGACTCCGCGCGACAGCGCGGCCGGATCCGCGTTGGTCCCGAATGCACCGGTGGTGGCGCTCGACCCGAAGCGCGTCGCCATCACGGTGTTCGAAAACCAGACGGGTGACAGCGCGCTGGCGTCGCTCGGGTTGATGGCGTCGGACTGGGTGACCCGCGGCCTCGCGCGCACGACGCTCGTGGATGTGCTCGACGTGGGCGCGCTCTACACACAGGGCCACCTGCCCCCCAACGAACGACCCGACCCTCGCGCACTCGCGCGCCGTTCCGGCGCGGGCCTCGTCGTCGAAGGGCGATACTACCGCACTGCCGACACCGTGCGTTTCACCGCGAGCATCGTCGATGTCGGCACCGGCCGCGTGCTGCGTGTCGTCGATCCGATCGGCGCGCCGGTCGCCCACCCACTCGCGGCGGTCGACGAACTCCGGCAGCGCGTGGCGGCGGCACTCGGCACCATCGTCGACCCGCGCGCGAGCTACTTCGTGACACCGTCGATGCGGCCGCCGCGCTTCGACGCGTACGCGGAATACGTCGTCGCGCAGGACCTCTACTGGCGGGGCGCGTTCGGACCGGCGTTCCCGCACTTCCGTCGTGCGGCAGAACTCGATCCCTCGTTCGACGCAGCGGCCGCGTGGCTGACGGTGAACGCGGTCGGCATCGCGCGCTGCGATATCGTCGATTCCGTCGCCATCGCGCTGAACGCACGCGCGGCGACGCTCGGGCCGTGGGAACGCTACACGGTGTCCGTCTCGAAGGCGCGCTGTGCGAGCGACTGGGAGGAGCACAACCGGCTGCAACGCGCGCGGCTCGAGCTACAACCCCGATCGTCGCACGTTCGCTGGACACTCGCCGTTGCTTATCGCCAGCTCCGGACCCCCGCCCAAGCGATCAGCCAATTGACGGCGATCGACCCCGCGCGCGACCTCGCGTGGATGTCGGATGACGCGAAGCTCCTCTACTGGCGCGAACTGACTGCCGACTATCACGCCCTCGGCGACTACGGCAGTGAGCTCGCGGGCGCCGTTCGGATGACCCGCGAGGGACGCGCGCCGCTCGCCGCGGCGTACATCCGCGCGCGTGCCCTGGCAGGTGCGGGCCGCGCCACTGAGGCGCTGGCTGCGCTGGACAACATCGATGCGCTGGCCCCTGAACCGGCGCTTGTCGCGGGCGCCACGGGCGCGTGGATGCGGGCGCCCGAGCTGGGCTCACCGGGATGGGTCATGTATCAGGTCGCAACAGAACTCGCGGCGCACGGCGCGCCGGCGTCCGCGTCGCGCACTGCAGCCGAACATGCGGTCGACTGGTTCAGTCGGCGCGCCAAGGCGGGCCCCCTTCCACCTGAGCAGCGCTTTGTGCTGGCGCACACACTCGTGCTGCTCGGTCGCGCCGGGGAAGGTCGTGCAGTGCTCGACACGCTGATCACTGCAGCGCTGCCGGGTGTCGAGCTACGCGGCGCGCTCGGGATGATGAGCGCAGCGGCGGGCGACAGCACGACAGCGCGACGCACGGCGGCGTGGCTCGTCGCACACCCGCCGCAATTCCCGCTTGGAATGCCGACGCTGTATCGCGCGAAAATCGCAGCGGTGCTTGGTGACGCCAGCGGTGCGCTCGAGTTGCTCGAGGCGCTGCCGCACGGCGCCCACCCGTACGACATCGGCCTGCTGCACAGTGATCCTGCCTTTGCTGCGCTGCGCGATGATTCCCGCTTCGTGCATCTGGTCCAACCGCGCAAGTAGAAAGGGCTACTGGACGTCGCTACTGTTTCGGTTCGAGGACGATCTGACTTCTTCGATCGATGCGATGCTGTCCCCCTCTAAAATACCATCCACCACGTCGATCCCCGACACGACCTCGCCGAATACCGTGTAGTCCGGCCCGAGCCGCCGATTGTCGCGGAGGTTCACGAACCACTGCGCATCGCCGGTGTCGTGACCGCGCGTGCTCATGCCCACTGTGCCGCGCACGTGGGGCACCGTCCCGAGCTCGTCGCGCATGTACTCCGGCA
>JBBQDT010000188.1:0-8213 GCA_038319955.1 Gemmatimonadales bacterium | reverse complement strand
CCTGGTGGAGATGCCGGCTTTCCAGCGCGTCTATGCGGAGCGGAAGGACAGCGGCTTCGTCATCCTCGGTGTCTGGACGCAGGACGTGGATGTCTTCACGATGCGCGAGCAATTGCGCATGGGCGCAATCACCTACCCCATCGTGGTGGGCACGCCTGAACTGGTGGCGTCGTTCGGCGGCGTCAACGGCCTCCCGATTTCGCTGCTCTTCGATCGGACCGGGCATATCCGCAAGCGCGTATTCGGCGTCTTTGCAGAAAGCGCATTGCGTGCCGAGGCGGACAGCCTGCTCCGCGAGACAGGCGCTGGACGCTGATCACGTTCTTCCGATAGGAGGTTGGAAACACTTCGTCGCCATCGTCAGCCCTGCGAAGGAAGCGACACCGGTCCGCCCAGCGCAAACGGCCAACTGCCACTGCGCCATGACCACAGCAGAAAGGCGACGCAGCCCAACGCCAGCACGCCAATCCCGAAGGCGATCACGGCGATCTGCGTCGTCGCGAAGACGAAGATCCACCCCAGCATCGCCACCAGCGCCGGCAGCGGATACAGCCACATTCGGTATGGTCGCTTCATCGCCGGCGCGTGCCGGCGCAGCAGCATCAGGCCGACCACCTGTCCCATGAACTGCACCACGATTCGCGTGACGATGAGCGCATCGATCACCGTGCCGAGCGAGAAGAATCCGGCGACGATCGAGATGGCGCCCAGCACGAGCAGCGAGATATAGGGAAAGCCCTTGGTCGGATGCAGCCGGCCGAATACGCGGAAGAAATAGCCGCTCTGGGCCGCGGCAAAGGGAATACGCGAGTATCCCAGCAGCAGGGCGAACGCCGACCCGAACGCGGTCCACAAGATGAGCAGCGTGAAACCCCGCGCCACCGTCGGCCCATGGATCTTCTGCATGAACACCGAGACGACGAAGCTCGACTCCGGATGCGCATCGGCCGGCACGAACTCCCGCCACGGCACTGTCCCGATGATCGACAGGTTGATGCCCAGGTAGATGACCGCCACCGCCGCGGTGCTGATCAGGATCGAGCGGGGAATCACGCGCGCCGGATCGCGCACCTCGTCGCCGATGTAGCAGACGTCGTAGTACCCGAGATAGTCGTAGATCCCGATGCGCGCTGCCGCGCCGAGTCCGAGAAAGAACCCCAGCGAGAAGTTGAACGCGCCGGGCGGAAAGTCGAACGCCTTGCGCGGATCGAAGTGCATCGCGCCCGTCACGACCACCGCCAGTACGGTGAGCAGCGTGCCGCTCCAGAGCATGATCGTGATCACGGCAATCGAGCGAATGCGCCGGTACAGCAGCGCGACATTGATCAGCCCCACCGCGATCACGAGTGCGATCACGTGCTCGCGCGTCATCCCCTTCCAGATGAAGCGGGCGTATTCGGCGAAGCCGATGTACCCTGACGCGATTTCCAGCGGCCCGCTGAGCACGAACTGCCAGACGAACAGGAATCCCATCAGGCGGCCGAACCGCTCGCGCCCGAACGCCTCTCGCAGATAGTGGAACGAGCCGCCCGATCCCGGCATCGCGGCGCCCAACTCGCTCCACACCATACCGTCGCAGATGACGATGACCAGCGCGACGATCCACCCGAGCATCGCCTGCGGTCCACCGAGGGCCGTCATGAGCAACGGGATCGTGATGAACGGTCCCACGCCCATCATGTTCGTCATGTTGAGCGCCGTCGCGGGCAGCAGTCCGAACCGGCGTTCGAGCGGAGCCGTGGTGTCGTCTGGAGCGCTCTGCACGCACCTGCCTCGCGGTGGGGATTTCGGTTTGACGACACCGCTGCGCGCCGCTGCATCGGTGAGACAGCGTTTCGTGCTCGGCAATCTGCCGTCTATCGTGACGTGGTGCAATCGAGGTATCCGACCACGGTGCCCGCGGCAGGGCCCTCGGCGGTCCCCTCGTCTGGTTGATGGTAGCGGCCCGGCGTGCGACGGCGGAGATTATGCCGCGCGCCATTCCGCGCCTCCCGTCCGATTCCGAAGAGGTACTCCGTGTTCGCTGCCCGTGTTCGCCTCGCGTGTGTCGCATCGCTCCTCGCCGCCGCGGTCGCCGCACCCGTCGCTTCCGCCACCGCCCAGGCGCGCACCAGGCCAACCCCCGCCACTTCCGACTCGGCCGCGAAGCCAGATTCCGCGCCCTCACCAGGTGGGCCGTTCGACCGCCTGCACTTCCGCTCCATTGGGCCGGCCACGATGTCCGGACGCATTGACGACATCGCGGTATCCGAGCGCGACCCACGCATCTTCTACATCGCGGCCGCAACCGGTGGACTGTGGAAGACCACCAACAACGGTGTGTCGCTTACTCCCGTGTTCGACTCCGCCGGGACCTCCTCCATCGGCGCGGTGACGATTCCGGCAGACGACCCGAACCTCGTGTGGGTGGGCACCGGGGAGAACAACAACCGCCAGAGCTCGAGTTGGGGTGACGGCGTCTACAAGTCCACTGACGGCGGCAAGAGCTGGGCGAACAAGGGTCTGCGCGACTCGAAGCAGGTCGCGCGCATCGTCATCGATCCCGTCGACCACGACATCGTCTACGTCGCCGCACTCGGCGACCTGTGGAAAGCCGGCGGCGAGCGCGGTATCTACAAGTCCATCGATGGCGGCGGCACGTGGACGCGAGTGCTCGACGCCGGCCCCGACGCGGGCGGCACCGCACTGGTGATGGATCCCACGAACAACAAGACACTGTACGCCGCGATGTACCAGCGGCGTCGCTCGAGCTGGGGGATGAACGGCGGTGGCCCGAAGAGCGGCCTCTGGAAGTCCACCGATGCGGGCCGGACATGGACACACCTGACGAAGGGACTCCCCGAGGGGGCGATGGGACGCATCGGACTCGACATCTTCCGGCGCAACTCGAGCATTGTGTACGCGCGCGTCGAGCATCCGAAGCAGGGGGGCGTGTATCGCAGCGACGATGCTGGGCATTCGTGGACCAAGATGGGCGGCACGAACATGCGGCCGATGTACTTCGGCATCATTCGCGTCGATCCAGAGAACGAGATGCGCGTCTATCAGCCCGCTACGCCGCTGCAGGTGAGCGACGACGGAGGGAAGACCTTCCGCAGCGACGGCGCCCGCACGATCCACGTCGACTTCCACGCGATGTGGATCAACCCGAAGGACGGCGACCACATGATGGTCGGCGGCGACGGTGGCGTCGGCATCACCTACGACAGGGGCAAGCGATGGATGTGGCTGTCGCACCTTCCGGTGGGACAGTTCTACCATGTCGGCTACGACATGCAGGAGCCGTACAACGTCTGCGGCGGCCTCCAGGACAACAACTCGTGGTGCGGGCCGAGCGCCACGCGGTCGCAGTACGGCATCGGGAACGACAGTTGGCTGTCGGTGGTGTCGGGCGACGGCTTCGTCAGCCTCATCGACCCCACCAACCACCGCATCGTGTTCTCGGAGTCGCAGGAAGGGTTCATGGCGCGCATCGACAAGGTGACCAACGAATCGAAGAGCATTCGCCCCGAGGCGCCGTCGACCGAGAAGCCATACCGGTTCAACTGGGACACGCCGATTATGCTGTCCCACACCGATCCGGCGACCATCTATGCCGGCGCGAACAAGGTTTTCAAGTCCACCGATCGCGGCCAGACATGGACGGCGATTAGCGGCGACCTCACCTTGGCCATCGACCGTGATACCGTCGACCTCATGGGCGTGAAGGGCAAGGACATCAAGATCGCGAAGAACGACGGTGTGGATCAATTCGGCGCGCTCTTCAGCATGGCCGAGTCGTGGAAGCGGCCGGGTTTGATCTGGACGGGATCGGATGACGGGCAGGTGCACGTCACCCGCGACGACGGCGCCACATGGTCGAACGTGACGCCAAAGATTTCCGGGGCGCCGAAGCTCGCGTACGTCTCCAAGGTCGAGCCGTCACGCGCGGACGAGGGGACCGTGTACGTGTCGTTCGACGGACATCGCACCGGCGATTACGGCACCTATCTCTACGCCAGCAGCGACTACGGCGCCACCTTCCGTTCCATCGTCGCGAACCTGCCGAAGGGCGAAGTCGTGCGGACCGTCACCGAGGACTTCAAGAATCCCAACGTCCTCTACATCGGCACCGAGACCGGACTGTGGGTGAGCGTCGATCGCGGCAAGGCGTGGACGCGCGTGCGCGCGAACCTGCCGACCGTGCCCGTCTACGAGATCACGCAGCACAGCCGGGACAACGCGATGATCCTCGCGACGCATGGGCGGTCGATCTGGATACTGGACGACATGACGCCGTTCCAGGGTTGGACGCAAGCACAGTCGCGCGACGCGTGGGTCTATGGCAGCAGGCCGGCGACGCTGCGCCTGCCCACCTCGGACCAGGAGCGCGGCTTCCAGGGCGACATGCTCTTCCTCGGCGAGAATCCGCCGATGGCCGCGACCATCGCGTACGTGACGAAGACGAAACCGGACAGCGTGCGGATCGAGATCAAGGACGCGGCAGGCGCGGTGGTGCGGCAGGTGAAGGGCGACACGGCGAAGGCGACGCGCCCCGCGATGGGGCTCAACCTCGCGCGGTGGGACCTGCGCATCGAGCCGCTGCCTGAGCCGAAGGGTGTCGCGCCCTCGACCGACAACCCATTCGGCGGCGGTGGTGGCCGGGAGGGGCCGTACGTCCTTCCGGCCACCTACGTCGCGACGGTGTTCGTGAACGGGAAGTCGATCGGCGCGACGGACGTCGTGGTGCGGTCCGATCCCGAATCACAGGTCGCGGCCGCGGACCGCAAGATGAACTTCGAACTGTCAAAGGAGTTGCAGGGCATCAACGGCCGGCTGGCCGATGCCGTCACGGCGGTGAAGCAGGTCAACACGCAGCTCGCGTTGATCAGGAAGGAGCTGGGCGACTCGACGAAGGTACCGGCTCAATACCGCGCGCCGCTCGATACGCTCGCGAAGATGATCGCTCCGCTCAAGCGGAAGTTGTTCGTCCGCGACGAGGGTGAGGAGATCGAGTTCAGCAGCGAGATGTTCCGTCAGGTGCTGACCTTCAAGGTCAGCGGCCTTGCCGGAGACCTCGGCGGCTTCCTCTCTGGGCCGACGGCGCAGAACCTCCGTACGATGGAAGAACTGCGAAAGGAGATACCAGGGACAGTCACGGAAACGAACGCGCTGGTGACGCGATTCTCGGCGTTCGTGAAGCAACTCTCGGATGCAGGCGTCTATCCCGTGATGCCGAAGCCGGTGAAGTAGCGTCGAACAGGCATCTTGTACGGGACAGTCGCTTCATCGATACTTCGACATGGCCACATCGTTCATCGACTTCATTCACCTGACGCCAGACCAGCGCATCGAACTCGTCGAGCAGCGGTGCGTGTAGAGTTGGACGGCCAGCAGTTCACACTCAGGAACGGCGCGGACGCCGGCGTCACCTGGCGTGCGTGCTACCGGAACGGCGGCATCCTCAGGTGATCCGCTCGCCCGTCGGCCGGAAGGGCTAGCGTTGTGGCAGACCTGCTCACCGATCTCCGCGAGATCTTCGGCGATCAGTACCGCGTCGACCGCGAGCTGACCGCCGGCGGGATGAGCCGGGTCTTCCTGGCGACCGACCACGCCCTCGGTCGCCAGGTGGTGATCAAGATCCTGCCGCCCGAGCTCACGAGCGACATGAGCATTGCGCGCTTCAAGCGCGAGAGCGGGCTCACGGCGCACCTGCAGCACCCGCACATCCTGCCAGTGATCGCGGCGGGCGAACGCGAGGGCCTGCTCTACTACATCATGCCCTTCATCAGCGGGGAGTCGCTGCGCGCGCGACTCCAGCACGAGGGGCAGCTTCCCGTGCTGGACGCCACGCGGCTCGTCCGCGAGGTCGCCGATGCGCTCGCGTACGCGCACGGGCAGGGCGTGATCCACCGCGACATCAAGCCGGAGAACATCCTCCTGCAGGGCAGCCACGCGGTGTTGGCCGACTTCGGCATCGCCGCTGCGCTCGACAGTTCGCCCGGGCAGACACCCGGCGAACGGCTGACGGGGACGGGCATGTCGCTTGGTACCATCGGCTACATGGCGCCCGAGCAGGCCGTCGGCGAGAAGGGGGTGGATGCACGGGCGGACATCTACGCCCTCGGCGTCGTGTTGTTCGAGGCGCTGGCCGGTCGGCCTCCGTTCGAGGGAGCGAACGTACAGGAGATCTTCGCCGCGCACCTCACGGAACGTCCTCCTCCGCTCGATGACCTGCGACCAGACACGCCGCCGGGCGTCGTCGCGGCGGTCGCGCGCGCCCTCGAGAAGTCGCCGGCCAACCGCTTCCAGACCGCCGCCGAGTTGCGCGACGCGCTGGAGGCGGCGGTCCAGACCTCCAGCTTCACGGCGAGCTTCACGAGCGCTTTCTCGGTCTCGCGCGTGAAGCGCATGGGGCGCCGCCTGCGCGCCAACGCGGGACGCATCGCGATCGCGGCGCTGCTGCTCGCCGCAACCGGCGTCGGCGTCGCGAAGCTCGTCGCCCGCGCCCGCGGAACCGTCGCCGAGGCGCCGGTATCCATCGTCGTGGCCCCATTCGATGCGCTCACCACCGGAGGCGATCTGCCCATCTGGCGCGAGGGAATGGTCGACGTGCTCGCGCACAACCTCGACGGTGCGGGTCCGCTGCGCGCCGTCTCGCCCACGCTCGCGATCCGCCGCGCCCCGCCGCGCGCGCTCCGCGACTCGATGCCGGCGTTCGCGAAGCGCACGGACGCGCGTTACGTGGTCTACGGCACGCTGGTGGGCAGTGGCCAGGACCAGGTGCGCTCCGATGCCCACCTGTTCGACGCAGTGCGGGACACCACCTACGACTATGACGTCACGGCCGCGAGCGTCGAGCGGCTCGCCGACTCGCTGACCCTGCATCTCCTCGCGGACCTGGGTCGCGTTCATCGGCTCGGCGCGACGCGAGCCGAGCCACTCAGCGCCCGCTCGATCCCTGCGCTGCGTGCTTATCTGCAGGGCGAACGCCTCTATCGTCGCACCTCGTGGGACTCCGCCGGCGCCGCCTATGTTCGCGCCGTGGAGCTGGACTCCACCTTCGCACCCGCGCTTCGCCGGCTGTCGCTGGTGCGGGAGTGGCAGAACGACGGCCTGGATTCGCTCACCACGCGGTACTCGCTCCGCGCCGGACGGCTGAACCATGCGCTGGCGCCGCGCGAGAGCCTGCTCGTCGCGGCAGACTCGATCCGCGTGTCGATCGATCCGGTTTCCCCGCCCTTCGATCTCGTGCGACGGCTTTTCGCGACGGTGGATGAGGCGGCGCGCCGCTACCCCAATGACCCTGAGGTCTGGCTCGCAGTGGGCGAGGCGCGATTCCACTATGGCTACGGCTCCCTGTTCGGCGTCACCGAGTCGAGCGTCCTCGACGCCTTCGACCGCTCCATCGCGCTCGACTCCGCGTTTGCTCCCGCCTACATCCATCCGGTGGAGCTCGCGCTGAACCAGCGCGGACCCGCGGCCGCGCTGGAATATGCCCGCGCCTATCTCGCGCTGAATACAACCGACAAGGCGGCGGACGCGATCCGCCTCGCGGCGCGGCTCCTCGATCCGCGGGAATCGGCCCGCGCCGAGACCCGCACGCTGCTCGACACGATCAGCAGCACTGTGATCCGGAACGCCTGGTATCCGCTCCGGCGCTGGCCCGATAGCGCGGAGACGGCGCTGCGGCTGCTCCGCGTGTTGCAGCGCCGTCCGCGCACGTCGCCGGCATTTGTCGAGGATTCCACGCTTGCCGCGTACAACGTGCCGCTCGAGCTCGCGTATCGCGGTCGCCTGCACGAGGCCTACCTGGCCCTGGGCACGCGACCGGCGATTCTCTATTCCGAGCTCACCCTGCTCGGCGCGATCCCCCCGGACAGCGCGAGCGTAGCGCTCTCCGGCTGGATGGCCAGGGGCCTGTTGCAGGTGCGCTATGCGCTGCCTTGGTGGGCGGAGCGGCGCATGGTCGCGCCCATCGACAGCTTCCGGCGGATCGCGGACTCCGTCGCGCACGATGCGAAGGCGCCTGGCCGGCGGCTCGGGATCTACAGCGTCGCGGCGGCGCGCGCCTATGCCTTGCTGGCGCGGAACGACACGGGCGCGCTGGCCGCGTTCCTGATGTTGAGCGACACGCTCTGCCGCACCTGCTACGTGGACCAGCAGTACACGGCGCGTCTGCTTGCACGCGATCCCGCGCGGAGAAAGCAGGCGCTTGCGCTGCTCGCCCTCCG
>JBBQDT010000187.1:0-8344 GCA_038319955.1 Gemmatimonadales bacterium | reverse complement strand
GCGCTGTCGGCGGCCATCGGCAATTCGGGCGAGACGCTGACCGCGCGGGCACTTCGTCGTCCGTTGTCGAAGAGCCCATGGCTGTGGGCGGCGGGTGTCGCCCTGCTGGTGGCCGGCTTTGCGGGTTCGACAGCCAAGGGTCGCGACCAGATCGACGTGCTCACGGGCCGGGTGGATACTTCGCAGTACGCGGTGTTCCCATTTCAGTATGTTGGCTCCGCCGCACCGACACACGATGACGAGCCCGTGGCCAACGGGCTCTACTCCGTAATGCGCGAGTGGAATGGGCTCAAGCTCGCGAGCGACTTGAGTGTGTCGGACATCCGACGCAACAGCACGGACAGGTCGCTCGACGGTATGCTGTCCGCGTCTCGCCGCGCGCGCGCGGGGCGTATGGTGTGGGGACGCGTGTGGCTGACCAAGGACTCCATCAAGGTGCGCGCGGTGGTGTACGACGCGATCGGCGGCACCTCGCTGCGCGAGCGCGAGGTTGCGGGCCCGCGCGACCTGCTCGAGCGCCACCCGGGCATCCTTCGCATGCTGGCGGCCGACCTGCTTCGTCTCGACGGGATCCCCAAGTCCGCCAGCTCGGGCGATGGCGGAACGCGCTCCTTTGTGGCGTGGCACGCGTACCAGGAGGGTCAGCGCGCGCTGACGACATGGCGCGTGATGTCGGCCATCGACGCCTTCGAGCGCGCCGTCGCGGCGGATCCAGACTATGCGCACGCCCAGACATGGCTGGCGCAATTGCTCGTGTGGCGCGGCGAGCCGTCGTCGCGGTGGACGTCGCACGTGAGCACGGCACTGCGCAATCGCGCGACGCTCGACGTGCGCGAGAACTCGCTCGTCGACGCACTGCAGAGCATTCAGCAGGGGAGTTTCAGCGGCGCCTGTGTGGCGTATGACGCTATGCGCGGCCGGGACTCCCTCGACGCAGCAGCGTGGCTCGGACTCGCGCATTGCCAGGGATTGGACAGGTCTGTCGTCCGCAGCAGCACCAGCAAGACCGGGTGGGCCTTCCGCGGCAGCATCCCCAGCGCGCAACGCGCGTATGCCCGTGCCCTGCAGATCACACCGTCGGCATTCTGCGCGTTCCCGTTCTCGGTCGTGGCTCGCCTGTTCGTCGTCGAGACGAATGCACCTCGATATGGCGCGACGGCCGACAGCTCGCCGTATTTCGCCTTTCAGGACATCATCGCGGACAGCATCGCCTATTCGCCACGACCGCGCGCGGAGCTGACGAGCACCCCATTCGAGGTACTCGCGCCCGCATATGATCGCGCGCTGCAGCGGAATCGCGACGTGCTCCTCAACATTCTCTCCTCGCTCACGCAGCGGCTTCCCGACAACGCGGATGCCTTCGAGTCGCTCGCTCGCGTGCTCGAGATGCGCGACGACATCACGGGGACGCCCAACGGCGGCTATTCGGCGCTCAGCGCGCTCGACCGGGCGAAGCTTCTGGCAACGGATTCCGCGCAGCGTGCACGGCTTGGGGCAACGGACGTCCGTCTCCATCTCAAGCTGGGCGATTTCAGTCGCACCGTCGCGATTGGCGACTCCGTGTTGAACGCCAATCCGTCTCCGTCGCCGAAGGCGGCTGAATATCTCGCGGGAATTGCGGCGCTGCTGGGACGCGAACATGTAGCCGTGCAGCACCTCCGCACATCCGGGGGTTCTGTGTCGCTTGCCGGTGCGCCCGCTGTCCCCCTGCTCGAGGACGTCTCCACGGCGCTCTTCATGCGAGCCGCACTGGGCGTGTGCGACGACTCGCTGCGGTCGCTCCACAAGCGGCTCGACGTCCTGCTCGAGAGCTATGTGAATCCTGCGCAACGCGGCAGCGCGCGTCGCGGCATGCTGATGCGGCCGATGCAGTTTGCCGTCAGTTGCCTTGGACCAGCAGTCACGCTGGCACTGGGTGACTCCGTCCCACCCATCATGCGCGTCGTCCAGACACTCGGCGGTGCGGACGTCAAGCACGGTCGCTTCCTTCTCGACTCCATCCAGAAGTTTCGTCGTGTGATGCGGCCGGGCGATTTCGCCGTTGATTACGTCATGACGGAAGCGTGGCTTGCCGCCACGATGGGCGATACCACGGCAGCGATGCACCAACTGGATCTCACGCTCACCGCGTTGCCGACGCTGGGCTGGCATGTCGTGTACGAGCCCGGCATGGCGGCTGCTGTCGGACGCAGCATGGCCTATCGCGCCGACCTCGCCGCTGCGCGCGGCGATGCCATCACCGCCGCACTCTGGGCGGGCCGCGTCCTCACCCTCTGGGCACACAGCGATCCTTCACTCGCGCCGACGCTCGCGCGGATGAGGGCGCTCGCGTCGCACCGCATGTAGTTCGTCCCGCCGTAATACGCCACACTCGCCTGACGAAATCTCACACACACGTTCTTCCGGGGGTTCCGTGAGCCGGTTCCAGAATCGTCGCGCCCATCTGGCCGTCGTCTGCACAGCTGTGTTTGTTGCGCTCGCCTGTTCGAAGTCGGACGCGCCTCCCGCCGATAGCACCAAGCCGGCCGACAGCGTCGCCGGTGCGCCCGGCGCAGCGCCACAACCGCTCGTTGGTGCCGCACGAGCACCGAGGCCCAGACAGAATAAGCCGATGCCGGGCGACCTGACCAAGCCGATCGACAAGTACACGGGCGCCGAGTTCGATGCATTCGTCAAGCAGCTGTCGTACACGGGCGGTCACGAGCGGCAGCGCAAGTGCCGCAGGGATCCGGGCTGCAGCGGAACGCGGCGGACGCTCGTGCTCGTCGACGCCGTGGCGACACAGGACTCCATCTCGCCTGCCGTCGCGCCACAGTTCGGCGTCGTCTACGTACGCGCCATCAACAAGGGCGATGCGCCGGAAGCGCGCTATGGCCTGTTGCCTCGCAACAAGCAGTACGAGTACTACATGATCGTCACCGCCGACTCGACGGGCACCGCGATGGAGTGGCGCCTCGAGCAAGTCGACATCAAGGCGAAAACGCACGCGAAGTTCGGCACGGGGCAATTCGTCAGCTGCAGCCATACCTGGGTGGCGGGCGCACAAGCCGACTTCAAGACCTGCGCAAATGCGGCCGCTGCACACGATTCAGTGATGAAGCTCGGACTCAATCTCCAGGCTGGCGACGGAGACCCGATCTGGGCCTCGTGCGCAACGGGGTGCTGCGTAGGACAGTAGTTCGCGGAATTGAAACGGCGTCAGCTCAGGGCGCGACGCCGTACCGCTCCTCCAACACACGCACATGATGGCGCGCGTGACCGACGGTGATGTACGCCAGCGCGCGCACCGTGACTTCCCCAACGCTCACCAACGCGCTGCGATCCCACGCGTCGTCGGGAAACGAGTCGAATAACCGAATGGTGCTCGTGCGGACATCGAGCATCTCCGCGACGAGATCGGCCACCGTGCGCGCATCGGAGCCCGCGGTCACCGCGTAGGCATTCTCCTCGAAGCCCGGTAGCGCCGTCGTGTCACCGCGCGCCAGGCGCAGCGCGCGATACGAGAAGATCCGCTCCGCATCGATCAGGTGGCCGATCACCGTCTTCACCGTCCACTTGCCGTCCGCATAGCGATAGCCGCCACGCTCTTCCGGAATGCTGCCGAGCACCGTCGCCAGGTCCTCCCGGTCTTTTCGCAGGATGGTGCGGATGTCCCCGTCCGGCACCGATGCCACGTAGTTGGCGTAGAACGGCGCGAACTCGGTGGCCTCGGGACGGGCGAGCATCGATGCGGTCATTGGAGGCGACGAAAGGGATCCAGCGTCAGCGCGCGGTGGCGAGCGAGGGCGGTGGCGCGTTGCGCCACGTCATCAATACGATACCCGCGGCGCTGATTCCCAGCGCGACGAGTTGCGCCGACGTCACCGGACCGACCATGTCGCTCTTGGCGCGGAAGAACTCGACGATGAACCGCTCGACGCCCGCCATCACGCAATACACGCCGAACAGCCAGCCGGAGCTGTGCGTGTGCTTCCGCATTCGCCAGAGGACCGCGAACATCACGAACCCCAGCACCACCTCGAGCAGTTGCGTCGGATAGACGCTCATCACGGTGTCCGGCGAGATGCTCGCCGGCAGGTTGGCGTGATACTCGGTGTTCATCACATACGCCGTGGACTTGGGCAGCCCATCCGGGAACGCGACGGCGAGCGGTCCATTCCAGACGCGACCATAGTCGTCACCGACGGCCCAGCAGCCCGTGCGCCCAATCGAGTAACCAGCGGCGATGCCGACTGCGGCGCCGTCGGCGACACGCAAGAACGATTTCTTGCGCCAACGGATCACCGCGGCGCATAGCAGCACCGAGCCCATGAAGCCGCCCCAGAACACGAAGCCGGAACGTCCCCATAGCGCGCTGATGCTGCCCTGCAGAATCGCGTAGTACGTCTTGGCACCGACGATCGTCCCGACCAACGCCGCGAAGGTCACATCGTTCATGATCTCGGCGTCGTCGCCACGCTGCTCCAGCACGTTCTGCGCGACCCAGTGCGCGATGCCGAACGCCGCCATCATCGCGATGCCGAAGCCAGTGAGCTTGAGCGGCCCCAGCGCGAAATTGAACGGGTGATGGACGATGGGCGCGATCATCGCTTCCTCGACTGCACGCGCAGCTTCGTCCACACCACCACTGCGCTGCAATTCTGGCCGACGGTGACGAACTGCGGCGGCACCGAGATGCCGTTGTACACCTCCATCGCCGACACCTCCTCGGGCCGAATGAACGAGTCGAGATCACCCGCTTCCATCGACTGCCACTGCGCGCCATCCACCCACACCGTGACGCATCCGCCCCCCGTTGCCGATCGCGTCGAGGAGATCATCGCCTGTCCATTGCCTGCCGACGACACGCGAATGCCGGGCACCGTGCGCAGGAGGTCGGTGAACATCGTGGCGCGTCGCTTCTCGAGCTGGTCGGGATCCATGAAGTAGCCTCCCGCAGCGGACCGCTTCCGATCGAGGAACCCGACCTTCTGCAACCCTTCCTCGCGTGCCGAGATGACCTCGACCGGCGAGAGCTCCGGCACGAACACCCCGAGCTTCACCGTGACGCGTGCCGGCGTGCGCGCCGAGAGTTCGACCGGCACCTCCGTGGGCTTGTAGCCGAGCTGCCGGATGACGATGGCCTGCGTTCCCGACGGCAGCGAGTCGAGTATGAAGTCGCCGTTCGCGCGTGTGAGTGTTGCCGCGCTGACGCCCATGAGCCCGACGCGCGCGTTCGCGACCGGTGCACCACTGGCGTTGAGCACCTTGCCGAACACGCGCGCAGATCCGCGCTGCACCGGCTTGCTGGACACGCTGTCGGTGCCCGCGATCCTCGGCATTGCCGCGACGCTCATGCTCCGCAGCGTGAGCAGGCCCTCGCTCTGCGACAGCGTCACCTCCGCCGTAGCCCCGCCGTCCTTGCGCTGCGCCTGGAGCTTGCCCTCGAACGTGAGCGGAAGTCCGCAGAGCCGGTATGTACCGTCGGCGCTGACCGTCGCTTCGCGTACGCGAGGCGCCTTCTTCACCCGCAGGTTCGCGGGAAGGCCTGGTATGTCGGGGTCGTACCACACGAAGGAGACGCGCGCGCCGATCGCCGGCTCCTCGGTGTCCGGTTCGCGCACGCGCCCCACCAGCGCACCGGGCCCAAGGGCCCGACGTGCGGGCGTGCAAAACAGCCCCACCAGCATCTCGGTGCTCGGCACGGCGATGGTGGTGCGCGTCACTTCGTTGAGCGCGAAGGTGATCGGCGGCGTGACGAGCGAGATGCCGAGCGTGTCGAGCAGCGGGTGGTCCACGATGAGTCGGTACGTGCCGGGCGGGATGCTGTCGACGAGGAAGCGCCCGAGCGAATCGGTTGGTCCGATGCGGCCGGTGCCTTCCACCTGGATGAGCGCGCCAACGAGCGCCTCTTCATGCACGCTGTCGACCGCAACGCCCTGGAGAAAACCGAACTTCGGCACCGTCGGCGCCGGTTTCGTTGGGGCATCCTTGCTGGGGGCCTTCACTGGAGTCTTTGGCGGAGTCTTCTGCTGCGCGGCCAGCGGCGCAGCGAACAGAAGCGCCGCGAGGAGGTGCGCGGAAACGGAGGGCAGACGCATGAACGGACTATAGGGCGGGAGACCTATCGCTCTACCCGTGAATCCGGCCAGGAGGTCCGGTCCCATGAAGACCACCCTCCGGGAAGGCGGCCTCGGCACCGTCTCCCACGCGGCGTGCTTCATGCCCTGCTTGGCCTCCAATCACTTTCACGGAGTGCACCATGGGCGGTAAGCCAAGCAATAATTTCCAGAGCGATCGTCCCGAGTCGGGCGGCGCGGATCGCGATATGGAGCGCGAGAGCTCCGGCATCCTCGAGCAGGAGAAGGAGAAGTTTGCCGAGGAGCAGGTGGAGAAGCGGGGAAATGCGCCGGAGCAGTCAGGAGCGAAGCACGAGCCGTTCTCGGTGGGCAGCCCGCCCAACCCTACGAAGAAGCACTAGCGACGAGCTATTCCTTCGGCGTCGTCACCGCCGTGGCGGCCACGTGTTCGGCGAGACGCGACATCAGCGTCTGGAGCGTCTCGCCCCGGCTCGATACGACGCGGCGGAATATCGTCCGCGCGAACATGTAGGTGGCGCCGAGGAACGCCGCGCCGCCTGCCACGGCAGCCGATGCCGCCGCTGCGGGTCCGGCCACGCTGGTTCCGAGGGTGCCGGCGCCGACGGCGACCAGAGGCATGAGGCCCATGCCAAAGCCGCCCATCGACGCTGCGAAGAGGGCACGCGCGACCTGGCTCACCGGCTCCTCGATGCGGATCGTCGTGCGGCCGTTCCTCGGCGTGAGGGTCACCTGCACCAACCGTCCAGTGAGCCGGCGTCGTCCCGTTCCAGCCGACGTCCACTGCAACGTGCGCCCGAGCGTCGACGCGCTGCCCATGCCGCCGATCGCCCGCTGAATCTCGAGCACGAGCGTCTCGTACTCATCGGGCGACACTTCGCCATCGATGGTGCGCTCGAGACGAAGCGTCGAAGGGGCGCCGAGGAAACGGGAGGGCTTGCGGTCGGTGACGCGTGTGTCGAGGTCCGATGCGGCGCGGCGGATGAGCGCCGGGTCGAGGCCGGTCTCGCGCGCGATCTGCTCGAGCTCCTCGAGCGACATTTCGGCCGACGACTCACCCGGCGCGTCCGCCTCCTGCAGCTCTGACGCGTGCTTGATGATGAGCGCGACTTCCTTCTCGTTGTAGCGACGGCTGGACGTCGGGTCGGTCATGCGTCAGCGACGCTTGGGGCGATCGCTCGCACGCGGCGCCGCGAACCCGGTGAAAAGACCGGTATGCCGCAGCGTCTGCGTATGCCGCATGTTGTCCTCGTCCCCGATTGGTGCGTCCTCGACGTCGCTCAGCTTGGAGACGTCGATGCTGATCGTACCATCGTCGGCCACGGGGTTATACATGCTCGCGAACTTCTTGCCGACGAGGATCTCGTCGGGCTTGTAGCTGGAGCGGGCGTGCACGACCTGCGCGAAGGTCTCGTCGATGCCGCTGATCAGGATGAGGAATTCGGCGTCGCTGTTCACGAGGTCCTCGTATTCCAGCGCGAACAGCGGGCTCGTCTCGTCGATGGGATGGACGATCGTCCAGCTGAGCGGAAAGAACATGACCTTCGTGCGCTCGAGCTTGAGCTGGGCAAAGCGACGACCTACGCCGTCGAGGCAGCTGAACTGCACCTTCGCCTCGAGTTCCATGAGCTGGTTGCTGCGCGCATTCGTGATGCGGAACATGAATCCGGTCTTGCCGTGATACGGCGCAATGATAGCCACGTTGCTGAACATGAGCGCCGCGGTCGGTCGCGCGAAGCGGGCGAACACGAGCCCGGTGAGCAGCGCGATGGCGAAGATGGAGATGATCGACTCGAGCGTCATCACCCAATTGGCCAAGGGGCCTACCGGATAGATATTGCCATACCCGATTGTCGCAAACGTCTCGACGCTGAAGAAGAGCGCGCGGAGAAATCGTCCGCCCATGCTCTCCGCGGTCATGCCTGCGAGCGCGCCAGTGCCGCAGACGAGATAGAGCCACGCAAAGAGCGCGTTCATCCCGAGGTACATCCCGGTGGCGCTCAGCAGGAACCTCGGCCACGTCATCGAGAGCATGGCGTGGTAGAGGTTCAGGTACGACAGTGCCGGGAACCCCTCGCGGCGCGAGGTGAAGCGTCCGTCGCGCTCGATGAGGCGGCGCTCGTTGGCACCGCCGACGACCGAGCCGAAGCCGAGGTCCTTCGGGTCATCGACGGCAAGGGGTGACGGCGTCCTGGCAGTCAGTGGGTCTTCGGGGAAGACGGCTTTGTCGTCGGTCACTTGCAGAAGCTAGCAGGAAAGAGGGTCAG
>JBBQDT010000186.1:0-8387 GCA_038319955.1 Gemmatimonadales bacterium | reverse complement strand
GGTCTGCTGAATGCGAGGTGCTCGAATCAGTTGCAGCGCTTATGGTCGCGCGTGAGGCCGCAGCACAGCGAACTCGACCCGCCGCGCTAGTGCGGGAACGACGAAGCGCGCGGCGTTGGTTCGCCGCGCGCTTCGTCGTTCATGCCGTTCTACTGCTTCGCCAGCGCCACGCACCCGGCAATGCGCGTGCGCATCGTCGCCGCGTCACACCACGCGCTTACCACAGCCATCGCCGTACTGGAGTCGCGAAGATAGCCCTTGTAATCGTGCGCTGACTCGTCCGTACGCGCCGTGACGATGTCCGTGATCCCGGGCAACGCGCCCTCGCTCGACAGGAGTCGCGACGCGATGCCATCGTCGACATTCACCGCGTTGACCCACGAGCGAACACCGCGCGGCAACGAGATGCGGGCCGTGTCGCCCATGACCAGCTCGCGCAGGCCGTCGTTCCCGATCGGCGAGCCCACGGTGACGAGTCGCTCGATATCCGGGAGGTCGCGATCGCCGCGATGCTCGAGGTAGCCCCACGTCACCAGCGCGCCGAGGCTGTGCGCCACGATCACCACCGGCCGACCTTCCTCCTGCGCGCGCGAGAGCGCATCTGCGACGCGACCCTGCGCGCCACAGCGGACGGCACGGTCGCCGATGAAGCGGAGGTCGCCCGCGATGTCGCGCGCGTCGTCGCCCGACGAATCCGCTGCGGTTCCCTCGACGAGCTCACTGAACACCATGGCGAGCGAGCGCAGGAAGAATCCACCCGAGCTTCCGTCATCGGAGCTGCCGACGCCATTGTCGCAGGAGGTAGTGCTCCGCGCCTCTCGCCGGCGCACGTCCATGAGGTCGGCGTACCACACGAGCCGCACATCGCCCTCCTCGAGCAGCGAGTCCCCGGTCGCGCGGAACGCGCCTTCCCGCAGCGCATGCAGCGCCTCCCGTCGAAAGTCCGCCGAGTCGCGCGTGAGAAAGCCGCGTCCGTGGACGACGAGGATCACTGGCCGGTGCGGAGCGGCACGTCGGGCCTGCATGTCACCAGCGACGGCCGCGGAGATCGCAACCGTCACGGCGAGTAGCAGGGAAGTGGTGGGCATGCGCTGGGTCTCTCGGTGAGCGTACCCAGAATCCTACGCAGCGCGTCGCCGATCGTTCCAACTCCGTGGAAAGACCGTCACGAGTCCGACGCTACGGCGACGGCCGACGCTCGAGGGAAAGCGAGCCCGAAATTACCGACGTCGAACCGCGTGGATGCACGATGCGAAGCGAAGCGCCAGGCCCGCGCGCGAGACAGCTCACGAATTCCACCGTTGGGCCGAACTCCGGCAAGCACATGATCGGCCCCTCCGCCGAGAACGAGGGGATCGGCTCTGAATCAGCGGCGCGCTGATAGGTGAGGAAGAAGAGTCCGAGCGGCAGGGGCCAGCGGAGGGTATCGCCGCGCGCCACGCGCAGCGGCGCGACGACGAATCGCTGGCCTCGGTGCAGATCTTCGAAGGAGTGGATTGGCTCGTAGACGCTGATCTGCGTGCTGGCCTCTCCATCGCCGAAGCGCATGCTCACGTTCGTGTGGCCCGGCGCGATGGGCCGGATGACACCCTTGTGCAGCGTGACGATCGTGCTGTCCTTCACGCGCACCTCGCCGGCGAGACGATTCACCGGCAGTCCGTCGGGGTCGAGCGCCACGAACGCGAGCTCCTGCGGCGGCCCGCCGGCGACGAGATGGAGCCACATCTCTGCGCGCACTTCCTTCACGGGCAGGCAGTGAACGCGGACGTTCGCCGCGAGCGCACCGAGTGACGCGCGCAGGATTGCGTCGCCGGCGTGCGCGCAGGTGACGATCCCATTCGCGGCGACACCGACAGGCGCGCCCGACGCCCACCGGTAGCGCACGTTGCTCGACTTCATGGGGTTGCCCTTGGCGTCGAGGGCGCGCATCGCGAGGCGCACGGGATGCGTGGTGTGCACCACGATGCCGTCCACCGTATTTGTCGTGCGCTGGCCGTCCACCTCGAGGCGCACGGGGACATCCTCTGCCGTACGGAGTGCGAACACCGCCATCGTGACCGCGAGTGCCGTCATCGCCAGCAGCGCGGCAACGTGCGTTCGTCCACGGTGGCCGCCATGTCGCACGGCGTGCCAGGCCAGGTGCGGAATCGAGCGGAGCGCCTCGGCCACATACCACAGGTCCGCTGCCCAGGCTCCGCGCACCGCCGCGCGGCGCGCGCGCTCCTGCACCAGGTCGCCGAGCACGTCGTCGGCGAACGCGATGTCCGCGCCGATGAAGCGAAGCGTCCGCTCGAGCAGCGTCTGCGAAGCGGATCGATGGTCGTCGGCATATCGGCGCAGCGACGTCGACATGCGGGGAGTGTCAGGCGCGCTCATGCAGGCTCCGGTCGCCGGGTGAGGGCGATGCCCGCCCACATTGCCGTGGACTGCCGGTCTGCGTCGCGGATGGCGCGCGCGCCGGCATTCGTGACACGGAATTGTCGTCGCGACCGTCCGCCACGCACGGGCAGTGGGGCGCTTGCTCGCGACGAGATGAGTCCCTTGTCTTCCAGCCGCTGGAGCGTCGTGTAGATCGCACCCACGGAATGTTGTCGTCCGCTTCGCTCGGCGAGGTCTTCCCGCACGGCGAGTCCGTAGGCCTCGTTGCCAAGGCGAACGACAGCGAGCAGGGCGGCGAGCTCGAGGGAGCCAATGGATGGTGTCGGCATTAAGTGCTAGTTTGTATAACAAATAGTGGATGCGCAAGAGGCTGGAGGTTGAAACGCGTCGCGGCTCGTGGTGGAGATGTGCTGGGGCGGCCATGGATCGCTGCCCCTTCCGGCTCGCGCGAGACTCTTTCATCTTGCCCGATGCAATTGACTCGACGCGAGGCGCTTGCCCACTTGAGTGCGCTGCTCGCCCTGCCGCTCGTACGCTGGCCGGAGCGACTCGCCGATCCGCTCGCCGGAACGATCGTGGACTTCCAGGCAGGTAGACTGCGCCGAGACTGGACGTCGTTGGAAGTGACGAGGAACGCGCTCGACCGATGTAATGCGATCAACGGCTCGCTGCACCTGCTCGACCAACTCGCCAGCACGGCGCTCGATGACGCGCGCGCATCTGATGCGCGCCTGCAGCGTCGCGCCCTGCGCGGACCACTCGACGGTGTGCCCGTGTTCGCCAAGTCGATCTACGACATGAGCGGGATGCCCACCACGTGTTCGAGTGCCGAGTGGGCGCGACTCTTCCCCGCTGCAGTGAATCGCGATTCGGTCGAGGTCGCGCGCATCAAGGCGGCGGGTGGCGTGATACTTGGCAAGACCGCCGCCGACGATTTTGCCTATCGTGGCAACGGCACCAGCTCGCTGACCGGACAGGTGCGCAATCCGTACGATGCCGCGGGCGTGAAGACGCCGGGCGGCTCGAGTGCGGGATCGGCGGTGAGTGTGGCGTGCGGCATCGCGTTCGCCGCGTTGGGCACGGACGACGGCGGGTCGAATCGCATTCCAGCGCAGTTCTGCGGCATCGTGGGCATGAAGCCCACCTTCGGGCTCGTGCCGCGCACCGGGGTGATTCCCACCTGGCCGTATCTCGACACGCATGGTCCGCTCGCGCGGAGCGTCGCCGATGCGGCACTGTTGCTCGACGTGATCGCCGGTCCCGACGCGTCCGATGGGTTGGCGTTGACGGCGCCGTGGACGTCGGGAAGGCTGGCCTCGCTGCACGACGATGCGCTGACGACCGCGCGGCTGGGCCTCGTTGAGGTGCACGTGCCGCGCGCGCAGATGACGGCGGATGCGGTCTCCGTGTTCGATCGCGCGATCGCGGATCTGCGCGCCGGCGGTGCGGTCGTCGATTCGTTCGAGCCGACCGTGACGCGCGTGAACGTGCGTGCGCTGTTCGCCGATGCGGCGAAGGCGCGCGGCGACGTCGTGCCGAATCACAACTCGCCGCCGGCGACGGCGAATGCGCTGCTGCGGTATTTCGCTGGGCAGGGCGGTGATGCGCGCGGCAACGTCGAGCGCGGGCTGGCGGCGTATCGCGCCTTTTACGACGTGCTGCCGAAGGAGTGGAGCGAGATGGCGGTGCTCATCGACCAGCCATACGAGCGCGATCCCGCGAGCCTGTCGTTCGCGCGGTCGCGCGAGACGGTGATCGCGCAGCTCGCGGAGGCGTTCCGGTCGCAGCGCATCGATGCGATGGTCTATCCGACGATGCCGTTCGCCGCGCCGCGCGCGGTGGACCCATGGCCCGACATTCGAACGGCGCTGGGTTACGGCAACTGGCTGGGCTTGCCTGAGGTGTCGGTACCATCGGGCATCGGATCGGACGGCATGCCGGCGGGCAACATCTCGTTCGTCGGGCTTCCGGGCAGCGATGCGCGATTGCTTGCGATGGCGCATGCGTACGAGATGCGGTCGCGTCGATTCGTCGCGCCGCCATTCCAGATATGAGTGAAAGTTCGTACACTATCCATCGCATGAATGGCGACACCTGCCATGATTCTGCTGCCCTTCAGCTGGCGCATCGCCAGGACAATCGTGAAGCCTACCGACCACTCCCTGTCTCGCCGCGACTTCGTCGCCACCTCGGCGCTCGGCGCAGTCGCGCTGTGGCGCGGTACGTCGCTGCCCAAGGGCTCTGCATGGCGCATGGCCGATCCCCTGATGTACGTCGGGACGTATACCGATAACGGCAGGCAGGACGGCATCTTCCTCGTCCGGATGAACATCGCCACCGGTGCACTCGAGCAGGTGGGCGCAGTGGACGGCGGGCCGAACCCTTCGTTCCTGGCGATCCATCCGAATGGGCGCATGCTGTACGCGGTGAACGAAACGACGGAGACCGAGGGCAAGCCGACGGGCGCCGTGAGCGCGTATTCGATAGACGAATCGGGCGCGCTGACGTTCTTCAACGAACAGGCCTCGCAGGGTGGTGCGCCGTGCTATGTGAGCACGGATCGAAAGGGCCGCGTCGCCTTTGTGGCGAACTACGTGAGCGGCACGCTGGCGGTGCTTCCCATTGCCAATGACTTCGGGTTGGAGGCGGCGCCGCAGGTGGTGCAGCATGTTGGAAGCGGGCCGGTCAAGGCGCGGCAGGAGAGCGCGCACGCGCACTGCGTGGTGCCGCACCCGAACAACCGGTTCGTCTTCTCGGCCGATCTCGGTGCGGATCGCGTGCTCGTCTATCGCTTCGACGAGCAGAACAACACGCTCCAGCACATGAACCGCAGCGATGCGGTGATGCCGTCCGGCTCGGGGCCGCGGCATCTCGTCTTTCATCCGACCATGCCGCTCGTGTTCTGCGCGAACGAGCTCGATTCCACCGTTGCCGTGCTGCGCTGCGATCCGGACACCGGCGCGCTGTCGCTGGCTCGCACGGCCTCGACGCTTCCGGCCAAGTGGTCCGGGGCAAACTATCCGGCCGACATTCACGTGACCGGCGATGGACGCTTCGTGTACGTGTCCAACCGCGGACACAACAGCATCGCGGTCTTCTCCATCGCGGCAAACACGGGTGCGCTCACGCAGGTGCAGGTGATGCCGACCGGTGGCGACTGGCCGCGCAACTTCAGCCTCGATCCTACCGGACGCTGGCTGCTCGCAGCGAATCAACGCTCAGGCTTGATCACCGTGTTTGCGCGCAATCCGGCAAATGGCGTGTTGACGGCGACGTCGAAGAATATCGATGTCCCGAGTCCGGCGTGCATACGCTTCCAGGCCGCGACATAGGCCGACGAGCACATCACGGACGCGCGTCCGTTAGTCCTGCTTGCTGTTCAGCAGCACGATTACCGCGCCGCCGTTCGCATTGATGCCGAACCGGTTCGTTGCGTCGGCGATGTCGAGGTAGCGCACCTCATACAGCAGCAGGGGATTGATCGTCGCGAGCTCGCCGATCGGACGCAGTGGACCATAGTCCTGTGAGAACTGGATGTTTCCCGCGGTGCCGTTGGAGAAACTCTGCGGACCGGTGCCGCGGAAAAACCCCGGTCGCAGGTAGCGAATCGCCTTGAGCGCATCCATGCTCGCGATGACCGGATTCTGCATCTCCTCGCGGCTGATGACGTTGGGATCGCCGCGTGGTACATAGGTGCTGGGCGCGTTTGACCGCGCGCAGGAAGCCGTGACGACGAGCAGCGCAACGAGACAACGTCGGAGAGCGGTCATATCGAACCTCGCTAGCAAAGGATGTGGGGTCATCCTGACGGCAAACTGCAGGCTACTTTCCCCCTGCACAAGGGACGCCACGGCCGTGTCAGCCGGGCGGCCCAATGAATTTCGCTCCGCGCGGACGCCGTGACCGACATCCCGCATCTTCGCCTCCTGGCACAGCGCATCGCACCGCCGGCCGCCAGCACGCCCACGGGCATCGTCGAGCACCTGGGCGCCGTGCAGGCGCAGGATTATCAGGGGGCTCTCTGGTCAATCGCACTGCGTATCCCGGGGGCAACGCGCGTCGATGTCGAGACGGCCATCGCCGAACAGTCGATCGTCCGCACCTGGCCAATGCGCGGGACGCTCCATTTCGTCCCGGCGGTGGATGCCCGCTGGATGCTGGAGCTCATGACACCAAGGGTCATGCGGGGTGCCGAGGGACGCCATCGCCAGCTGGAGCTCGACGACGCCACCTTTCGGCGCAGCCGCTCGCTCATCGCACGAGCGCTGACGCGCGAGCCGATCCTCACACGCGCGGCGCTGTTCGCCGTACTCGAGACGGGAGGCGTGGCCACCACGGGCCAGCGTGGCATTCACATCCTGCAACGTCTCTGCATGGAGCGCATGCTCTGCCAGGGGCCGCACGCAGCAAAGCAACCGACATTCGTGCTGTTCGACCAGTGGATTCCCCGTTCGCGCACTGGATCGCGACGATGCACTGCGCACCATCGCGGAGCGCTACTTCACGAGCCACGGGCCGGCGACGTTGCGCGATTTCACCTGGTGGACGCAACTGACCGTCGCGGATGCGAAACGCGCGGTGCACGCAGCGCAGCCCTCGCTCCAGCGGCTCGTCGTCGACGACGTGGAACTGTTTTCGTCGAACGCCCTGGCGCCCGCGGCCGATGTGCAGCGCGCACACCTCCTGCCCGGCTTCGACGAGTTCATGCTCGGCTACCGCGATCGCAGTGCGGCGCTCGCATCGCGACATGCCGACCGCATCGTGCCAGGAGGGAACGGGATGTTCCTGTCCACGCTGGTGCTGGACGGACACGTGTGCGGCAGATGGCGTCGAACGTCTCGCACCCACGGCGTGGACATCGACGTGACCTCGTTCGCGCGACTGAAGGCACCGGAGAAGAAGGCCTTCGCGCTACCGGCCGCGCGCTATGCAGACTACACGGACAAACCGGTAACGCTCACGTGGTCGTGAGCGTTACCGGGAGAACGAGGGGGCTGTCGGCATCGTGCTGACAGCCCCCTCTCATCGAACCCGTCGACCGCTAGTACAACTGCGCGAGCACGGCCTGGAGCACGGTGGCCGGAACGTTCGTGAACCGCAGTCGGTCACTGCCGTTGCTCACGAGCGCACGACGCTCGGCGCCGTCACGCAGGCGGTAGTACACGTACTCGGACTGACCGTACGGCGCAACGCGCGTCACGGTGTAGCCACGTTGGCGAAAGATGTCGCCGAGTGCACTGGCTCCTTCGTGGGTACCGTAGTGCTTCTTGTACTGGCCCGGCGGCATTCCGCCCGGCTTCTTCGCGAGACCGGGTGGCACGCGGTGCCCATCGTTGTCGATGCGCAAGCGGTCACCATTCGCGTCGCGCAGCCGAATCGCTTCGGCGTCTTCGCGCGAGAGGTGCTTCTCCGTCTTGCCCTTGTCCTTGTCCCTGTGCTTGTCCTTGTCGTGACCCCTGTCCTGAGCGCTCGCGCTACCCGCGGCGAGGACAAGTGCGGCCATGGCGGCGAAAATGGTGGTCTGAGTGCGCATGTCGTTGCTCCCTTTGTGAGTTGCGACCGAAGCAGATGATCGCCTCCGCACCCAGAGTAAGGCACGATTGGGACCTAGGTGGTCCCGAACGCTCAAGTCGTGACTGGGAAACGTGTTACTGGCAGGCTCATGCCTTCTGATGTGGCAGAATCGTCCCCGAACTCGGACGTGTCTGCTTCTGTTTCATCCTTTCACGACAGTCACGCTACGCACGCCGACTGAGGACGCTGATAGTCGCAGGAGCAGGTGCCTGCGACGCAAGCGGTTCGACCCATGCCCGCTCGCGCGCAACGCCAACATGGTGCGAGGGTGTAGTCCGCTTCGGGCAGTCCAAGGAGAGTGTCCCGCGCCTAGTTGATATTCAGGCGATGCCGCTGTGATCGCGGCTTACGCCGCGGCGGATTTCGTGCTCGTGAGTGTGCGATGCAACGCCTGCTGGAGCAAGGGCAGATGCCGATACGCCTTCACGCGGCGA
>JBBQDT010000185.1:0-8390 GCA_038319955.1 Gemmatimonadales bacterium | reverse complement strand
CGCCGACGTCGTCATCATTGGTGGCGGGCCTGGCGGGTACGTGGCCGCGATTCGCGCCGCGCAGCTCGGCCTCAACACCGTCTGCGTCGAGATGGACAAGACGCTCGGCGGAACCTGCGTCAACGTCGGCTGCATTCCGTCCAAGGCATTGCTCAACTCGAGCGAGCACTACGAGTTCATGCAGCAGCACGCGGTCGAGCACGGCATCGGCGTGGACGGCATCCGTCTCGACCTCGCGACGATGTTGAAGCGCAAGGACGACGTGGTCGGCCAGAATACGAAGGGGATCGAGTTCCTGTTCCGGAAGAACAAGATCACATGGGCGAAAGGGTTCGGGACGTTGAAGGCGGGCAATGTCGTCGAGGTCCGGGGGGCCCCCCCCGAGAGCAAGGTGACGACCTACCAGGCCAAACACGTCATCATTGCCACTGGCTCCGTACCCATCGAGCTCCCCTTCCTCAAGTTCGATGAGGAGCGCGTGCTGTCGAACGTCGGCGCCCTCAAGATCCCCGTCGTCCCCAAACACCTCGTCGTCATCGGCGGCGGCGTCATCGGACTCGAGCTCGGCAGCGTCTGGCGCCGGCTCGGCGCCCAGGTTACCGTCGTCGAGTTCATGCCGACCATCCTCCCCGGCATGGACGAGGACGTCATCAAGGACGCCGAGAAGACGTTCAGGAAGCAGGGCCTCGCGTTGCGCACCGGCTCGAAGGTCACCGGCGCGCGTCGTGACGGTGACACGATGTTCCTCGACGTCGAAAAGGACGGCGCCAGTGAGACTCTCGAGGCGGACTTCGTGCTCGTGTCCGTCGGCCGCAAGTCGTCGCTCACCGGTGTCGATGCTGCAGGACTCGGCCTCGCGGTCGGCGCGCGCGGAGAAGTCATCGTCGACGACCAGATGCGCACGAACCTGCCGAACGTATACGCCATCGGCGACTGCGTCGGCGGCAAGTTGCTCGCGCACAAGGCCGAGGAGGAAGGGGTGATCGCCGCCGAGGTGATCGCGGGCAAGCCCGTGCACATGCACTATCGCTCGATGCCCTCGGTGGTCTACACATGGCCGGAGATCGCGTCGGTGGGGCTCGCCGAGCATGAGGTGAAGGCGTCCGGTCGCGCGTACAAGACGGGCAAGTTTCCCTTCTCGGCGAACGGCCGCGCGCGGACATCGGGGGACACGTCGGGATTCGTGAAATTCATCGCCGACGCGACGACGGACGAGTTGCTCGGCGCGCATCTCATCGGGCCGAGCGTGTCGGAGTTGATTGCCGAGGTGGTGCTGGCGTTCGAGTATCGCGGGTCGAGCGAGGATATCGGCGTGACGGTGCATGCGCATCCGACGTTGTCGGAGACGACGAAGGAAGCCGCGTTGGCGGTGTTGGGTCGGGCGATTCACATCTGAGTCGAGTTTCGTGAGCGAGCTACAGGTGCGCGCGCTGTTGCCGGAGGATGCGGCGGCGGCGCGTGTTCTTTTGCTTCAGCAGTTCGGCGGGACGCGTTATGAGGCGCGGATGCTTCAACTGCTCGCGTTAGCCGGCAACGACGGAGAGCATGAGGGCGCGGTCGTTGTTGACGGCGATGGGACAATTTGCGCGGTGATAGTTTTCGGCCCTGTTGCGGGAGCGTCCGGTGTGGAACGCATCGACTGCCTCGCCGGAAACGAGCTTGCGCTCGATGGAGCGCTGGGGTGGGCGTTGTCGAGCGCCCGCAGGAAGGCGGCGCGTCTCGTCATCGCCGAGTTGCCGGCGTCTTCGGAGTTCGACGCGTTCGCTCACATACTCTCAATGGCGAGCTTCCGCGAGGAGAGCTGCATCGCTGAATTCGTGCGTGCAGGCATTGGGCTGCGCCTGTTCAGGATGCGACTCAGCTGACTACTGAGACGAACACATTAGGACACCGGCATCAGCGCGGAGCGATCGTGACGTACCGCTATGAGCTCGTGCCTGCGGGTCGCTCCGCGTGGTCGTGCGTGATGGCACGCGGCACGGAATGCCGCCAGAACAGATCGCATGCGCGCCCGATCCGTTCTGGCAACCAGTTTTATCCGACAGCGGTGATCCCACCATCGCGCAAAGAGGAAACGTGAATCGGGCATGGGACGAACAAACAATGGCTTTGCTCTCTACTGGAACGTCGCTTGACAGCAACCATTGGCGCAACGCACCCACATTTCATCGAGGTCCAAGATTTCTCCTGCGGCTAGTGGCGTTCCAGTCGCCGAGAGGAATGTCACCGGGTGATCGATGTCACGCCTGGCATAGATGCCTGTTGACCAACGAGCCGCACCAGGCACTTTGCCCGCATGTTCTTCCCATTTGTACATTTTGACGCCACGCCCACTGGCGTATGCCTCAAAGTCATCGACCTCGTTGGCTAACCAACTAACGATGACTTTGGATATCGTCGTACCGAGCGGTGCGTCCACACTAACAACGGGCACAAGTTGCTTTTTGAATTCGGACTTGCTCAACTTGCCGATAGGCGCATCCGGAAAGATATACGCCCATATTCCTGTAGTTGCGTCCTGCTTTCTATCGTACCAGCCGCGTACACGTCGCTGGACGGGCCACTTCTCCGTCGACACATCGAATGGATCTTCAGCATCCATTTGCGAGCTCGCAGTTCCGATCATGCACCATCCCGCATCGCATGGAACGCCGATCAGAAGACGGGGGGTCGCATCGTCACTCCAATCGAAACGTGTTGTTTCGGGAAAGCTGTCGAGCAATGTGATTGCCTCGACGGCATCGTGCTTCTTATATATGTATCGCGTGACGAAGAGTGGTGTGCCTGTGAAACTTCCTAGCGTTGCGGACCATGTGCCCGCCTTATAGTGCAGAAATATCTCGCTGGTTCCCTTTGGGAATGCGTCGACATCATCGCTCATCCGTAGCACGACTACCGCCGTTCCTTTATTCTTAGACTCTTGATCTTCAAAATACTTTTGCGGCTTTCCTAGTGCCTTCGCAGGTGATACTTGACCCCAGGCCGCACGAGTCACGACACGAAAGCCTGCCGTGACAAACGCCACGTTCGCCGACTTGGCTAGCGGAGCCGACATAGGAAGCGCTATTGCGATTACCTGCTCATCACGCCCTTCGTGAGAATCCACCAGTTCGCTGGCAATGCTATCGGGGAATGCCGGGGCATTGACCTTTGTCCAATCAATGCTCTTTGTGGGGTTAACAGCCAGCGACACTTGTACGGCGGAGCGCACTGTCGCTTCCGGTCTCTGACACGAGAGAATGCATGCCGACAAGCCGAGCCTTCGCAGAACTAGGAACACACGAGCATTTGCGGTTATGTTCATTGTGCGACCTCAGTTGATACGGGTGACTGCAGGAACAGCGCGGACGCTACGGCAATAGCAGTTTTTCAAGTGAATCGAGTAGCTTGGCATTTGTGCTGCTCATGGCGGTCATGATGCGCGCCGCCCTTGTCCACTCTGCTGCATTTTGTGCATTTTTCCTGGCAATCTCGAGACGTGCACGAAGCATCATTGTTTGCACCAAGGTGCCAGCTATAGATATGTCTCCGAGCAGTCTTACTGGCATATTTCTAATGGCGTTCAGCGGCTGCGTCACGATGGCGAGCGCCTTGACTGAATCCCCCAGCGAGGCCCAGAGCCACGCTTCGGGATACAGGCGATCGAATGTGAGATCGGAAGCACGCAAGCCCGCTCGCGCTTTCTCAAGCTTTAACAGCTTGTTTCGCGCCTTTCCCGGCTCCTTGTTCCGGTGTGCAATTTCCGCTGCAAGCAAGTCATCGTCGGTTTCGATGCTCTCTCTGAACAAACGAGACTGGAAGCTCGGATAGGCGATCGTCGCTGCGCGCTCTAGGAACATTTCGCGTACCATGCGTTGCTGCTTGATTGCCACGCCGTTTGCGATGCCATCGCTCAAGCGTACATCGAGTACACGCAGGCTTTCGATCGGCGCGCCAACTGACGCATAGGCGAGGAAAGATCTTGCTGTACCCAAGAGTTCTAGCGGCACCGGCACGGGCGAAGCACTGGCTTCTGCGCTGCGTTCAGCGAGCGTGGCCGCTAGTTCTGAGCGACCAGTCAGCACCGCTACACATCCCAACAGATTGGCAGTAGCAGCATCTGTCGACGAGCTATGGGCGAGCAGAGAATCTGCCAATCGTTTCGCGGCGGTTAATTCTTTCAGGTCTCCCGGGAGACCAAATTTCACGCGAAGCAGCACTTCCTTTACGGCAAGACGGATCGATTGCTGGATATCGTTCGAAAGCGTGCGCGCACGTTTTGTTGTATCTATCGCTGCCCGGGAACCACTAAGCTCCATCGCTTCGGCGAGGAGTTCCAAAGCAGCCGCGTTCTTTGGATTCAGCGCGACTCTCTTAGCGGAGGCATCTAGCAACCCTTCGCGCTGCTGCTGGATCGCGTCTGACTGCGTTGGCGGTGGCTTGAGAATACGTCCGTCATTCGGCTGCGGTTCGAAGACCAGCGTATCGGCTCGAAGACCAGGATATGCGGAGAATGTGGTTGTGCCGTCTTCGGAAACTCCGAAGCGAATTTGTGTGTGCCCCACGAATGCGTATCCTCGGCGCAGCAACTCCAGAGCACGGGCGCCGCAGCAGCTATCAATTTCGCCGAGTCCGGACATTACGCGTTCGATGGCCCAGGTAGCCCGCGGGAGTGAGCCACGGAACGCATAGCGACCTCCATGAACGCGCGAGCGTACCACCACTCGGTCTCGACGACTGCACTCCGCCAGGCCCAGCAAGGCATCGACCGACGATGAGTCAGTCACCAGCAAAGAGTCAAAATGCGCGCATGCTTGGGGCCATCGCCTTTTCGCCAAATCGCCAAGCGCTCGCGCAAGTAGTTGATCATGAGCGGGCAACAGTTGAGGCTGTGCAAGTGCACGCATCGTTAGCGTCGCGAGCTCTGGCACTTCATCGCGAGCCCAAGCTCGCGCGCGCGCGATTCCAAGCACCGCTTGAGAAAAGCTCGGATCTATCCTTGCAGCTCTTGAGAAGGCGCTGTCCGCGCCTCTGAGGTTCCATGTCTGTAGTGCCTTCTCTCCGCTAAGGAAGGAGTTGAACGCGCCCAGACTAGTGGTTCCATCTGAGATTCTTTGCAACCCTGATACCCCCTCCACATCTGCCATTAACGCCGTTGCAAGTTGCGCCACGGGATATTCAGTAGAAGCCCACTTTGGGCCTTCAGTGACTACTCGGTCACGAAGTAGTGTCTTGCGTCTTGTGTCAAACAGCATGGCACGCAGCCGTACGGAATCGGCCGGCATCGACGATGTCACTGCGATAACGAAACGGCCGGCCTGACTGCTACGCGCCGCCGAAGCCGCAGCATCAATTAAGTCACTGCCGCTAGCCATTGTCGGCACCGCTACGGCCACAGAGACCCTTACGTCTGACCATCGGGCCAACGCATCGCGTAGCCGATCACGAAGAGCCACTGCCGTACTGGAGGTGTCGGCCGGCGATGCGACTACCACAAGACTATTCGTATCCAGTGCCTTCCCCACAACTGTGCGCCAGCCATCATCCAGTGCACTGGCGGCTTGAGATCTATTTTTGGCAATCAGCGCACCAAGCAGCATTATGATAATCGCCGCTACCAGTGCAATTGTTCTTCTTCCGCGTGGCGCCGTCGGCGCAGCGGGCCTGCCTGTAGACGTGCGTGTGAGGCGATTTGCTCTCACAAAGAATTCTATGCGGTCGAAGCGATCCGCCGGCACCTTCTCCATCGCCCGCACGATTGCCTGCTCCACAGCCACCGGCACCGTCTTGCGACGCGTACGCAGAAGCGGCGCCGTCTCCGTGATGTGCCGCATCGCGATCGACGACGCGGTCGGACCCGTAAACGGCGGCTCGCCAACCAGCATCTCGTACAACACGCACGCCAGCGCATACTGGTCCGCCTTCGGACCCACCTCCTTCTCCGCCGACGCCTGCTCCGGACTCAGGTAGTGTGGAGTCCCCACCGACAAACCGCTCGCTGTCAACCGCTGCGCGTCCACATCGCCCAGCGCGCGCGCCAATCCGAAGTCGACGATGCATGCTCGCCCGTCCGCCAGCAGGATGTTCTCCGGCTTGACGTCCCGGTGCACGATGGCGTGGTCGTGCGCATACTGTAGACCCGCGGCGACCTGATCGACGATCCGCAACGCGTCCTCGATGCCGAGTTGCTTCTCGCGCTGCATTCGCGCCCGCAGCGTCTCGCCGCCGAGATAGTCCATCGCGTAAAACAGGCGGTGGTCGGCTTCGCCCGACTCGTGGACACTCACGATGCTCGGGTGATGCAGACTGGCGGCAATCCGAATCTCGGACTGGAAGCGTCCCACCCCAAGCTCGTTCGTCAGCAAGGGATGCAGCATCTTGATGGCCACGTCGCGCTGCAGGCGGAGATCGTGGACGCGGTACACCGTGCCCATCGCCCCGCGTCCGAGCTCCTCTTCGAACCGGTACCGATCCGCAAGCGCATACTCGAAACTGCCGAACTTCCCGATCACAGAACCCAGCCTCGGGCGTTAGATGCGGGCATCACAGTGCCATCGGCGCCGCCGTCATGACGGCCTCGAGGGCAGAACATATCCCTTTGCGTGGAGCGTAGCCAGCTAAAACGTCATGCGAAACGACCGAGGATCGCCGTTCGAGGTGACGCGCCAAGTGCTGCGCGAGTTGGGCTTCGAGGAGGCGGGTCGCGTCGTGGACTACTTTCGCGACGGCATCGCCCTTGTCCTGCTCACCTGCCGAGTTCCATGACGCTGCCGTCGTCCGTCGTTCAGCCGCTGCGCCTTGCGGCAGTGCTGTTGCTCTCCGCCTGCGTCAAGGTGGACTGCGTCACCGTTCCGTGCGCGATGCCGCTGGCGCTCAGTATCCGGGTCTCGAACGCCGCCAACGGTGGCCCGGTTGCGAATGCGGTGGCACAGGTCAGCGGCCCGTTGACGGCCACGATCCCCTGCGCCGGCACTCCCACCACCTGTGTGGCAGCGGGGAACGCCGGCACCTACACCGTGACGATCATCGCGCCGGGATTCCAGAGCGTGACGCGCACAATCACCGTCAACGGCACCGAACCGCAGCAGTGCGGCTGCGGAACGGTGGAAGCAGGACATCTCGACGTGGCACTGACGGCGAATTAGTTCAGGGCGAGTAGGGCAGGTCGCGCTACGCGCTCCTGTCGACACGACAAATATCGCGGCCCCCTTAGGGACGACGAATCATCGCGTCCACCTGTTGTTCGTGGAATCCGCGTCCATCCAGATGCCCCCACTCAGCTCGAAGGACTGCACCGCCTTCTTCGTCTTGATCGCCACCGTCGCGCGCTTCTGGTTGGCCTGCCACATCGCAGACGTCTGATGCATCGTCTCCGACGTCCCATCCGCGTACTTCACGACGACGTCAACGGGCGCCACCAATCCGCCCCGGTTGTCGATCGTCAGCGCGTAGCCGCCGTTCGTCTTCTTCACACTCGACAGCGCCAAGTCGATGTAGCCGTTCGTGAAGTACCAGTTCTGCCAGAACCAATTCAGGTTGCGGCCAGTCGCATCGTTGAAGGTGTTGAACATGTCCCACGGCGTCGGATGCTTGCCGTGCCAGCGACGCACGAACTCGTGCAGCCCCTTCCGGAACTCGGTGTCGCCGAGGAGCTCCTTCAGTGCCAGGTAGCCGAGCGCGGGTTTGCCGTACGCGTTGTTGCCGTAAGCGGCGCCATTGAGGACGTCGGCTGGCGTAATGATGGGAAGATCCTCGAGCGGCGACGGATCGGCGCTCCACGACGCCACGCGAAACTGCTGGAAAAAGCGCACCGCCTTATCGTGCCCGAGATCGACCTGCCCGATGAGGTACTCGAACGTCGTCGCCCACCCTTCGTCCATGAACGCGTACCGCGACTCGTTGATCCCCATGTAGAACGGGAAGTACGTGTGCGCAATCTCGTGGCCGGCCACGAACCGTGAGAACACGGTGTCGGCGTAGCTCTCGTCGTTGGCCATCATGGGGTATTCCATGCCGGCGAAGCCCTGCACCACGGTCGTCTTCTCGTACGGATATGGCACGCCGGGCCAATTGTGCGACAGCCAGTCCAGCGCATGACGCCCATACTGCACCATGTGATGGTAGTCGGCGGATGTGTCGTTATAGGCAGCCTGCACGCTGGCACGACGCTTCGTCGCGTCATCCACCACAACGGACGCTGCATCCCAGTCGTAGTGGTCGCTGACATTGAATGCCATGTCCGGGATGTCGCGCGCGGAGAAGTGCCATGAGTTCTGGACCTGACTCGATTCGACGGACACCAACATAACCCCGGTTAGTTTCTGGGGGTGGAGGTGTTCAATGGCAGCACGAAAGACGAAGGCCGTCAGGACGCGACGGGCGTTCAGCGCGGAGTTCAAGCTCGAAGCCGT
>JBBQDT010000184.1:0-8442 GCA_038319955.1 Gemmatimonadales bacterium | reverse complement strand
GCAGTGCGCTCGGCGATCGAGAACACATAGTCCGCCAGGTCGCTGTGCTCGATATTCGCGTTCCACCGCTCGACGTCCACGCCGACGTCGCGCCCGCGTGCCACGGCCACGAGCGCGAGGTCGCCGGAATGCGACAGATTGAAGCGCACGTCCACATGATCGCGCAGCGCAGGCTTTCCATACTCGGCCGTCACGAAATCCAACTCGCCGGGCGCATATGAGCCGAGGATGCGGCGCAACATCCCGTGCGCCACGACATACGCGTCGCGATGCTCGGCGAAATGAAAGCGCGCAGCGCGCTCGCGTTCGTCGTGCGAGAGAAGTGGCCATTGCTCCGCCGGACTTCCCTTCGACAGGCGAATGCGCCACACATGGACATCATCGCTCTCGAGATCGACCGCGCTACCCGCGGCGAGACTTCTGCCCATGGGCCACGAGATGCAAACCGTGCATGCCCCGCAGGGCGGCGTTCGTCCACATGGTGCGCGCGCCAACCAGCCCGAAGAGACTCGCCACCTTTTCGGAGTTCACGAGCCGGAACAGGCCGCCGCTCCCGTGGCCAAGGATGAACGAGCGGACGCCGCGTACCAGGAACTTCGTGGCGAGGACATCGCGCAACTGGGCCGCTGTCATCCATTCCTCGAGTGGCTGGTTGCTCCAGGCGCGACCGCCGTTCGGCTTGGTGCGCATGGTCTTCGCGTTCGGCGTGGTGATGATGAAGTGCCCGCCCGGACGCAGCAGGTCGTGCGCGATCTTCACGTACTCCGCCTGAAGTGGCTTTTCGATATGCTCGATGACCTCGATGCTCACGACGACGTCGAACGCCTCCTTCGGGCCATCCCACTCGAGAATGTTCGCCGACTGAAACAGCGCGACGTTCGGATAGCGCTGCGACGCGAGGGTGGTATCCGAGAGATCGACGCCGGTCGTCTTGCCGAAGTGTCCGAGGATGCTCGTGGCCCAGCCGGCGCCGCAGCCAAGGTCGCAGATGTCGGGCGGCTGCTCGAAGCCGATCTCACGCAGGGTGTCCAGCACGGCCGTGATGCGCGCGAGATCGAGCTGGTTCGCGAACGCGAACTGGTTCCACCGCTCGGTATAGTAGCCTTCCTGCTGCGCGAGGTCGGGCTTGTTGGTCATGTCATTCCGAGCGAGCAGCCCGGGTCGAGGAATTCGCACGCAATGCCGCGCGGAGTGCGCCGGCGAGGAGCGAAATATTGTTCGTCACCAGCCCGAGATGCGAGGACACCAGCGGGTATACGCGGACACTGTCCGCGACCCTGCCCCAGCCGCGCGTGGGGTCGGCGGGGTTGATGTCCGCGCGCTCGTCGGCCCAGATGAGCTCCACGCAGCCGTCGTAGGGCTTGGGGAAGAATACCGATGCGGCGCGCGTGTGCATGAACAGCACGTTGGTACCCGGCCCTGCGCCAAGCTGCGTGCGGAGCGCGGATGAATCGTCGGCCTGCGGTGCTTCAGCGCGCCGATACGGTGCGCCGTTCTGCTGTGGAGCATTGCCGCCGAACAACCGGGAGACGCGACGCGACACGTTCGTCGTCAGCCAGCCGAATCGCTCGCGCATCGGCTGTCGCTGCACCTGCCGCGCGCGAAGCGAATAGTACCGCATACGCTTGAGCATCGCAGCCCGCCGAGTGAGACGATCGTTGTCGTCGCTGCCACGCACGAACCGCAGCATCGGCTTCACGAACTCGATGCGCGCGTTGCCAGCCGACGCGTCCATGATGATCAGACGCTCGACGTCCTGCCCCATCGCCCGAAGCTGACGCGCCATCTCATACGCCACCAGTCCGCCGCTGCAGAATCCCGCGACTCGGTAGGGTCCGTGCGGCTGCAGCTTCCGCAGCTCGGACACATGGATGCGCGCCATGGACTCCACCGTCCACGGCAGCATCGCCTCATCCATGCCGAGGGTCGTCATCAGAAAGAACGGTGACCCGGGCTCGGCCAACGGTGCGAGCCGTCGGCAGTACCACCCGCCGCCCCGCACGTCACCATGCACGAAGGCAATTGGGGTACCGCTCGTGTCGCCTTGAAGCACGACGACGGGCGGCTCCTTCGTCGCCTGCACTTCGGCGCCGAGTCGCGCGCCGAGCTTCTCGATGGTGGATGACTCGAACAGCCATGCCAGCGGCACACGACGGCCGCGCATGCGCTCCACTTCGGCGAGCATCTTCATCGCGAGTAGCGAGTGTCCGCCTATTTCGAAAAAGTCATCCTGAATGCCGATGCGACGCGAAGGAAAGAGCAGCTCCCAGATCTGCGCGAGTTCGTGCTCGAGCAGCGTGCGCGGCGGTACGTACGGATGAATGCGATCGGCGTCTCCGCGCCTGTGAGCGTTGGCGCGTGAAGAGGTGGCGGCGGGAATCCCGGAGTAGGCGCGGTGCAGGCTGCGCACGTCCACGCTGTCGAGCTGGTATTCCGAGACGCGCCGGCTGGGGTCCGTGGCCACGCCGTCCAGCAACGCCGTGATCTGCGCGACGAACCGTTCGGCGGTGATCATGCCGAAGAGATCCGTACTGTATTCCAGGGCGAGACGAAGGCCGTCGCTCTGCTCGCCCGTCGAGAGCATGAGGTCCATCTTTGCGACGCCGGCGTCCACACCGCGCGCCTCGAGGGTCGACGGACCGAGGCGCAGTGCGGCGCTCTCGTTGTTCTGCATCAGGAACATCACCTGGATGCCGTCGCCCTGGGCGAGCGTGCCGCTCGCCTTGAGCATCGACGACAGCTCGGCGAACGGCACGTCGGCATTCTCGGCGGCCGTGAGCGACGACTCGCGCGCGGCAGCCAGAACGCTGACGAAGGTGGGATCGTCCTCGAATCGTGCACGCACGGCGAGTGTCGACGCAAAATATCCGACGATCTGATCCAGCTCTGCACGCGGACGGCCCGCGGTGGTCGTCTGCACCACGATGTCGGCCTGGCCGGCGACGCGATGCAGGAACGTCTGGAAGGCGGCGAGCAACACCATGTACAGCGTGGCGTCGTGGGCGGATGCCAGCGCGCGCAACCGATGCTTCAGGCCGACAGGCAGCACGACCGTCTTCTTCGCGCCAGCGAATCTCGGCACGTCCGGTCGCGGGCGATCGGTTGGCACATCGATCGTCAGCGACGCACCGTCGAGCACTTCCCGCCACTTTTCCAGCTGCGACGCGAAGCCACCGCCTGTGAGCTGTTCGCGCTGCCACTGCGCGAAATCGCCGTAGCGGAGCGGGGGTTCGCTCGCGTCCGGCGTTCCACCCATGTGCAGGATGTCGTACGCCGCCGAGAGGTCGCGCAGCATGATGCCGCGCGACCAGCCGTCGAGCGCGATGTGATGCGATACGGTGACGAATAGATGGTCGTCGGGCGCGAGCCGAATGAGCAGCGCGCGCAGGAGTTGGTCACCCTCGAGATCGAACGGCGTCGCGACGAAGCGCCGCACCATGCGGTGGGCCTTGGCGGCGCGCGTGGTCTCGTCGAGAACGGAGACATCCTCGCGCACGAGCGTCACGGGCTGCGCGTCTCGCGCCACCTGCACCACGCCGCTTTCACGCGCTTCGACGACCGAGCGAAGACTCGCATGTCGCCTGACGAGCACAGTGAGCGCAGCGGCGAGCGCCTCGGCATCCAGTTCGCCGCGCACGCGCCACTGGTCGGCAATGTTGTACGCGCCGCTTTCCGGCGCGGTGCGCTGCACGAGCCAGAGCAGTTCCTGCGATGGCGTGAGGGGAAACGCATCGCCCGCCGAGCGCGGAATGCGCATCGCCGTCCTTCCGGCGACGCCACCCGCGGCGTCGACGACTGCGGCAAGCTGCGCGATCGTCGGTGACTCGAACAGCGCCCGCAACGGAACGCGCGTGCCGAATGTGTCAGCAATGCGCGCGAGCACCCGCAGCGCGAGCAGGGAATGTCCGCCACTCTCGAAGAAGTCGTCCTCGACGCCGACGTCGCGCTTGAGGATCTCCGTCCAGATCGTTGTGATGCCGCGTTCGGTCGCGGTCCTTGGCGCGACGCGTGTGGTGACGACGGCCTCTCCGCCGAACGGCGACGGCAGTGCCGTGCGATCGAGCTTTCCGTTCGCGTTCATGGGCCATTCCTCCAGCCACACGAACGCCGATGGCAGCATGAACACCGGGAGCGACGTCTTGATCCGGTCGCGCAGCGATGCAGCGGTCGGCCGCGAACCGTTGGAGCCGGCGGCGATGCAGTACGCCACGAGTCGCTGGTCGCCCGGCGTATCCTCGCGCACGAGCACGACGGCGGATTGTACTTCCGGCAGGTCGACGAGCGCATTCTCGATCTCGCCGAGCTCCACGCGGAAACCGCGCAGCTTCACCTGGGTGTCGAGACGCCCCATGTACTCGAGCGTGCCGTCAGCGCGATAGCGCGCGCGATCGCCGGTGCGATACAGCCGCGCGCCTTCGCGTCCGTCGAACGGATCGGGAATGAACTTCTCTGCCGTCAGCTCTTCACGATTGAGATACCCGTTCGCGAGTCCGAGTCCGCCGATGCACAGTTCGCCCGGCACGCCGACGGGCACACGCTGGCGGCTCGCATCGATGAGGTTGATCGTCGTGTTGAAGATCGGAGTACCAATGGGCACGAATCCGCCGCGCCACTCGCCCGGCCCCACACTCCAATGCGTCGAATACACCGTGCACTCGGTGGGACCGTAGAGGTTGGTGATCGGCAGCGTCGGACATGCCTCCGACACGCGCGTGAGCAGCTCGCTCGGAAGCGCTTCACCGCCGAGAAAAAGGCGGCGGAGGCGCGGAAGCCCGTTCGGGAGCTCGGCACCCGGCGTCTCGAGCACCATCTGGAGCTGCGACGGCACGAGCTGGAAATACGTGATGTCGTGCTTCGCCAGCGCCTCGAGCATGTACGCGGGGTCGCGGTGCCCGCCCGGGCGGGCCATGACGAGCCGCGCGCCGCTCACGAGCGGCAGGAAGAACTCCCAGATGCATGCGTCGAAGCTCGCGGGTGCCTTCTGCATCACGGCGTCGCGCGTGTCGAGCGGGCATTCGCCTTTCATCCACGTGCAGTAGTTCACCACGGCGCGATGCGGGATCATTACGCCCTTCGGCTTGCCGGTCGATCCCGAGGTGTAGATCACGTAGGCGAGATCGCTCGGCGACGCAGCCATTGGTGTGCCGTTCGCCGGTGCGATGACGCTCTCCCATTCGCTGTCGAGCGAGACGACCGTGGTCGACTGCAACGCTGCGAAGAACTTGTCCTCGAGCGTGCCACGCACGTTCTCCATCGTGAGCAGCACGGGCACCTTCGCGTCCTCGATCATGAACGCGAGACGATCGGACGGATAGTCAGGGTCGAGCGGTAGATAGTAGCCGCCCGCCTTGAGCACGCCGAGTATGGCGACGACAAGCTCCGTCGAGCGATCGATGCAGATGCCGACACCGACGTTCGGTCCGACGCCCTTCGTCGCCAGGTAGCGCGATACGACCGTCGCACGCTCCTCGAGCTCGCGAAAGGTCAGCATCCGGAACGGCGCATCGGGTGTTGCACCTTCGGACTCCACCGCCACCGCGTCCGGGGTGCGCGACGCCTGCTGCGCGATGAACTCGTGCAACGTTGCGGCGGGAACGCCTTCGATCGGACCGGTGCTCCACTGTTCGAGTGTCGTGCGCTCTTCTGCCGGCAGCAGCGAGAGCGACGAGATTGGCGCGTGTGGATCGGCAACGACGTTCTCCAGCAACACCTCGAGCTGCGCGAGCATCCGCTCGATCGTCGCGCCGTCGTAGAGATCCGTGCGGAACTCGATGGCCGCCCGAAGTCCGCCCGGTTGCTCGTGCATGAACAGCGAGAGGTCGAACTTCGTCGCACCGCGCGACGACCCAAACGGTTCGACGGCGAGGCCGGGTAGCTGCATGGAGCGCAGCTCGGCGTCCTGCAGCGTGAACATCACCTGGAAGAGCGACGCCGCAGCGGTGCTTCGCTCGCGCTGGAGCTCGAGCGTGAGCTTCTCGTACGGAACGTCCTGATGCTCGAAGGCGCCGAGCGTCGTCTCGCGCACTCGGCGCAACAGTTCGACGAAGGTGGGGTCGCCGCCAGTGCGGACGCGGAGCACGAGCGTGTTCGCGAAATAGCCGATGATGCCTTCGGTGCCTTCGTGCGCGCGGCCGGCAATCGGCGAGCCGACGACGATGTCGTCCTGCCCACTGTAGCGGGCGAGGAGGATGTCGAAGGCCGCGAGCAGCGTCATGAACAGCGTCGTCTCGTTGGCGCGGCTCAGGGTACGCAGCTTCTCGAGCAGCGGCAGCGGCAGCATGCGCCACCGGGCATCGCCGTCGAAGCTCGGCGTCGCCGCACGCGGACGATCGGTTGGGAGCTCGATGACCGTTGGCGCATCGCGCAGCTGCGTACGCCAGTAGTCGAGCAACGTTTCCAGCTTGTCGCCCGACAACATCGTCCGCTGCCAGATGGCGAAGTCGCCGTACTGGAGCGCGACCGGTCCGATGTCGGGCGTGCGACCGGCCGCGAACGACTCGTACAGCGCCGCCAGCTCGCGCAGAAGGATATTCCGCGACCACGCGTCGGACGCGACGTGATGCGATTCGAGCAGCAGCACGCTATCGTCGTCGGCGAGGCGAATCAGGGTGGAGCGGAGCTGCGAGTCCTTCGTGAGGTCGAATGGCCGGCGCGACAGTTCGCGCACGAGGGCCACAGCTCGCTCCTCGCGCGTTGCTTCCGCTTTGTTGCGCAGGTCGAACAGCTGCAGCGTCAGCGGCCGCGGTTCGCCGACGATCTGCTGAAGCTCTCCATCCACGCTATCGAACGTCGACCGCAGCACCTCGTGTCGCGCGACGATTGTCGTGAGGGCGTGCTCGAGCGCCTCGACATCGAGCGGGCCGCGCAGTCGTGCGGTGCGCGGCACATTGTAGCCGTGCATGCCGGGGTTCGCCTGCTCGAGGAGCCACAGCAGCTCCTGGGCATAGGACATCGGCACCGGCGCGCCCGCTGCACGCGGCTCGATCCCTTTCGCCGCGGTCGGTCTGGCGCCGTCGAGCTGTTCGCGCTGCTCGGGGGTGAGCGCGGCCAGCCGGCGCGCGAGCTCCGCGCGACGCTCGGCGAGATGATTCTTGCCGGCGCTCATCGTCCTGGCGGACCGTCGGCGTTGTCGGCCGCGGTGATCGCGAGTTGCCGCACGACCTCGGTCAGGTTCCGGCTCATGCGGCTCATCTTCGAGTACGTCAGCACGGCGAACAGCGCGAAGCCCATCACGAACAGATAGAGTGTGAGGTCGGTGCCGCGTCCCACACCGAGAATGTCCGCCGCGCGCTGCGTGAGGTCCGGAATGAGGACGGCCAGACACACCGCGGCGAGCATCCCCACGGCGAGAAGGCGATCCCACAGCGACGAGCGGAGAAACCGCAGGTAGATGAAAAAGGCGGTGCCGAACCCCGCCAGCAGCGTGACCTGGATCAGCTTCATCGGGAGAACATCTCCGTCATCGACTCCCACAGGATGTTGAAGCCGTTGGCCAGCTTCTGCCCCTTCAACAGCGAATACTCGGTGTAGCGGATCGTCACCGGGACCTCGACGTAGCGCAGGTCGAGCCGGGCGATCTCCTCGAGAATCTGCGACGCATGCGCCATCCGGTTCTGCGTGATGCGAATCCGCCGCGCTGCATCTCTCGTGAAGGCGCGGAAGCCGTTGTGCGTGTCGGTGATGTTCAGACCGGTAACGCGCCGCGAGAGCATCGTCGCCAACCGCAGCACGAGCGCACGCCGGCGCGAGATGTCCACCGCCGTGCCGCCGAGCGCGAACCGGGTGCCGAGGGCGACGTCGGCCACTCCCTGCCGGAGCGGTTCGACGAGCGATGCAATTTCAGACGCGAGGTGCTGGCCATCGCTGTCGAAGGTGACGAGATACGTTGCCCCGTGCGCCACCGCGTAGTCGATGCCCGTCTGGAGTGCCGCGCCCTGCCCGAGGTTCACGCAGTGCCGAACTACCCGCACGAACGGCTGCGAGACGAACGAGCTCACCGGCACGTCCGAGCAGTCGTCCACCACGACCAGGGAGTAGCCGTAGGGCGCGATGTCACCGAGGACGGTGCCGAGCACGCCGGACTCATTGTAGCAGGGCATCACGACCCAGATATCGCGACTCTGCGCGTCTCCTGCCATCGCTTCCGTCTCCTCGTGGCCGAAAGGTGGATCTGCCCTGGGAATATGACGATTCACGGCCGGTTTTGTCGCTGATTCCCGGCGGGTGGCGCAACGCGGCCCGGGCTTGTACGGTTAGCCGCCTCCCTCTGCGTACTTCCGCGCTCCACCCCGCCCACGAACCGCCGCCTGAATGAAGCCTGTCTCCCCCCAGATGACCGACGCGGAGCTCGCGTACGTCATCCGAGTGACATCCGTCATATCACTGGTGCTGCTGTTCTTTGGCATCTCATCGTACTTCAGTCCGGACGCGTGGACCACCTAC
>JBBQDT010000183.1:0-8448 GCA_038319955.1 Gemmatimonadales bacterium | reverse complement strand
GTCGACCAGGATGTCCTCATCATCTTCGTCGACACGATCTTCGAGACCGACCTCTCCGTGCTCAAGACCACCGATGCCGACGGGATCATCTGGGTGAAGGAAGTCGAGGATTACCAGCGCTTCGGCGTCGTGGTGAAGGACGAGAACGACAACATGACGCAGATCGTGGAGAAGCCGAGCACGCCCATCTCGAAGAGCGCGAACATCGGCCTCTACTACATGAAGAACTGGAAGCTGCTCTACGAGGGCATCGACCACGTCCTCACGCAGCCGAAGAACAAGGGCGAGTTCTACCTGACGGACGCGTTCCAGTACATGATCGACCAGGGTGCGAAGATCAAGGTGATCGAGGTGTCGGGGTGGTACGACGCTGGTGAAGTCGGCACCCTGCTCGACACCAATCGCACGGTGCTGAACAAGGGCGGTGCACGGCGGCCGAAGACAGCACCCGACGGCGTGACGATCAACGATCCGGTGTACATCGAGGACGACGTCACCATCACGAACTCGACGATCGGACCGAACGTCTCACTCGGTAGCGGCACCACGGTGGACGGCTCCACGCTGTCCGACAGCGTCGTGGGGAAGCGCAGCAAGGTGGCGAACTCGAAGCTCACGCGGTCGCTCATCGGCGACGACGTGACGATCGATGGCATGAACGGTGAGTTGAACATCACCGATCATTCGCGCATCAAGGGCGTTTGAAGAACAGCTCACTCGCCGTTGGCGCGGGACGACACTATTTCGCGATCCGGTCGAACGCCACGTTGCCGAGCGCGTAGTCGCGCCAGCTCGTGTAGTCGAAGTGCCACCACTCCGTGGGGTTGACGATAAAGCCGTCGCCGACCATCGCATTGCGCAGCAGCGCACGGTACCAGCGCTGCTGCGCCGTCCCGCCCGGATAGTCGGCATACGCGCGACCAGTGCTCTCGTCGTAGGTGCTCGGCATGTCCACTGCCTTTCCCGTGGCCATGTCGAACAGCGTGAGGTCCACCGCCGCGCCGCGGTTGTGCTTCGAGCCCTGCGCCGGATTGGCGACCAGCCACCGCTTGTCGAGGGGCGTGGCATCCCAGAAGATCTTCGTGACGTACCATGGACGATACGCATCGTGGATCAGCAGGCCGTAGCCGAGCGTGCGGAGCTTCTGGTTCGCGCGCACGACCGCTTCCGCCGCCGGCCGCTGCATGAACGCGCGCGCCTCGTCGTAAATTCTGGTGCCGAGAAAATTGTTCGTCGTCGCGTAGCGAATCTCGAGCTTGATGGTGGGGTCGAGCGACGTGAGCTCCACGAGGTCCGCCGGGCGCGCCGCCGCTGGCTCCGCAGGTGGCGTCGCGGCCAGCGCCTCCGCACGGACGTCGGCAACGGGCCGGACCGGACGCACCTGGAGCTGATTTTCGCCAACACGCGGACCGACGTCGCGACGCTTGATGGCAAAGCGCGTGATACCATCGGCCGGCAACGCTGCGCGCTTCAGCACCGCACCGGCTGTGTCGAGGAGATAGAGCCTGCCGGCGTCCTCGATGACGAACCGCACGCCGGCATTGGTGTCGTACTCGCCGACGAGCCCGGAGTCGGCGCCGACGTACGCGGCGGGCTTCGGGCCCGGAAGCAGTTCCGTCGCCCGCGGCGTGCTGGGGCCAGGCGACACCCGCGCCGTTGCGCAGGCCGACGTGAGCACTGCGAACGAAACCGCGATCAGCCGAAGTGTGCGATGCATGTCAGTATGCGTAGATCGGAAGAGCGGGAGAGCAGGTCCCTCGCCTGGGCTCGGGACGGCAAGTGTGTGGGCTCGGGACGACAGGTGTCCTAGTCAGCGCCGCTGAGTTCCGCTGCAGCGACGAGTACCATCAGCGCGCGAGCAACGCCAAGCGTACCGTCCGTGTTGTCATACCACTCGCTCGACGTGTGCACGCCACCGCCGCGACCACCCGCCCCGATGGCGATCGCCGGAATGCCGAGGCTGATCGGCACGTTCGCGTCGGTCGATGCCGTCGCGAGCTCCGGTGTGCGGCCGATCGCCGTCGTCGCGGACTGAGCCGCTCGCACCAGGGGATGATCGGGGTCCATCTCGCCGCACGGGCGATCGCCGATGGTCGCGATGGACCACGTCAGCAACGGTGTCCCTGGCGAGCGCCGGGCATTCTCCTGCCGCACGGCAACGCGGATAGCCTCATCGACGTCGACGGCGCAGCGCTCGAGCGTCTCGCGCGATGACGAGCGGAGGTCGATCTCGAGCCACGCTTCGTCGGGAATGGCGTTGACGCTGATGCCGCCGCCGATTCGGCACACCGAGAGTGTCGTCCGCGGAAAACGCGGCAGCGGCATCGCCGCAAGCTTCGCTGCCGCGGAGCCGGCGGCGTGCACCGGATTCGCCACGCCGAATGCCGCCCAGCTGTGGCCACCCGTGCCGCGGAACGTCACGCGATAGCGCCGCGCCCCGAGTGCCCTGGTGACGATGCGGTCGTCGCCAGCGCCGTCGAGGGCAATGCACGCTGAGGGTGGCTCGCTCAGGCGCGAGAAGAGGTGTTTCACGCCGCGCAGGTCGCCGGCCCCTTCCTCACCTACGGTCGCTGCGAACACGATCGACCGCCGTGTGCGCACCTTCTGTCCATCGATCGCCTCGGCCAGCGCGAGCATTGCGGCAAGCCCGCGCGAGTTGTCCACGATGCCCGGGCCGCACAGCTGCACGCCATCGCGCGATACGCCGACCGGCGTTCCTTCCGGGAAGATCGTGTCGAGGTGCGCGCAGACGACGACAGGAGCATCGCTCGTGTCGCCAGGCCGCACGCCGAGCACGTTACCCACGGCGTCGATGCGGACATCGCGCAGGAGCAGCGCCTGGAACCGCTCGGCGACCGATGCGCCGCGTGCTGTTTCGGAGCCCGTCGGCGACGGAATTTCCGAGAGGGCGACCTGTGTGTCGAGCAGCCGGTCGTCGCTGGCCGCGAGGCGAGCGCGGGCAGGTGCGAGCCGACTGAAGAGCGAAAACGACGGGCCGGAAGGCATGCCTATCTATGGCGGCGCGGCAGGCCGCGGCGCAAGATGCGTCATGGCCGACTCGACACGCCCGAAACTGGGACGGAATGTCTACGCGCTGGCGGTGGTGAGCTTTCTCACCGACGTCTCCAGCGAGATGATCTATCCGCTGCTCCCCATCTTCCTCACGACGGTGCTCGGCGCGAACGCGAGCTTCATCGGGGCCATCGAGGGCGCTGCGGAGACCACGGCGTCGCTCCTCAAGCTCGCGAGCGGATGGTTGTCCGACCGCATGCGCGCCCGCAAGCCGCTCGTCGTGGTCGGCTACGCCATTGCGTCCACGATGCGGCCGCTGGTGGCCATCGCGCAATCGGCGACGCAGGTGCTGGTCATCCGCGTGTCCGACCGCGTGGGAAAGGGACTCCGCAACGCGCCCCGCGATGCGCTGATCGCCGAGTCGGTGGACCCGAGCATTCGTGGCCGGGCATTCGGCTTCCATCGCGCGGCGGACCACGCGGGAGGCGTCGTGGGGCCGCTCATCGCCTTCGGCGTGCTGACATGGCACTGGGCGGAACTGCGCACGGTGTTCTGGCTCGCGGCAATTCCCGGTGTGCTGTCGGTGATCGTGGTGATCATCGGAGTGAAGGAGATCCCGCGCGCGGCCGCCGTTTCGCGCGAAGCACCGGACCTCACACAGCCACTCGGATCGCAATTCTGGCGCATCATGCTGGTGATCTTCCTCTTCACGCTCGGTAACTCGACCGACGCGTTTCTCCTGCTGCGTGCGCACCAACTGGGCGTCCCGGTGGCGCTGGCGCCGATTCTCTGGGCGGCGCTTCACGTGGTGAAATCGGCATCGAGCACGCCGGGCGGTGCGCTGTCGGATCGCATCGGCCGCGGGCCGACACTGATTGCAGGCTGGCTGCTGTATGCGGCGGTCTATGTGGGGTTTGCCATTGCGAGCACGGCGTGGGAGGCGTGGGCGCTGTTCGGTGTGTACGGCATCTACTTCGGCCTCACCGAAGGCAGCGAACGCGCGCTCATTGCCGACCTCGTGGGGCCGGCGCGCAGGGGCACCGCGTTCGGCTGGTACAATCTCGCCATCGGACTTGGTGCGCTGCCGGCGTCAATCATGTTCGGCTACGTGTGGGACCATGCCGGCGCGCCCACCGCCTTCACGATGGGCGCGAGTCTCGCCGTTGCCGCAGCGGTGGGGATGGCGGTCGCCCGGAAATAGGGCGTCAGCGTCAAGCACGGAGGCCGGACTGCAGGTGCCTCAGCTATCGCTGACGCGATGCCTCAGAGCCACTCGACGACTTTCTCACCCTCTGCATCGGTGAATGCGCCGAAGAGCAGCATGATGAGGTCGATGATTACCCAGACCCCCAGACCGCCAAGCGTCAGCAGTTGAAGGAGACCCGTGCCCTTTTTGCCGACGTAGAAACGGTGCACACCGAACACGCCGAAGAAGAAGCAGAGCAGGAGCGCAGGAAGAAGGCGCTTCTCGCTCTCCATGCCCGGCGGCGCAGCCTGCAACACGCCACAGGGCGGGCACACGAATGCCTGCGCGTCGATGACGTTGCCGCATGCGTGGCAGAACTTCGTCGGCCGAGCCGGGGCGTAGCTGCCCTGGGCCGAGCTCCCCAGGGGAGGAGGATAGCCTTCCAGCGCCATGGGTGTTCTCCGCCGCCTAGAGGTGATGGCGAAGGATCTTCCGAGATCGCCGCAAGATCCCTCGCACATTCAGATGATAATTCCTACGACCCCTCCGCCGAAAGGTTACGGCAGCGACTGCCCGGCGAGCTGATCGCGTCCCTTGTCGCGGTATGGAATGCCATGGACCATCCAATCCGGCGCGGGCACGCCCTTCAGCTTGGTGTCGAAGAACTGCTGCATCCGCATCGCGATGTCCTTCTGGTTCGCTCGGCTGGCTGGATTGTGCACGTCGTTGTTGTAGTCGATGAAGTACACCTCCTTGCCGAGCCGTCGCATGCCGACGAAGGTCTCGATGCCCTGATACCAGGGCACCGCGTCGTCGGCGTCGTTGTTCATGATGAAGAGCGGAGTCGTCACCTTGTCGAGCCAGAAGAGGGGCGAGTTCTCGATATAGCGCGTCGGATACTCCCAGATGCTTCCACCGATGCGGCTCTGCGTCTTTTCGTACTGGAACGCGCGCGCCACGCCGGTGCCCCAGCGAATGCCGCCGTAGGCGCTCGTCATGTTCACGACGGGTGCGCCAGCCATCGCCGCCGCGAACATCTGCGTCTGCGTGATCATGTACAGCGTCTGGTATCCGCCCCACGACTGGCCCTGGAGGCCGAGCTTCTTCGGGTCGACGTAGCCGCGCTGCATCAGCATCTGGACGCCCGGCACGATCGACTTCATCGCGCTCGGACCCGGATACCCCACCTCGTAGTGGATGTCCGGCTCGAACACGAGATAGCCGTTCGAGACGTAGTGCGTGGGGTTGATGACGTTGCGACCATTGGGCGGCACGTAGTTGTGCATGCTGTTCGAGAGCTGCTCATAGAAGTACGAGACCATCGGATACTTCTTGCCTGGATCGAAGTTCTCCGGCTTGTACAGCAATCCCTTCTGCTCGAAGCCGTCACTCGAAATCCACCTCACCAGCTCGACGGTGCCCCAGTTGTAGTCCTTCTGCTGCGGATTCGCGTCGGAGATCTTCGCGAGGGCTGTGAGGCTCGAGCCCGTGTACAGGTTCGGGAAGTCGACGAACGTCCCCTTGGTCACGAGGTACTGTTCGGCGTTCTTCGCCTTGAGCGGTGTGCCCCATGCCACGTCGGCCATGACGACCGGCTCGGGCGCCCTGTTCACGCCGAGCTGGTCGCGATAGAAGCCGGCCGCCTTCGTCTCCTCGTTCATGGCGCGGAAGAACAGCTGTGCATTCGCGTCATAGACGTTGGCGGTGTCGTTGCCCGCGCCGCCGCCGAATCCACCACCACCGCCGCCACCGCCACGCCCGCCGCCGCCACCGGCACCGATGCGCATCAGGCGCAGCGTGATGTTGTTCCTTCGGCCGACGGAATCCGTGACCATCACGGCCGGCTTCACGCCGTTCGGATCGACCTCCCAGAGGTCGAAGCGATCATAGACGAGCATCGACTTGTCGCCCTTCGTCCAGCCGGCGACGCCCCACGACGGCGCGATGCTCGGCGAGTCGTGTGTCTCCTGGTCGAAGTGCACGCCCTTCATCGCGCCGGTGACGTCCACCGTCTTGCCGTTGCCGGTGTTGTAGGTGTACCAGCGCGCGTTGTCGAAATAGGCGATGTACCTGTCGTCCGGCGAGAGCACGGCCTGTCCGCTGATCTTCTCCTTCACGACCTTCGCCGCGCCAGTGATGCCGTCGAGCACGTAGACGTCCGTGCCGCCGTCGCCCCACATGCTCTCGACGTTGTACCGCTCGCGCGTGGTGCCGAGGACGACCTTGCCGTCGTCGCCCAGCTGGATCTGCGGGAGCGAATCGACGGCCAGCGCGACGATCTTCCTCGTCGCGGGATAGTAGAGGCTCGTGTACGACCGGTTGCGATCGCGCGCCGCATTGATGCGCTGCGTCGGCTGGAGTTGCGCGTCCTTGTAATGCCAGAGGTCGAACACCGCCTTGCCCGTGAGCGAGTCGGACGGAACGGAGTCGGCGAGAATCGGCGCGACGCCGAACGATACCGCATTGCCGCTCTTCGTGAACGTGAGCGGCGAGTTGTCGGCGACGCGCATGCCCTTCGGCACGCTGGCGCTCATCACGCCAGCGATCGCTGCGCCACCGTTCTTCAGATTCGCCGTATAGAGCGTGTAGCCAGCCTTCGGCGTGCCGAATTCGTCCTTGTTGGAGTAGAACGCGAGCTGGCTCGCAGAGCGGTCGAAGGCGAGTCCCTTGTAGTCCCCACTGCCCGTGAGGAGCGTCGTGGTGACGCCAGACGACATGTTGCGCACGAACGCGCCATCCTTGCCGGGCTGCCGCGAGATGACCGTGTACCCGAGCACCTTCGCGCTGTCATCGAAGGCGTACGTCTGCACGTCGGTGAGACGCTCTTCGGCTCCGGTGCCAAGGTTGCGGATCACGAGCGTGTTGCCGTACTGCCGTCGGGGCGCGCGCGCCGACGAATCCGCCGGCGCGCCCCCTCGTCCGCCACGTGCGGCGGAATCGGAAGCGGCCGCAGAATCCTCCGGCACATAGGCGAGCCACGTGCCGTTGTTGGCGGAGAGGCGGAAGGAACGCACACGTGGAATCGTCGTGACCTTGCCGTCGGCGACGCTCACGATGGCGAGATCCGAGCGAGTCTGGAGCGCCGCGGCCGCTCGGCGGTTGCGCGCCGCGCGGTCGAACTCGGCCTGCACCGGATAGGTCAGCGCGACGGCGTACTTGCTGTCGGCGGTGAACTGGGCCGGCGCGGCGGTGGTGCCTTGCGGGTCGTCCTCGGGGTTGCCGGTGACGCGCGGCCGGAGTCCACCGGGCACGTTGTTCGGGCGGCCGAGGTAGCCGCGCGGAACGCGGTATTCGGTGGAGCCCTGCGTGGCGCGCAGCACCAGCTCACCGTCGCCCACCTGCGGGACGAGGGAGTAGAGGGCCCACTTGCCGTCGTTGGAGATGGCGGCGCCCTGGATGGACTTCCACTTGTCCCAGTCGGCCTGGGTGAGGGCCTTCTTCTGGGCGTGGGCAGTAATCGGCGCGAGGGAAAGTGCGCTGACGAGGAGGCAACGAGAGAGGCGCATGGGTCCGGGTGACTCTGGAGGCAAACGAGGAGGATGTAGTGCTACGCGGCATCCTCCCGGTGTGCTGCCAGCGTTCTCAGATGCTCCGTCGCGCGACGATTCGGTGGACGATCACGGGCTGGAGCAAACCCACCGCGCTCGATGCCGCCCAGTAGACGCCCAACCCCGACGCCAGCCTGAAGGCGAAGCCGATCGTGAGGAGTCCGCTCACGACCGCCATCGCGTAGGTCGACATGCCGGCGGTGGTAGCTCCGGATGGCTGCGTCGCGCCGGTGATCCCGACGCTCAGGGCTGCGAGCGCGCCGACGACGGCAGTGAGCCCGAAGTCCGGCCGCGTGAGGTCGCCGATCCACAGGAATCGACTGCCCGCGGAAATCCCGGTGCGCACGGCCTGATAGACGGCGGCGCCGAGGGGGAGCTGGACCAGCGCCGTGATCAGGGTGCCCTTGGGCAGTGCGGGGACGCCATGCTCCTTGTAGAGGGCAGCGGTCTGCACGGCGAGCTCGCCAGGTTGGCCGGCGTGCCTGGCCTTGAGGTCGTGGAGCTGGGGCTCGAGCAGGCGGATGCGCGCCTGGTGCTCCCGGGCAGCGAGCGCCGCGCGAATGGTGAGCGGCAAGAGGAGCACGCGCGTGATGGCCGCAATGACGGCGATGGCGCCGCCAAGGCTGCCGTGCATGCCATGCGCGAGCGCGAAGCTCGGTCTTTCCGTCCGCTCATACCCGTGGCCCTGCGCGCCGAATCAGG
>JBBQDT010000182.1:0-8573 GCA_038319955.1 Gemmatimonadales bacterium | reverse complement strand
GTGAATTCGATGGCCACTGCTGCATCGCGGAGCGACTCGCGCGTGACGGTCCGAGCATCGGCGAACGACGGATCGATCTCCGCGACGACCTCGAAGCCGTGCTCCGGCGCGAGCTGCGCGAGCGCGCGGCCCATCTTGCCCATGCCGATCAGTGCAAGCCTCGTCGCCGTCACGAGACTGTCGCTTCGCGAGCGAAGAACGCCGCGTGGAGCCGCTGCATGGCGGGATGCACGTGCTCGCCGTCCACGACCACGGTGAGGTTGATGCCGCTCGAGCTCAACGACAGCATGTGGACCCGCAGGTCGCCAATGGCCTCGAGCGCTTTCGCCATCGCCGCGCCCCCGTCGCTGAGGCCATTTCCCACGATCGACACGATGCCGCGATTCCGCTCCATGGTCACGTCACCGAGCGAGCGGAGATCGACCACCAGCGCCTCGAGCCGCGACGCGTCGTCGATGGTCACCGACACGCTCACCTCGGACGTCGCCACCACGTCCACCGACGTGTGATGATTCTCGAACACCTCGAACAGACGGCGCATGAAGCCCTCCGTGAGCAACATGCGCGGACTGCGCACCTTGAGCAGCGTGACACCGCTCTTGCCGGCGATGGCCGTCACGGCTCGACGCGGTGAGTCGAAGGTGATGAGCGTGCCGCTGCCCTCCGGGCGCCGCGAGTTCAGCACCCACACCGGAATGCCGCGCATGACGGCCGGCGCGATCGTGCTCGGATGCAGCACCTTGGCACCGAACGACGCCAATTCCGATGCCTCCTCGAAGCCGATGCGCTCGATGAGCTGCGCTTCGGGCACTACGCGCGGATCACACGTCAACATGCCGTCCACATCCGTCCAGATCTCGATCGCCTCGGCCTGGAGCGCCGCACCCACCAGCGACGCGCTGTAGTCACTCCCGCCGCGCCCGAGCGTCGTCGTGATGCCCGTGCCTTCCGCGGACCCGATGAAGCCACCCAACACAGGAATCTTCCCGGCGCGCACGATGGGCATGATGATCCGCTGCGACGCTTCGGCAATCGCATCAGGCTGCGGTTCGGCGCGCGTGAACTGCGAATCGGTGATCATCACCTGCCGTGCGTCCACATGCTCGGCGTTCAATCCCGTCTGCTGAAACGCCGCGACCACCAGCACCGACGACAGCTGTTCGCCGAGCGACGCGATGGTATCGAGCGAACGCGGCGTGAGGTCGCCCAAGGTGCGCAACGCCTCGGCGAGGTGCGCCAGCTCGTCGAACATCGCGGACAGCTCACCGCAGATGTCGGCGGACGCATTCTTGTCGTCACTGAGCAACAGCTCGGTCTGCGCCAGGTGCCTGTCGCGCAAGCCCTCCACGGCCCGCAGCGCGCCGATGAGCTGTCCCTTCGCCGCCTGCTCGGCGATCTGCAGCAATTGATTGGTGGTGCCACCCAGTGCGCTGACGACGACGATCGGCTGCCGATCGCGTCGCTGTCCGATGATCGACGCGGTGCGCGCGATCGATTCCGCATCGCCGACGGACGTGCCGCCGAACTTGCAGACGATCACGCGATCTTCACCTGATCTTGCGCAACGAGCAGCTCGGCGTTGAGGACGGACGCGCCGGCGGCGCCGCGAATGGTGTTGTGCCCCATCGCGACCAGCTTTACGTGGAAGAGCGTGTCATCGCGGACGCGTCCCACCGTGACTGTCATGCCCTCCCCCACGTCGACATCACGCCGCGGTTGCGGCCGGTCGGGCAGGTCGGTGACGAGCAGCGGATGCTCGGGCGAGCTGGGAAGCCCACGCGCGAGCGGCTTGCCCTTCCACCCACGCAGCACCTCGAGTGCCATGCCGGCATTCACGGATGTCTCGAACTCCACCGACATGCACACGGTGTGGCCATGTTCGACGGGAACGCGGTTCGCATGCGCACTGATGACGATCGGTGCGGCTTCCACCCGCGAGTCCACCAGCCGGCCGAGCATCTTCTGAATCTCGCTCTCGATCTTCGACTCTTCGCCACCGATGAACGGAATGACGTTGCCGAGAATGTCGAGCGATGGCACGCCGGGATACCCTGCACCGGACACGGCCTGCATCGTCGCGATGAACACGCGCTTGATGCCGAACGCCTCATGCAGCGGCGCCAGCGGCATCACCGCCATGATCGACGCACAGTTCGCGTTCGTGACGATGCCGCCCTTCCATCCACGGTTGGTGCGTTGCACACCGAGCAACGCGAGATGGTCCGCATTCACCTCGGGAATGACGAGCGGAACATCCGCCTCCATGCGGAAGTTCTTCGCATTGCTGAGCACCATCCGGCCGGCCTTCGCGAACGCCATCTCGACGTCGCCAGCGACGCTGGCATCGAGCGCCGAAAAGACGAGCGGTGACGAGACGGCTGTGGAATCGCAGGGCAGCACCACCATGTCACGAACCGACTCGGGCATGTCGCTGCTGCCCACCCACCTCGTGGCCTCGCGATATGTCTTGCCCGCCGATCGTTCCGATGCCGCGACCTCGGCAAGGCGAAACCAGGGATGGTCCGCGAGCAGCTTGATGAACGTCTGGCCCACGGCGCCCGTGGCGCCAAGGACGGCCACTGCCGTGCGGCGATCGGGGACGCTGCTCATGAGGCCAGCACCGCGCGCGCGATGCGCTCATACGCGTCGACCGCATGGCGCAGCTCCTCGACGTCGATGTACTCGTCGGTCGTGTGCGCCACGTGGATGGAGCCGGGTCCGAACAGCAATGGAATACCCCATCGGCTGAGGAGAGGAATGTCCGACGTGTAGGCCACCGGCGCGACCTCGAAACCGTCGATCGTGTGAAAGCGCTGCGTCGGGATGTGCGAGCCCCACTCCAGCTCGGCCTTGCCCTCCGCCCACTTCACGATCGCTTCACGCAGCGGGGCGACGTCGCTCACGAGACGAAACATGAGCTCGGACTCGCAGAGTGCGGGAATGATGTTCGCCTCGGTGCCGCCGTGAATCGTGCCGATGTTCACGGTCGTCTGTCCGAGGAGGGGATCGGTGGGCAGCGGGAGCTGGCTCACGGTGGGCAGCAGCGCGAGCATTGGCTCGATGGCGGAGACGCCAAGCTCGGCGTACGCCGAATGGGCGGCGCGGCCGCGCGTGCGCACGATGACGCGTTGCGAGCCCTTTGCCCCGGAGGCGAGCTTGCTCTCCGTGGGCTCGCCGTTGACGAGAAACCTGCTCGTGGCGGAAAGGTGGTTCGCGGCCCGCGCCCCGTCCGATCCCTTCTCCTCGCCAACGACGAACAGCAGGTCGACCCGCTGCTCACCTGATTCGGCGAGACGCTCGGCGGCGCACAGCATCGCCGCCGCGATGCCCTTGGCGTCGCACGAGCCGCGACCGTAGAGACGGTTCTTCTCCATGCGCGGTGCGATGTACGGCGGCACGGTGTCAAGGTGTGTCGAGAAGGTCACGCCGTGCCCGGCGCGCGAGGCCCACACGTTGGCGCGTCCCTTCGTGACTTCCTGCGTAGTGACGTTCCACCCGCGGGCGATGAGCCAGCGTGCGACGAAGTCGACGGCCGGACCCTCCTTGCCCGTGGAGGATTGAATGGCGAGTAGTTCGGCGGCGAGCGCGACGACGTCGGTCATGGGAGACAAATTAGTCGCACGCGTTCGAAAAGGGATATCAGGAGGCGCTAGACCAACAGGGACAGGAAACGAACGAGGCGCACCGACATTCGGCGCGCCTCGTGTGATCTCTATCGCCCTATCGTCCTCTCATCCCGGAGTTCAGAGGTCTCCCGCCAACACGCGACTGTGAATCTCGGAGTAGTCGATAGGGAGCGAGTAGCCGGTGTCGAGGGCGAGATCTTCGAGCGCATTGAGCAGCGCGCGCTTGAGACGGCGACCGGCACCACCGGACGGCAGTGTGCGCAACGTGGTGATGAGGAGTTGCGGTTCGGCGAGATACTGGTCGATTGTCACCGCGGGACCGGCGGTCCCGACCGCGCTCATGCGGGCAGCGGAGATCTCGGCCGACAGCGCGTGCGTGGGAACGTGCTGCCCCGCCACGAGGGTCGCCGATTCCACCGCGAGCGCCGAGGCGAGACGCTCTCGCAATGAGTGCGTCAATTCCGACTTGCCCGTCATGACGCGCCAGAGTTGCTGACGCGACGTTCCGGCGTGTCGGGCGAGACGCTGCTTCGAGACTCCTCGCTCGATGCGGAGTATCTCCAGTCGTTTCCCAAGCGCGGTCAGTTCTGCGACACCCTCAGAAATGTCCTGCTCGCCACTTACTTCAGTTGACATACGTTACAATCCGCTCTAGATTGAGACACCGAACATTCACCGAAATGAGGTGACGTCCGTTACATAGTTTAGGAGCACATGTGGCGAAAGTCAAGAAAGTTGCACGAAAACGGACCGTTCGTAACGTCCAAACCGCAAAGAAGTCGGTCAGGACGACCAATCGGGCTGTTCCTAAGAAGAAACCGGTGAAGAAGCGGAAGACGGTTGCTTCACGCAAGCAGGCCAAGCCGGTGGTGTCGCGCCCCGCCGTAAAAGTCGACATCAAGGAGCTCGACCCCGTCAGGAAGTGTGGGCCGGGCACGTCCGTGCAGGTCCTGTTGCGAATCATCGAACGCGTTGATGGAAAGGCGACGAGCCATCTCGTGTTTTTCGACAGGTATGGCTGGTACTGCGATCACGGGCGCAACTGCCCGGCCGTCGCCCATGCTCGCAAAGGCCGTCGCCATCTCGCCGCGTCCGTGCGGCGGTGAGCGCGGAAAGGTGTGCGGTGAACGTTGCCCCTGGTGAGCAGGCGCGGGCGCTCGACGAGTCGGGTCACCGCGGCGAGCAGCGGCGAGGCTCGCGGCGCGATCCACAAGCATCACGCTAGCGCGTGGCAGCGGCGAGTTCGTGATGCGAGCGAGTCGATCGATGCGAACAGCGATGTGCCGGGACCGGGGATCGAACCCGGATGTCCTTGCGGACACAAGATTTTAAGTCTCGCGCGTCTGCCAGTTTCGCCATCCCGGCGCCCAGCCGATCCGAGCGCAAACGGGGGAGCGTCAGCTCCCCCGTTCGTGGTGCCCCAATCACCTGATGAAAAGCGGGAGACGGGACTCGAACCCGCGACCCCAACCTTGGCAAGGTTGTGCTCTACCAACTGAGCTACTCCCGCACGAGCCCCAATATATCCGAGGTGAACGAGCAAAGGGAAGTTGAAGCGCCGATCATCCCTTCATGCCGAGCACGTGGACGGCGTGCCATGCGGTGGCCGCGAGCAAGCCTGAGAGTGCGGCATCTCCCCCGTTGGACACAGCGAGTCCGTTCTCGTCCACGACCTCGGCGGCGAGTCCGCCATGGAGCGGCGCACGCCGCAACCACTCCAGAACCTTCTCGCCATCAGGCCCGAGCAGGCGGCCGATCTGCCGGACGAGCGAGCCGCTATCGGGTCCGATCGCCTTTACCGTACGACGATAGAGCGAATCCTGGCGATCGACCGCCTCATAGAGTGGAAGCCAGAGCGCGCTCGCCGAGGCCACGTCCTCTTCCGACCGATGGCCTGCGAGGTCGATCGATGCGGCAAACTTGCCCTTCGGATCGCGGTCTGCCGCGAAGTGACGCTTGATCGCCGCGCGCACCGCGGCGGGATCCTCCACCTCTCGAGCGCTTTGCTCGTCGAGCGTGCGACGCAGCACTTCCAGCGCCTGCGCGACGGTCGCATTGCCGTGGAGCGTGAAGGGATGCGCGGCCACGTCACCCGAGGTGGTGACATCGGTGGAGTACAGCGGCACACGCGAGTCGCGCCGATCCTTGAGGTCGTCGCTCGTGAGGTAAAGCGCGTCGCCGATCGCGGGCTCATCGACCATCGCGTCGTCGCCCGTATCGCGAATGTACCGGTCCACGGCGATCGGATACGCGGCGACCCCTTCAATGGCGAACCCCGGCTCGAACAGCGTTCCATCCAGATAGTGCACGCCTCGCCCCGGCGCGTAGGCGTGCAGCTCGCACATGCGGAGGAGGAGCTCGCGCGCGAGTCCGGTGTCGGCGAGTTGAATGGCCGGCAGCGTCCACATGAGCGCGTCCCAATCGCGCACGGTGACGCCCGCACCATGCCACGGGACTCGGGTGCGGACGAGATAGTAGTGCGCGTCGTCGAGCGCCCGGCCCACACCGTAGAAGTACGCGAACAGGAGGTTGCGATTGATGAGCCGATCGATCGCCTCGGCGCCCGTACTCTGCTCGAGCTGTTGCAAGGCTTCACGCGTGCTCGCGAGGAGTGCACGCCACCCGCGCCGTTGCAGCACCGCGGCCGTCGCTTCCGCGCCGTCACGTTCCGGGCCGGCGGCGAGATAGAACGCCGCCTGCCCGCTCGCGGCGGGGCCGACCTCCACCGTGCGCGACATCGTGAAGCTGGTGTCCAGCACCGCGACCGTGGCGTCGCCATCGGTGCAGAGCGCGAGCGCCGCCAGTCCCGGTTGCGCGCTGCCCTCGAGAAGGACAAGACCCTCCGTGGTGCGCGACACGCGCGATGCGTCCTCGGCGGGACGCCCTGTGCGAACCCGGATCTGCCGGTAGCCGAGCTGGCCTTCCATCCGCACGGTGATACGCCGGTTGGCAGCGCCACGATTCTCGAGGCCGAACACGTACACGGCGCCGGCGACGTCCGCGTCGCGGCCATAGGGCGCGAACACGGTGCCGCGCACGATGACGTCTCCCAAGGTACAGGTGAAGGTCGGCAGCCATGCGGCGGCGCGCTCCCACACCATTGTCCCCGCCGACAGGTCCTGCACCGCGTCGTCGATTTCGATCACTGGCTTGAGTAGCGCCGGACCTTCGCCGTCGATGAATCCCGCGCTCCCGGCGAACTCCACCGCCGCACGCGCACCACGGTGCAGCACGCCGATCGCATAGATTGCTCCGTCCGCCGGATGAATGCATGGCAGCGCGAGCCAGTGATTGCCCGTCAGCTGCCAGGGAACGTTCGGAAGCGCAGTGTGTGTCACGTAAGCGTGCGTGTGAAGTTGATGGGCGTGCGCACCAATGATAACCTTCGGGCCCATGCCTTCGCTCGTACGACATAGATCGCAGCCGCGCCCTGCCGACGCGCGACGCCGCTGGCTCATTGCCCTGCTGGGCGCCGTGTTGACGTCAGCGCCGTTCGCCACGCTGCACGCGCAGGTCTACGCGTCGCACGCCGACGACGCGGCGCCCGTACCGAAGGGCGTGCTCCGCATGAAGGTGACGACGCTGTGGACACGCTTCGATGAGCGATTCACGTCGGCCGGCCGGCGCCCACTCAGCGATGACATCGCCACCGACTCACTCGGACCGCGCCAGTTTCCGCGGCTGGCGCCTCTCGAGCAGGGGCTCCAGGCGCTCACCAACAGTCCGCTCACTCGGCTGACCTTTGGACGCCTCGCCGCCCGTACCGACGTCCGCATCGTCACCACGCCCATCGCCTTCGAGTATGGGCTCACGCGCCGGCTGAGCATCGGCGTGCTCGTTCCTCTCGTGCAGACGCGGCGCAATATCCAGCTGCGCATGAATCTCGATTCGCTCGGCCATCTCGATTCGACGGGCAATGTCGGATGGGTACCGGATCGCCTGCGACGCAACGCTGCCACGGCGAACCAGCAGGTCTTCGCCGGTTTTCAGGGCGCCGCCGACAGTCTCGGCAAGCTGCTCACCAATTGCCCCGGCAATCCGAATGCGGCGGGTTGTGCGACAGTGCTCGCCAACACGGCGGATGCCACGTCCACGCGACAGGCAGCACTGCAGTTCGCGGCCGCCGTCAAGGCGGCGCTCGGCACCGATTCCGCGACGGCGTTCATCGCGCCAAGGACGAATGGCGATCTCGCCGGCCGCATTCATGACCAGCGCGCCCTCCTGAACGCGAAGGTGCAGAAGTATCTCGGGGCAGCTGCCGGTGCTGCGGCAGATGTCTTCAGCACCGACGCTCCGTTCTCCTACATCGACCTGCAGGGACGCAACGGCGTGCATGGCCTGCTCGAGAGTCCGCTCGGCGGCGGGCTCGATTCCATCCAGACGACGAACAGCCTCAAGCTCAACGGTTTCACGCTCGGCGCGCAGTACCTCCTGCTCGACAACTTTCAGCTCGACACGCTTCCCATCCGCGGCGTTCAGACGCGAATCGTCGTGGGCGGCGCATTTCGCTACCAGCCGCAGTTCGCCGACTCGACGCGCCGGCTGGGAAGCGTTTCGGATGGCGACGGATCGGGCATCGAGCTGCGGTCGGCGATGGACGTCATCAAGGGCCGTCTCGGCGCAACGATCGCGGGACGTTTCGTGAAATCGCTGCCGCGCACGATGGAGGGACCGGTGCTGGGCGATCCGGACGCGTTCTATGTCACGCCGGTATTCGGGGCGACGACGAGCACCGCGGGCACGGTGATCGGGCTGGACGTCACGCCGCGACTGCTCTTCGGCGACTGGTTCGCGCTCGATGGCCATTACGGCTACGAACGCCGAGGCGCGACGTCATATGAGGTGGGCCCCGCGACGACGACGTGCGCGTTCTGCGCGCCGTTCTCGCCGAGTACATCGGCGCGGTCGTCGCAGGTGGTCGGTTTGGGGTTCCGCTATTCGACCGAG
>JBBQDT010000181.1:0-8673 GCA_038319955.1 Gemmatimonadales bacterium | reverse complement strand
CCCCACACCAGGCCACCGGCGATCATCAACACCGTCTCCGTGGAGCGGCTGGCGCCGAAGGCCGCGGTGGTGAATCCCGGATGTCGTGCGTGAAAGCCGGAGTCGGTCATGAAGTTGGCCACGCGCGTGTCGATCGCGATCATCGCCGCGGAACCGAGTGTCGCGCCCGCGAGCAGGCGGAGGTCGCGTCCCTCGAGGAGAACCGCGGAGCCGTGCGCGCGCGCGCGTTCCGCCGGTGCGAGAAGACAGAGCGCCATCCCAACGGCGGCGACTATCCCACGGTGCGCCATCACGTCCCTTCCCCTGTTGTCGGCCGACCCGCCTGCTGGTGCCGGATACCATTGTACAGCGCGGCGGATATCGTGGTGACAAGCACTCCCGCACTCCATCCGCCAAGGACGTCCGTGGTCCAGTGGACATCGAGGTAAATTCGGCTGAGGCCCACGAGCAATGGAACCACCAGGCCGAACCCCAATGCTACGCCGCTGCTCACCAGGTGCTCGCGCCAGTAGACGTAGGCGAGTGTGCAGCAGATCGCGGCGGAGGAGGTAGCGTGCGCGGAGGGAAACGAGTACGTCCCTTCGATCGCCGCCGCGAGCGCGGATGGCCTCGCACGGGCGAACAGGTTCTTGAGTGCGACATAGGCAATGACGCCGAACGCGGGCGCGAGCAGCACCGGCAAGGCCACCAGGAACCGGCGACGAGCGACGAGGTAGAGCGCCGCGGCGAGCGCGACAACGACGAGCGGCGTCACGGACCCAAACCGCGACAGCCCCTGGGCGAACACGTATACCGGCGATATCTGGTTGCCGCGGACCCAGTTGCGCACAGCCACGTCGAAGAGCGACGTCTCACGCTGCACCACGCCTTGGCCGAGTGCCGCGAACGCCAGCAGCGCCATGACGGCGAGCGCGACGACGGCCGACCAGTTGCGTACCACGTGATCACGACCCGAGGGCGCGTCGAATCCGCGGGGTGGCGTCGCTGGCGACCCTTCCGACGATGGCATGCGCCGCACGAATGCAGGATCCGGGCGCAACGCAGAGCCTGGCGAATCGCTGTAGACTTCACGAGCGATGCGCTCCATGCCGGACCACCGCACGTGGACGTTGGAGATCGATGACGCCTGGCCTTTCGGTACGCTCCCTGTTGCTGCTCGCGCTCGTGGCTGGATGCACGCGTGAAGCGCCGTCGACGACGCCGGAACCGCCTGACGTGGCGGCGCCCGCGCCCGGCCCCGCGGAGTTGTCGCGTTTCAGCGTGCCGCTCGAATACGACTTTTCCGCAGTGCTGCGACTCGTCGAGGAGATCGTGCCGACCACCTTCGGATCCATGGACAGTGTGAAGACGGTGGGCGACGACAGCCGGAAGCATTACGCCTTCGAGGCCGTGCGCGGACCATTTACGGCATTCGCGGACGGGAACCTGCTGCATCTGCGCGCGACGTTCGCCTACAGTGCGCGGGGCTACTACAAGCCGATCTTTGGGCCGACCCTCAGCGCAGGCTGCGGCGGTGGCGACGAGCGGCCGCGCGTCGTCGTGGAGCTCGCGACCCCGATTGGCCTTTCCGATGACTTTCACCTGGTGTCGAAGGCGCAGATCGTGCGCGTCGAGCCTGCGAGCAGCGCTCAACGCGACCGGTGCGACGTCAGCATCCTCCGCCACGACGTCACCGCCCGCGTCGTCGATGCCGCGCGGGCTGGGATCGAGAGCCAGCTGCCCAACATCGATCGCAAGGTCAGCTCGGTCGACCTCACGGAGCATGTGACCGAATGGTGGGCGATGCTCGCCCATCCGATCCAACTGCGCGAGGGCGTGTGGCTGCTCCTCGGTCCCGAACGGTTACGCGTGGGTCACGTGAGCGGCCGCAAGAAGATCCTCATCGTGCCGGTGAGCCTCGATGCCCACCCGCGCGTGGTGACGGGCACGAGCGAGCCAGCGGTTGTGCGCACGGCACTGCCCAGGCTCGAGCGCGACAGCGCGTCGGAGGGATTTCACGTGGTGCTCGACGGCGTGGTTGACTATGGCGTCGCCTCACGCGAGCTGACGGCGGCACTGGCGGAGAAATCGTTCACGCAGTCGGGAAAGACAATCGAAGTGCGCCAGGTGAGCGTGCTGCCGAAGTCGAAGGGGCGTCTCGCGCTGAGCGTGAGCTTCACGGGCGACGCCAACGGCACGGTGGAGCTCGTGGGCACACCGGTCATCGATCGCGCGCGCGCGATGATCGCCGTTCCGGATCTGGACTTCGATCTGCAGAGCGACAGCAAGCTGCTGCAGACGTACTCGTGGCTCAGGTCGGACGAGCTGCGTACAGAGATGCGCAAGCGGGCGCGTATCTCGATCACGCCGGCGCTCGATCGCGGGCGAGCACTGCTGCTCGAGGGCCTCAATCGAAAGATCGGCGACGCCCTGACCCTCACGGCGACGGTCGACTCCGTATCGGAGCGCGGGCTGTTCGTGACGCGCGATGGGTTGATCATCCGCGCAGAAGCGACTGGGCGCGCCGGAGTCTCGGTCAAACAGAAGTGATCCCTTCCCTCTTTCCTCTTCCCTCTTAAACGCCACTGAACAGGCTATACCCACCGTCCACGGGTATGACCGCCCCAGTCACGAACGACGCCGCATCGCTGCATAGCCACTGCACAACGCCGATCAATTCCTCCGGACGGCCGAAGCGTCCCATCGGGGTGTGGGCGATGATGTTGTTCGAGCGATCCGTATAGCTGCCGTCTTCGTTGATGAGCACGTTGCGGTTCTGCGTCGTCACGAAGAACCCCGGCATGATGGCGTTCACGCGCAAACCGTCGCCGTGCTTGCGTGCCAGCTCCACTGACATCCACCGCGTGAAGCTGTCGACGCCGGTCTTCGCGATGGAATAACCCAACACGCCGCTCAACACGCGGCTCGCGGCCATCGAGGAGATGTTGACCATGCAGCCCGACCGCTGCTCGGCCATCGTCTCGGCGAATGCGAGGGCCGGAATCACCGTTCCGTGCAGGTTGAGGCGCAGCACCTCGTCGAAGGCGTCGAGCGGAACGTCGAAGATGCTGCGGTGGTCGTTGCGCGCGCGCATGACATTGCCACCGGCGGCATTGATGAGGATGTCCACGCGGCCCCACGTTCGCAGCAGCTCGTCGCGTGCGGCACGCACCTCGGTGTCGTCCAGCACATCGGCCACGATCACCATGGCCTCGGCCCCCGTGGCGCGGATTTCCTCCGCCTTTGCCTCGGCGGCGTCGCGGCGCCTGCCGAGTATGGCGATACGCGCGCCGGCGGCAGCCAGTCCGGATGCGAGGCTCCCCCCAAGGACCCCATAACCTCCAGACACGACAGCCACTCGTCCGGTCAAGTCGCGCGAAGTCATTGACATCGGTGTTTCGGAATCAGGGTCAGGTCGAGCGACGCACACTCGGCAATCTAGCGGCGCGATTTGGCGCAGAGCAGGACGAAGTGCTGAGGCCGTGACTCGGCACGGGTTTGCATAACGCCCGCATTTTGGCGTTTTGCATGCATGCTCTAATGGCGGACGTTCGGTCAGGTTGGTCCGAGGGGAGGACATGCTGGCCGAACTGACCTATATGGCCAGTTATTTGACACTAAAATGCGGACAATCTGACAATGGGACATCTTGGCCTCTGCATTGCCTACTGTGGAGTCGCCAGCGGTGACTTCCTCGCCGCGGTGACCCTGCACTTTCCGTCTCTCACCGAGTCGCAAGACTCGACAAGGACAACCGCCTTATGCGCACGCCGACGATGGCTCGATCCACCGCATACCGAGTTTCTCTCATGGTCGTCTCCGCGATGCTGCTCGCAGCGTGCGCCGGCGACTCGACCTCCCCCGCTGCGGCTCGCATGGAGCCGATGGACGCATCGAAGGCCCTGGTGGGCGTGATCGATGGCGTCTACAACTTCACGATCAACCCGAACGAGGCGCAAACCATCCAGCTCGGCGCCAGCTCGCTCGAGCTGCCGGGCGGCTCGGTCTGCACACTCGCGACCACCTCGTATGGTCCGGACAAGTGGAACGACGCCTGCACGCCCGAGTCGCTGCCGGTGACGATCACCGCAGTGGTGAAGAACGCTGCGACGAACCATCCGAGCATCGAGTTCGCTCCTGCGATGCGCTTCAACCCCGCCCGCAATGTGAAGCTCTTTCTCTACGTCACGAACGCCGAGACACTCTCGAACATGACGGTCATGAAGTACTGCGGACCATTCAATGTCGTGTGCGTGGACGAGTCGCTCTCCGACTCGAGCCTGCAGACTTCCGTGAATGCCGCGGCCGGCCTGGTCTCCCGTCGAATCAAGCACTTCAGTGGATATGTGGTAGCAGAGAATGGCGACACTCCGATGGCGGGTCAGTAATCACCCGACGTCGCATCGCCGTCTCAGGTTGGCTTTCCCCGCTGTCCACTCACTGATACTCGACTCGTGATGCGCCCCGCGCATCGCTCTTCCGGAGACTACAGATGAACCGTAACATCGCCCTGACGCTCACGATGGGTGCAGTCGCCCTGGTGCTCGTCGGAACCAAGATCTCGAACGCGCAGCATTCCGATCGCCACGTCGTTCAGGTAGCGGCTGCCGCCACCGTCGACACCGACGATTTGCGCTCCGGCTACATCATCGCTTCCAGCTGAAGCGACGCTCCACCGTCTGCTCTGCCGTAGCGCCTTCGCGCACTCTCCAGAGCGGCATCCAGGGTCGGTCCCACACGGGACCGGCCCTGGTTGCGTTTCCGGCACCGGCCGCGCCGCAACAGGAGGCGGCCTTGCCGCGTTGAAAGAGGGAGTGCGATGATTCCAACTGGACGGTGGGGTGCTCCCGTCCCACATTGTGCGCCAACGACCCACCTCTCCGATCGAGACTCCCATGAAGGTCAGCTTCAAGGTCAACGGGCAAGCGAAGACAGTCGACGTCCCGGGCGACATGCCCCTGCTCTGGACGCTCCGGGACACGCTGGAGCTCAAGGGTACGAAGTTCGGCTGCGGGGCGGCGCAGTGCGGCGCCTGCACCGTCCACGTGAATGGGGTGCCAACGCGTTCATGCGTGACCCCGGTGGCAGCCGTGGCCGGCAAGGAGGTGGGTACGGTGGAGGGACTCTCCCCCGACGGCACGCACGTGCTGCAGCAGGCGTGGGAGGAGCTCGACGTGCCACAGTGCGGGTATTGTCAGGCAGGACAACTCATGTCCGCGGCCGCGCTCCTCGCGAAGAACGGATCGCCCACTGACGCCGACATCGACGCGGCGATGAACGGCAACATCTGCCGCTGCGCCACTTACCTGCGCATTCGCGCCGCCATCCATCGTGCCGCGGAGCTGAAAGTGGCGACGACGCAGGGTGGTGCACCCAAGCGCCTGCAGCGGAGCGCGCCATGACGGCAACGTCCAGCGACATCGCGATCGTCACCCGTCGCGACTTTCTCCGCGTCTCTGCCATCGCCGGCGGCGGCATCCTGCTCGCGAGCTATCTCGAGCCGCTCAGTGCGGCGGAGTCGCCTGGTGGCGTCTCCGCTGCCGATGCGACCCTCAACGCGTTCATCCGCATCACCCCGGACGGCATCATCACGATCACGGCCAAGAACCCCGAGGTGGGTCAAGGCGTGAAGACCATGCTCCCGATGCTGATCGCCGAGGAGCTGGACGTGGAATGGAAGAACGTGCGGATCGAGCAGGCGCCACTCGACACGAAGAATTTTCAGGGCCAGACGGCCGGCGGCAGCACGGCGACGCCGAACAACTGGCTGCCGATGCGCCGCGTGGGCGCAGCGGGCCGAGCGATGCTGGTGTCCGCTGCGGCGCAGGCGTGGGGGGTTCCCGCGGCGGAATGCGAGACGGCGAAAGGCGTCGTCCGTCATGCCGGGAGCAACCGCTCGATGTCGTACGGCGAGCTTGCAACGAAGGCAGCGTCCGTCACCACCCCCGATCTCGCGACGATTCCGCTCAAGGACCCGAAGACCTTCTCGATCATCGGCCAACCGACGCGCGGCGTGGACACGCGCGCAGTGGTCATGGGCACGCCGATGTACGGCATCGACGTCACGATGCCCGGCATGCTGTACGCCACCTTCGTGAAGTGTCCAGTGTTCGCGGGCAAGGTGAAGGCCGCGAATGTGGAGGCGCTGAAGAAGATGCCCGGAGTGCGTCACGCGTTCGTCGTCGAGGGCGGCACGGTGCTCAACGGCCTGTTGCCTGGCGTCGCCATTGTGGCCGACAGCTGGTGGCAGGCGAAGAGCGCGCGAGCCAAGCTGCAGGTGACGTGGGACGAGGGCGCAACGGCACAGCAGAGCAGCGCGGGTTTCGCCGCGCAGGCCGCGGTGCTGTCGAAGCAGCCGGCCCAGCGTTCGCTCCGCAAGGATGGCGACGTCGACGCCGCGATGGCGAGCGCCGCGAAGACCGTCCACGGCGAGTACTTCTATCCGTTCATCGCCCACGCCTCGCTGGAACCGCAGAACTGCACCGCCCACATGAAGGCTGATGGGCAGTTGGAGATGTGGGCGCCATCGCAGAATCCGCAGAGTGGCCGCGCGCTCGTCGCGCAGACGCTCGGCATGAAGGACGCGGACATCCTCGTGCACATCACGCGATCGGGCGGCGGTTTTGGCCGGCGCCTCAACAACGACTACATGGTCGAGGCGGCGTGGATCGCGAAGGAAGTGAAGGTGCCGGTCAAGCTGCTCTGGACCCGGGAAGACGACATCCAGCACGACTTCTATCGGCCGGCCGGCTTCCACTATTTCTCGGGTGGCGTGGACGCGCAGGGGCAGATCATCGCATGGCGCGATCACTTCGTGTCGTTCGGCGAAGGGCAGAACTACGTGGCGTCGGCGAACATCAGTGGCACCGAATTCCCCGCGCGGTTCATCCCGAACTTCGCGCTCGACAGCTCGGTGATGCCGCTCGGCGTGCCGACGGGATTTCTGCGCGCGCCCGGCAGCAACGGCATCGCGTTCGCCGTACAGTCGTTCATCGATGAACTGGCGCATGCCGCCTCGAAGGACCCGCTCCAGTTCCGCATCGATCTCCTCGCGAGCGCGAGGCCTGATGCGCCGGTTGCAGCCGGCCAACCGCAGCCTGCCCCGTATGACGGCGAGCGCGCGCGCGCGGTGCTGGAGCTCGTGCGGGAGAAGTCCGGGTGGGGCCGTACGAAGCTGCCCAAGGGAACAGGGATGGGCGTGGCCTTCCACTTCAGCCACCGGGGCTACTTCGCGGAAGTCGTGCAGGCGACGGTGAGCAAGGCGGGCAAGATCAGGGTGGACAAGGTGTGGGCCGTCGGCGACATCGGCAGCGAGATCATCAATCCGCTCAACGCCGAAAACCAGGTACAGGGCTCGGTGCTCGATGGCATCGCGCAGGCGCTCGCGCAGGAAATCACGATCGAGAAGGGCCGCACCATGCAGAGCAACTTCCACGATTTCCAATTGCTGCGGCATTCGCAGGTGGTGCCCGTGGAGGTGCACTTCGTGAAGAGCGCCGTGGCTCCCACCGGCCTCGGTGAGCCGGCATTGCCACCGGCAGTGCCGGCGCTGTGCAACGCGATTTTCGCCGCCACGGGCAAACGCGTGCGGTCGCTTCCGCTCTCGAAGACGGATCTGCGCTGGAGCTGACGGGCACCTGCTTCCCCAGTCGAATCGGCCGCCGGCTACCGGCGGCCTTCCCCACACACCGACCATCGACACATGCGGCTTCAGTCCGTTCGCATCGGATTCCTCGCGCTCATCGTCGTCCTCGTCGCCGCACCGATGGCGCACCCACAGGGCGCGAGCGTCGACCTCTCCTCGGCGAAACCCGGTCGCGACCCCAATCAGCCGATCGACGAGGACTACACGCGGAAGATCAGGGAGTACACGACCGAGTCCTTCTTCCTCTCGCCGCTGGTGGATTACCTGCCTGCGTCGAGGACGGTGCCGACGCCGAAAGCCGTGCTTGGCGACATCGCGGGGGCACGCAACAACCTGCCGTACTCGAAGGAGGTCTACGCGTACATGCGACTGCTCGAGAAGTCGTCGCCGCGCGTGAAGGTCTTCTCCATCGGCACGACGGAAGAGGGACGCGAGATGATCGCGGTGGCGGTGGCATCGGAAGAGCTCATCGCGAAGATGGACGCGAACCGCCTGCAGCTGGAAAAGCTCGGCGATCCGCGCAAGATCGGGATGGACGATGCAGAGGCGGCCCGCATCGCCGGCTCCGCGGCGCCGGTCTACTACATCACCGGCACGATTCACTCGACGGAGGCCGGCGCGCCCACGGCGCTGATGGAGCTGGCGTACCGGCTGGCGGTGGACGACAGCCCGTACATCAAGAACATCCGCAACAACCTCATCACGTTGATCACGCCCATCGTGGAGGTGGATGGCCGCGACCGCATGGTGGACGTCTATCGCTGGCACATGGCGCATCCCGGCGAGGCATATCCGAACGTCATCTACTGGGGACACTACGTCGCGCACGACAACAATCGCGACGCGATGGCGATGACGCTCAAGCTGACGCAGAACGTGTTGAACACGTACCTCGGCCAGCAGGCGCAGGTGCTCCACGACCTGCATGAGTCGGTGGCGTACCTGTACGACAACACCATCGGCGACGGCCCGTACAACGCGTGGATCGATCCGCTGCTGACGAACGAGTGGCAGATGATCGGCTGGAACAACGTCCAGGAGATGACGCG
>JBBQDT010000180.1:0-8674 GCA_038319955.1 Gemmatimonadales bacterium | reverse complement strand
GGTACCGAGCAGACCCACAATTGAATTTCCAATACGCTGGCGACTAGAGCGTAGGGGCCCCACCCGTTCCCATCCCGAACACGGTCGTTAAGCCCTACAGCGCCGATGGTACTCCGTCCGAGAGGACGCGGGAGAGAAGGCCGTCGCCGGCACCTATCAGAAAAGCCCCTGAGCGCTTCGCGTTCAGGGGCTGTTCGTATACAGACAGGACGACGGGAGGACCGGACGACGGGAGGTCAGGAACCGTCGTCCCTCCTGTCCTCCCGTCATCCCGTCATCCCGTCATACCGTCATCCCGTCTCTTCCCATCTTCCCGTCCTCCCGTCCTCCCGTCCTCCCGCTACCTTCTTCAAATGCCTCGCGCCGGAATCGTCACTGTCGTCGGAAAGCCCAACGCGGGCAAATCCACCCTCCTCAATCGCGTCATGGGGGAGAAGCTGGCGATCGTCAGCGATAAGCCCCAGTCCACACGCGACCGCGTCGTCGGGATCCACACCGCGGGCGACGTCCAGATGATCATCCTCGACACGCCTGGCCTGCTCAACCCACGATATGAGTTGCAGCGCGCCATGCGCGGCACCGCGCTGCGGGCGCTCAAGGACGCCGACATCGTCATCTATCTCGCCGACGCCACCGAGCGCACACCGCCTTCCTTAGTCGAGGCCGCGGAGCTCCACGTGCCGCCCAAGGCGCCCGTATGGACAGTGCTCAACAAGTCCGACGCGATTCGTCCCGTCGAACGAACGGAGCTCGCTGAGGCGGTACCTGACGCGCGATTCATCTCCGCGCTCACCGGCGAAGGGGTGGATGCGCTCTTCGCGGAGATCGGCGCGCTGCTTCCTGAGAGTCCTTTCCTCTATCCAGAAGACGAAATCAGCACTGCTTCCGTTCGGTTCTTCGTCTCGGAGCTCGTGCGCGAAACCGCACTCGAGCAACTCGACGAGGAGGTGCCATACAGCCTCGCGTGCGAGGTAGAGGAGTTTCGCGAGACCCAGTCGCCGGTATACATTCGGACTGTGCTCTACGTCGAGCGCGAGAGCCAGAAGCGCATCCTCATTGGCGCTGGCGGCCAGCGTATCCGCGACATCGGCCGCGCGGCACGTATCAAGGTGGAAGCATTTGTCGGGGCCGCGGTGTATCTCGATCTCTGGGTAAAAGTGCTTCCAAACTGGCGGAAGAGCGACAGTGCGATTCGCCGCTTCGGCTATCGGCTCCACGACGACCACTCTGCATGACGCTCTCTCCGCAGCTCCTGGCCATCCTTGTCTGCCCGAAGTGCAAGGGCGCCCTCGAGTACAATGACGCCGAACAGTCGCTGGTGTGTCCGGCGTGCCGTCTGCGCTATCCGGTGCGCGACGACATCCCCATCATGCTGATCGACGAGGCAACCCCGCTCTGAGCGGTTGCGCATGCGGCTAAAGCGCCCGTCAGCGATGCGCAGGCGCCTTGGCGCGTGGCTCGCACTCGTCGTGTTCGCGCCTTCAGTCGCATGGGCACAGGCGAACAACGGCGCGCTCGACCTTCTCTTTCCCATCAGTGCGCGAGCCACAGGCATGGGCACTGCCTTCGTTGGCGAGCAGGGGAGTGAGTCGGTGTGGTGGAATCCGGCCGGCCTTGCGCGCATGACCAAGCCCGAGTTTGCACTTGACCACTTCGAGAACATCCTGATCAAGGGTGACGCGGCATCGTTCATCCTGCCGATAAAGCCCATTGGTGTCTTCGGCGTGTCGGCACGATTGTTCGACGCCGGCACTGGCGAAGGTCTGGACAGCTTGAATAATCCGACGGGTGACTTCATCAATCGGACGTTCGTGCTCGGGGCGTCGTTCGCGGCGGACTTCGGCTCCTCCTTCGACGCAGGCGTGACCTACCACCTGTTTCGCGGCCAGGTCGGGGCTCAACCGGCATTCGGCACGAGCGCCGTGGACGTGGGCATTCAATATCGGCCGGTGGCCAACTCACCACTGCGCATCGGCCTCGAGGTGCGCAACCTCGGGTTGAGTCTACAGGTGCACGACAAGCCGCAGGCGGACGAACTTCCAATGCGAGTCCACCTCGGCATCTCGTACGACCCCACGTTCGCCGAAATGCCGAAGGAGCTGTCGACACGATTGACCGCCGAGGTGGTCACCGACAGGTCGGTTCAGAACCGGGAGATTAGGCTCGGCGCCCAACTCGGGTACGCCGCCGGGCCCAGTCACGTGTTCGTGCGAGCAGGATACCTGCGGCAGGAAAGCGGAGCAGCGTCATTGTTGGCCGGACCGTCTCTCGGACTGGGTCTCACGAGCGGTCGGGTACAGCTGGATCTCGCGCGCATCTTCGAGAGCTTTTCATCCGGCCTTGGGGCACCGCCGACCTACATCTCGATTCGCGTCGGTCTGTGATTCGAGGACCCTTGGGCGCCCTGTCGCTCGCAATTGCACTGCTCGTCAGCGCCAGCGCCTCCGCACAGCAGTCGAGCGGGTTGCGAACGGGTGTCACACGGGTGAGCGACAGCGAGAGCAGTGTATCCACGGGGACCAACACGGCAGAGACGACCTCGCGCGTGGTGAGGGCCGTCGAGCGCCTTCCGCTCTGGTCGGCGCCCATCGCCTCGGCGATTCTTCCGGGGCTCGGACAGGTTCGGCTGAAGAAGGACCGCTTCGTCGGCTATCTGGCAGTCGAGGCGTTCGTCGTTCTCCAGTACGCGAAGAACAACAAGGAAGGAAACGACAACACGCGTGAATACCGGACGATCGCGCGCGAAATCGCGCGTCGAAATTTCCCCGGCACGCATCCCGACACGGTGTGGCAGTACTACGAGAAGGTCAGCAAGTTCCTCGAGAGCGGATCGTACTCGCTGGCCACCTCGTCCGGCGCCGCCACGATTCCGGAGAACGACCCAGGCACCTACAACGGTGAGCAATGGATTCTCGCTCGCCAGGCATTCGGCATTCCGCTCGGCGAGCACAACGCCTTGGGGAATCCCAACTATGCGGAGGCGCTGGCGCTCTACGAATCGCGCGCCATTCCGCAGGCCTATGGCTGGAGTTGGAGGAACGCGCAGCTCGAAAAGGACATCTTCACGAAGACCATCGGCCGCAGCAATGATGCATATCGTCGCGCGAACAACGCGCTGGTCGCACTCATCGCGAACCACCTGCTCGGTGCAGTGGACGCCTTCGCCAGCGTCCGGTTGATCCAGGCCGCGGGCGGCGAGATGCGCTTTTCCGCCTCCATCCCTCTTCGATGAAGCTGCTCGCGATTCTCCTGATCTTCGTTCCCGCGGCGATCATCGCGGAGTATATGCACGCCAACCCGGTGCTGATCTTCGTGCTGGCGGCGCTCGGCATCGCGCCACTTTCCGGCTTTCTCGGCAAGGCAACCGAGGAGATTTCGACGCACACGGGCCCCACCTTGGGCGGGTTGCTGAATGCGACGCTCGGGAATCTTGCCGAGTTGATCATCGCGGTCTTGGCACTTCGGGCTGGACTGGTCGACCTGGTCAAGGCCTCGATCACCGGCTCGATTCTCGGCAACCTGCTCCTCGTGCTGGGCGCGGCTCAGCTTGCGGGGGGACTGAAGCATAAGGTGCAGCGATTCAGCGTCGCACTCGCCGGCCTGAGTATGTCGTTGCTGGTGGTTGCGGTTGTTGGTCTCGTGATTCCGGCAGTTTTTCTGGCGACGCACTCGGATCCGACGCACGCGCTGACGCGAAAGGTCTCCGTCGGAATTGCGGGACTGCTGATCCTCGGCTACGCGTTGTCGCTCGTCTATTCGATGGGGACGCACCGTTCCGTATTCGGGGAGAGCGCCGAAGTGGCGCGCGAGGAGCATGCGTCCGAGCACAACACGCCGTGGTCTGTGCGCAAGGCGATCGGTGTGCTGCTCGGATCCGCCGCGTTCGTCGGCTGGCTGTCGGAAATTCTGGTGGCGTCCACTGAGCAGGCGATCAAGGGAGTGGGATTATCCCAGATGTTCGTGGGAATCATCATCATTCCGATTATCGGCAACGCGGCGGAGCACAGCTCGGCGGTGCTCATGGCGATGCGGAATCGCATGGATCTCGCTGTCTCCATTGCGATCGGGTCCAGCGTGCAGGTGGCGCTCTTGATCGCGCCGGTGCTCGTGTTCGCTGGACTCGCGCTCGGCCAGCCGATGGACCTGGCGTTCAACGTCTTCGAGGTGGCGGCCGTGTCTCTCGCAGTCGCGGTGGCCACCAGTGTGGTGCGCGACGCGGAGTCGCATTGGCTGGAAGGGGCTTTTCTCATGCTCGTGTACGGCATGCTCGGGGTCGCGTTCTTCTTTTTCTGAGCAGCGGTGAGCTGCGTCTCGTGACGCAACTCACAGTGGCATCGCGGTTTGACTTCACTTCGAGCGAACCGTATCTTGCGCCTCCACCTCGGTCGGACGCACGATTGGTCAAGATCAGCGCCATCCTATTCTCTCCGGACGACGCACCGTCTCCCGCCGTGCTCACCGACTGGCTGGCGAGGCAGGCGGATAGCGTGCTCACCATCAGCGATTCCGACGAGCTGATGGGGATGTCGTTGCGCGGCCGACCACGCGTGGTGGCGTTTGACGCGCGCACGAATCCCGAGGCCGTCTACGCGGCGTGCCGGCGCATCAAGCTGGATTCGTACACTGCTGTGGTACCCACCGTGATCCTCACGGGCGACGGCGATGACGCGTTCGCGGGCGCCTTCAATGCGGGTGCCGACGAGGTCGTGCGTGAGAAGCTGGCGCCCTCGGAGCAGCTGATCCGTCTGGATGCCATGTTGCGCCGCTCCGATCGTGATCTCGTCGTGCACCCGTCGACCCGCTTGCCGGGCGCGGTGGAAATCGAAGCGGAGGTCGCGCTGCGCATCGCCCGGTCGTCGAGCTTCGCGATGTGCTATGCCGATCTCGATCATTTCAAGGAGTTCAACGACCGATACTCCTACTACGACGGAGATCGGGTCATCCGGATCCTCGCGAAGATCCTGCACGACGTGGTGAAGGGGATCTGCGGCGAGGCGGGATTTGTCGGCCACATCGGCGGCGATGACTTCATCTTCGTCATCCCCTCGTCGGAGATCGTCGAGGTATGTGAAGAGATCGTGAATATCTTCGACCTGCTCATCCCGCTACAATACTCGGAACAGGATCGCAGGGCGGGCTACTTCTTCGGCAAGGACCGCCGGGGGCAGCTCCATCGCGTCCCCCTCATGACGGTGTCCATTGGCGTCGTGACGAACGAACGTCGACACTTCACCCATGCGGCTCAAGTCAGTGAACTCGCAACGGAAATGAAGAGCTACGCGAAGACGCTGGAAGGATCTGTGTACTCGATCGACCGTCGTACCGACAGCCAGCCGGCTGGAGTGACGCGCATCTCGGGCCCCATGCTCGCCGTGAGGGCGGGAGATCATCTATGAACGTCACCTGTCCGGAATGCCGCTCGGTATTTCGCGTCGATCCGGCGAAGCTCGCGTCGTCGAGCGTCCGCGCGCGCTGCTCGGTTTGCGGCGGTGTGATCACGATCGCGGCCGGCGCCGAGACGCGCGTCGAATTCGCAAGCGTCCCTGTGGCGCAAACCAGCCCGCGGCCGGCCACACCCAGCGACGCAATGTTCGCGACCACGGCGCCCATGGGGAACATGGCAGTACCCCCGACACACGCGCCGCCGCCGAGCCGCGCACCCACGCCGAGCGTTTCCACACCGGCCACCAGCGCACCAACCCTGGGATTCTCTGCACCGGCGGTCCGTGCCTCGATGCCAACGCCGAGTGGTTCGGCCCCTGTGGACATCCCGTCGCCTCCAACGCGCGCTCCGACGCCCGTCGCACCGACCGCGATGATACCTGGCCCGTCGACGCCGACACCCATCGTGGCGATGCCGGCGGTTCCCGCGCCGCCTCGGATGCCGACGCCCAGTACGGTGATGCCGACGCCGATCGTCCCAACGCCGAGCATTGCGCCACCACCGCGCGCGCCGACGCCAAGTGCGTCGATGCCTACGCCGATCGTATCCACGCCGACGGTGCCGCCCCCCGCGCGCCCGACGACACCTGTTCGCTCGACCGTGACGACAGCACCGGTATCACCAATGTCGTCGCCCACAGCATCGCCGCCCGCTCGGCCAGCACACGCGCCCGCTCCGCCATCGTTCGTTCGGCCGTCGTCCGCTGCGCCACCGATCGCGCGCCCCTTTGGCGCGCCACAGGCGCCAGTGGCGACGCATCGGTCGTCGTTCGCCGCGCCGCCAGTGCCGCCTGTATCGCAGCCGGTCGCATCAGCAGCGCCGACGGCTCCTGGCCCGACTTCTCCGCCGGCAGGAGCGCCGGCGGCGCGTGCGCCGATCAATCCCTTTCTGGCCAACGACCCCAACGCGAAGGCGAAGCGCCTCGCTCGCGCACTGGTCTCGGATATCTGCGCATACTTCCCGCAGAAGCGCGAAGAAGGCGTGAGAGATGGCACACTCAAGCAATTGTTCCGCGAGGAGATCAAGAAGAGCTACGAGGAGTACGTCGAACAGATCGGACGCGAGTTCGCGGAATCGACGACCCACTTTCAGGACGCTCTGAACGACATCCTCGCCGGAGGAAAGAAGCTCTTCTAGTCCTCGGCGCGTGGCGCTATCTTTCGCTCTGCTGAGAGACACCATGCGAGCCGTCCGCCCCTCAAGCCGGACGGCTCGTGTCTTACCCGGGAGAATGGAATGGCGGACAACGAACGTACCAGATTGCTGTCCTCGTACGACGATCAGCTCGCCGAGCTGAGGAGGTATCTTTGACCTCGACCACAAGCGGCACGAGCTGACGGCGCTCGACGAACGGATGGGCAGCGCGGATTTCTGGAACAACCAGGAGTCCGCACAGGTGATCGTGCAGCAAGTCAAGGCGCTGAAGCTGTGGGTCGAGCCCTTCGAGGCACTTGTCGCCCGGGTACGCAGCACGCGCGAACTCTACGAACTCCTTGCGATCGAGCCGGACGCTGAGATGGACGCGGCGCTCGACGCGGAATTCGAGCGCATCGACGCAGATCTCGAGGAGTTCAGGCTCCGGTCGCTGCTCTCGGCACCGGACGACTTTCGCGACGCACAGCTCGAGATCAGCGCAGGTGCCGGCGGCACCGAGGCGCAGGATTGGGCGCAGATGATCATGCGCATGTATACGCGCTGGGCCGAGCGGAAGGGCTTCGAGATCGAGATCCTCGATCTGAGCGACGGTGAGGAGGCGGGCATCAAGGGCGCGGTGCTGGAGATCAAGGGGATGAATGCCTACGGCTTTCTCAAAGGGGAGTCCGGTGTGCATCGGCTCGTGCGCATTTCGCCATTCGATTCGCAGGCGCGACGGCACACCAGCTTCGCTTCGGTGTTCATCTATCCCGTGGTCGATACCGACATCAACATCGAGATTCGCGACGAGGACCTGAAGATCGATGTGTTCCGTGCATCCGGCGCCGGGGGCCAGCACGTCAACAAGACCAGCTCGGCAGTGCGCATCACGCACCTTCCCAGCGGGGTGATCACGTCGTCGCAGGCGCAGCGCTCGCAGGGGAAGAACAAGGCGACGGCGATGAAGCAGCTGATGAATCGCCTGTACCAGATCGAGTTGAACAAGCAGCTGGCGAAGAAGGCGGAGATGGATGCGAACAAGACGGATGTGAGCTTCGGGAGCCAGATTCGCAGCTACGTCTTCCAGCCGTACACGATGGTCAATGATCATCGCACGGACCTCAAGATTCCCGACGTGCAGAAGGTGATGGACGGCGCGATCGATCCGTTCATCGAGGCGTTTCTCAAGGAGACGGGCGGCGTGAAGACGGGAGAGCCGGCGTGACCGATGAGCTGAACTTCGTTCAGACAGCAAGACGAGAAAAGCTCGATGCGCTGGTGAGCGCCGGCGTGCCGCCGTTCGCGTACAGCTACGACCGGACGCACAGCGCCGCAGGGGCAACGGCGGCGTTGCCGGCGGGGCAGGACGAGGGCGGCGACACGGTTCGGGTGGCCGGCCGGCTGGTCGCGTGGCGCGGCCACGGCAAGACGGCGTTCGCACACCTGGCCGACGGCACTGGCCGCATTCAGCTGTACTTCCGCAAGGACGAGCTGGGCGACGACGTGTTCGCGCGCCTCGATCTGTTCGATATCGGGGACGTTGCTGGTGTGAGCGGAGCGCTCATGCGAACGCGCACGGGTGAGGTCACAATTCGTGTGGCGGCAGTAGAGATGCTGGCCAAGTCACTTCGGCCGTTGCCGTATGGCAAGGAAGAAGTCGTGGACGGCGTGACGGTGCGCCATTCCGGCTTTGCGGACCCTGAGCAGCGGTACCGGCAGCGATATGCCGACCTCGCGGTGCATCCAGAAGTGCGCGCGCTGTTCATCGCGCGCTCGAGGCTCGTCTCGGCCATTCGCGCCTTCCTCGACGGCCGCGAGTTCCTCGAAGTAGAGACTCCGATCCTCCAGCCGCTGTACGGCGGTGCGACCGCTCGCCCGTTCACCACGCATCACAATGCGCTCGACATGCCGCTCTTCCTCCGCATCGCGGATGAGCTGTATCTCAAGCGACTCGTCGTGGGCGGGCTCGATCGCGTGTACGAGATCGGCCACGACTTCCGCAACGAGGGCATCGACCGGACGCACAATCCGGAGTTCACGATGCTCGAGTTCTACCAGGCGTTCGCGGACTACCGGGAGATGATGACGGTGGTGGAG
>JBBQDT010000179.1:0-8964 GCA_038319955.1 Gemmatimonadales bacterium | reverse complement strand
GCCGAGCGTGGTGACGTCACCCGCCGCGTCGGACAGGGGAATGCCATTGCAGAAGTCGAGCGCCAACTGCAATTCCGCGAACCCGCGCACCATGTACATCTCGGCGATATCCGAGGCTGGCGCCGGCTTGTACTTCTTGAGTAGCGGGACAGCCTGGTTCACTGCCGTGCGCACGCGGTTGAGATTGCGCAGGAAGCCGTTGACCGTGCCGTTGGTAAGGCTCACGGATCGTTCATCCGTCTCGTCGTTCTGCACGAAGGTGGAACTGGTGGACCATTCGTCGGCCAGCAGGCCGCCGAACAACCAGCTGCTCTCGGCGGCTCCGGTGGCGTTGCGCAAGCGATCGATGGCACCGAGACGCACGGAGTTCGCGCCCTCGGCAGACTGCACCGACGACGGCTCGATGACGTCCGGATCGGTGACCTCCAGCAGCTTCTTCGTGACGCTGTTCTCGCACGCCAGCACTGCCCCGGATGCAGCGAGGGCCAGCACTCCGACGACCTGCCGGCCACGATGATTCAAGATTCTCATAGTCAGGTTGGTTGGTCGAAGGTCAGAAGCCGAGGTTGACGCGGAAGATGAAGTAGCTGGGCGCGGCGAAGGTCTGGAACTCGTTCGGCGTATCCACACCGTCCGTGACCTGATAATCGCTCTCGGGATCCGTACCGCGATACCGGGTCCAGAGCTTCAGGTTGCGGCCGGCGAAGGTGAGACTCGCCGTACGTGCACCCGCCTTGGCAGCCAGCCGTTCCGGCATCGTGGCCGTGACCGACAGCTCTCTCCACTTCACGAACGACCCATCCTGGAAGAAGCCGACGATCGTGTGCGATGGATCGTCGAGCGTCGCCACCACCATGGCCTGCTCCTCGAACGACGCACCCGGATTCATGCGGCCGTTGCAGTTCTGGCGGCTCACGCAGCGAATGCGCTCCGTGTTGTTGTAGTACCTGAATCCGCCGCGGTAGTCGAACAGCGACTGCACGCGCAGCTTGTGCTTGAAGAGCTCGATGCCGGGCGTCACGGCCAGCGTGTAGCGCGGCTGGTTGTAGCCCTGGAACGTGGTGTCAGCAGAGACGAACACCTCGTTCAGCGCGGCGTTCGCGCTGTACGTGAGGATGCCGTCCTTGTTCTTGTCGTCCCACCCGGAGATCGAGCGCGCCCACAGTCCGCGGATCGGGTAGCCCTCGATGATCCAGTTCGACACGCCCTTCTGCGGGAGCGTACCGCCCAGGTCCTTCACCGTGTTGTCGTTCGTCGAGCCGGAGAACGTAACGTCGAAGCCGAGCTGCGGCTTGTCGACCACCTGACTCGTGAGCAGCATCTCCCACCCCTTGTTCTGGATCGAACCGAGGTTCGTCCGCACGGTGGACGCAGAGCCGGCCGACGGTGCGACGATCGCGCTGATCAGGGCGTCCTGCGTGGTGCGCTTGTAGTAGTTGATCTCGAGCGTCGCCCTGCTGTTGAACCAGCGCGACTCGAAGCCCGTCTCGTACTCGGTGGAGCGTTCCGGCTTGAGGTTCTGGTTACCAATGGCGCTGTACTGCTCGGCCGGCGTGTCCACGCCCTTCACGCTCGTGGTGATTGCCTGGAACAGCCGCTGCGCGTCGTTCGGCCCGGGCTGCACGCCCGACGAGCCATAAGCCGCGCGGACGCGGAGGTTGTTCAGCACGTTGGACCGCGGGAAGAAGCTCTCGTCCGAGACGATCCACGAGGCGCTGACCTTCGGGTAGTACACGCGCTGGAAATTCGTGCCGAACGCGCTGTTCTGGTCACTGCGCACCGCCACCGTGAGGAACAGCCGGTCACGCACCGACATCGCCTGTTCGGCAAAGAAGCCGAGCGTGCGCTGCAGTGTCGTCGACTCGTCAGCGCTGGGCTGCGCGGCCGAACCCGGCGTCTGTGCGCCAGGCGGAATGTCCGTTCCCGTCGCGGTGTTCTGGTCGAACTGGTAGTTGTTGTACTGGATGCCGCCCGTCGTCTTGAGGTTCATCCACGTGAACTTCGACGGGTTGTAGTTCGCCGTGCTGCCCAGGTCGACGGTCAGGTTGCGGATGTTCGTGCGGCCGTTTCCGGCAAAGCCAAGGCGATACGTCGCGTTGAGCGGCGGTGTCTCGCCGCGGAACCGCAGGTCATGATCGTTGCGGTCGGTGAGGTCGGTGCCGACGTTCGCGCGGTTGGTCAGCCACGACGTAGGACGCCAGATGGCGTTCGTCGAGCCGATGAAGCGATGCACGCCCTGGTCGCGCTTCTCTTCCCACGTGTAGGCCGGCGTCCAGGCGCGGTAGCCATTGAGCGGCGTGCCCGTGCCCGACACCGTGCCATTCGAGATGTAGCCCGGGCCGCCGAACGCCTGCGAGCCGATGCCTGCCGTGGCGTTGGACTCGAGCGAGAACCGCTGTTCGAGGTTCACGTAGCCCATGTTGATGGCGAAGTCGAGCTGCGGTGTGACGGCCGCATTCACGTTCATGCGAAAGGCATTCTTGCCCAGCGTATTGGGGCGGCTCGTCCACTCGTGCGGCGTGATGCCGAGCGAGTCGTATCGCGCCGACTCGAACCGCGGCAGGGCGAAGACACCGATCTCGTTCTCGTGGTCGGCCGAGAGGAAGTACTTGATTGCTTCCGAGCCGCCGGAGAGCTGGAGGCCGAACAGCTGGCGATTGCCGTCGGCCAACGGCGTGACACCGAGATCGCGCTGGCAGGTCTGCGCCTTCGACGACGTCACGTCGGTGCACTGCCAGTCCGACATCAGGTTCAACGTGCGCAGGCTGTCGAGCACGCACGCGCCAGAGGAGATGAGCGGCAGGGTGCAGGAGCCCGGATTGCTCAACGCCGTGCCACTGGGCGCATGGCCCTGCAGCGTGTAGTTGGTCGGATAGGTATGCGTGTCGCGCAGCAGGCCGCCTTCCGCGAATGCCGTCCACTTGGCGGAACCCGCGCGGCCGCGCTTTGTCGTGATGACGACGACACCATTCGCCGCATCGGTGCCGTACAGCGTCGCCGCCGACGGCCCTTTCACGATCTCGATATTCTCGATCTCTTCCGGGCTCAGGTCGTTGAGCCGGCTCGGATTGCCACCACCGCTCGTAAAGGAGATCGAGCCGATGTTGGCGCTCATGCGAACGCCATCGATGATATAGATGGGATCGTTGGCCAGGCTGATGCTGCTCACGCCGCGGATGCGGATGCGCGCGCCGGTGCCCGTCTGCGTGCCGCTCTGCACCTGCACGCCCGGGACCCGCGAGTTGAGCACGTCGCTGATGTTGTGGACCGAGCCGTCCTTCGTGATGTCACTGACGGCAATGTTGGACACGGCGTTGCCGATCTCCACTCGCCGCTGCTGGCCGGTGGCCGTGGTCACCACTTCCTGGAGCGTCACCAGCGCCACCGGCATCGCGAAATCGAGCGTCGCCGTCTGTCCCTCGATCACCCGCACCGACTTCTTCTGCTCGGTGTGTCCGACACGCAACACACGCACTTCCGCCATTCCCACCGGCACGCGACGCAGCGTGTACTTCCCGTCCGCCGCGGTGACCGTGAAGATGCTCGTGCCGACGACCATCACGCGCACCTCCTGCAGCCCCGCACCCGTGGACTGCGATGTCACGGTACCGGTGATGATTCCCTGTGCCGCGGCACTCGCGGCCGTCAACGCCATCAGTGCCGTAACGATGGCACTCGTGACGAAGCGTCGAGGCTTCCTTGATCTCATCTGTACACGCCTCCCTGAAAGGTGGGCCATGGTCCGGCCAGGACGTGCTGCTCGGCCGGCCACGGGCTTTCTGCTGGCTGCTGCCCCGTAGCGTAATGCGTCGAACAAGATCCGAGTACGACATGCGCGTGGCTCGCGCACGCGACTCCCGTACGAGACGCGATGATGGCGCCTGCTGTCAATACGTACTGCGATACGTCTGGAAAAAACGACGGTGGGAGGGTTTCCCGTTTGAATCCGCGCGGATGGTCGACTCGATTCGACGAGGATGCGTCACCGTCACGACGCGTTCGTCAACTTTGCCGCTGAGTGATCGCCGAGGGAACGGCTTGGCGATCGAGCTATGGGGGGCACGGATTGTCACATCTCTACGCATCCGACCCGGCAAGGCGTCAGCGCGTCACTGTCTCGCGACGATGTGCACGCCAGTAGACGATAGCACCCAGCAGGATGAAAGCGAGGGCTCCGCCAATGACCTTCAACTCGAACACCATCGGCTGCGTTTCGTCCGCTGGTGGTACAATCGCGACCCCCATCGCGAAAAGCGTCACGAATAACCCGCTCAGGCCGACGAGCGCGGCGCCAGCAGCGCCTCCGGGCACGCGCACGACATACGCCGGCGCAGGCGTCCTGCGATGCAGCAGGAACGAGATGAACAGATAGACGTACGGGATGAAGTAGATGAGCAGCTGCGTATCGAGGATGACCAGATACGCCTTCTCCACGGTCGTACCCTTGCCCAGCAGGCTGACGAGCAGGAACACCGTCGCCAGCGACGCCTGCACCAGGATCGCGACATAGGGCGTCTTCCACCGGGGATGGATGCGGCCGAACGCCGGGGGAAAATAGCGATCCAGGCCGATCGCGAACGCGACGCGCGCCGGCCCGGTCAACCACGCCCCCACACCGCCAATGTTGCCCACCGTGTACGCCGCGGCACACAGCGGCGCGAGCCACCACAGGACCGGACTCAGCTCGCGCGCCCCAATGGCCGTCGCCTGGAGAAACCCCGACACGATGTTGATGTCGCCTGCCGGCACGAGCCGCAGCAGAGCGCCCGTTCCCAGGATGTACACGAACGCGATCAGCGGCGCCGAGATGAGGATGGCCCGCGGCAACGTGCGGCGCGGGTTCCGCACCTCGCCACCCATTGCACTCGAAAGCTCGAGCCCGGCAAACGCGAACGCGATCGACGCCCACAGGTTGAGCCCCGACATGTGGCCGAGATCAGGCACGATGTTCTGCGGCGTGATCGGATTGGCCGACCGATGCCCGCCGAACAACGAGATCGCACCGAGTACGATCAGCACGACACCGGGGAAATACGTCCCGATCCCACCCACATTCTGCAGCCACTTTCCCGTTCCCACGCCGACGATGTTCATCAGCACGGCCAGCCACAGGCAGAGCAGCGTTGCCGACAGCACATACGTCCAGTTGTTCGCGAGACTGCTCTCGCCCTTCCCGATGACGAATGTCGCGATCACCGCGGTCGAGATCAGCAGATTGGGGTAATACAGGACGTTATTGATCCAGTAGCACCACCCGCACACGTAACCGTGCTTCTCGCCGAGCGCGCGCTTGGTCCACTGGTAGATGCCGCCTTCCTGCGGGAATCGAGACGCCAGCTCCGTGACGACGAGCCCTTGCGGCACGAAGAAGAACAAACCGGCCAGTATCCACAGCGCGATCGCGCTGGGCCCGGCTTTCGCCGCCGTCGCCAGCCAGCGCAGCCCCACCACGGCGACGAGGTTGAACAACACCAGGTCGCGCAGCCCCAGTGCGCGGTGAAGCGTGCCTTCGCCCTCCGCCCCTCGCTCGACGGATTCGTCCACGCTACAGCCGGAACAGGTAGGACGCCTTGATGAAGAAGGCGTCGTCGGACCGGTTATAGCCGTTGAACCGCAGGCTCGAGGGGAACTCGAATGGCTGCGACGCCACGCGCGTGTCGGCGTAGCCCGCACCGTAGCCGAGGAACACCACGGTGCCGGGATTCGGCAGGAAAGAGAAGAGGAAGTCGCCACGGAAGGTCGTGGACGTCGAGGCGGTCGTCCGACGACCGTTCACCAGGATGGGGCGTCCCGTCCCGCCTTCGTCGCGCAGCGCATCCCTGTAAAAGGAGTCGTACTCGCCGACCAGCCGCACGAAGATCGGCCGGGCGATCTGGTACTCCATCTTCAGCCGGGGAATGCGGTTGTTGCCCACGATGCTGCCATCGCTGCGGCGATTGTAGCTCTGCAGGTTGTACGTGGCGTTGATGCGAAGCTTGTCGGTAGGACGCACGGTGACGCCATACGTGGCGATGACGATGTTCGACGAGGCCCACTCGTAGAAGTTCTCGTCCCGACCGTACAGATAGAAGGCGTTCGCCGAGACGACCTTGCCCACCGGTGAGGTGATCGAGATGAACGGCTCGCTGTTTCCGATGCGTGGCACACCCACGAACGGCAGTGTGTCATTCGCCGCGCCGAGCACCTTGTAGTTGGCATACAGTGCGGGGTCGAAGCCGAACGTCTCCGCGAAGTAGCCCACACCCGCATTCCATCCGCCGCGCAGGGTGGCGTTGAGGCTGAAGTGCAGCTTCTTCTCGATGGCCTCGTCCTGGTGGACGAAGCTCTTGTAGCGCCACGTGCTGAAGTAGCCCGGAGTGAAGGTCCACGCTTCGATGAGGCTGCCGGGCTTTCCGAAGGTCGTGTACCGCTGGTCGAAGCCAACGTTCACGATGCCGGGCCGGCTGATGTAGCCGCTCTGCGTGATGAACTTCTCGTGAATGGCGTCGATCGAATACGAGAACGCGAGATGCTTCCCGTTGCGGTTGACACCTGCGTGCCAGAGGGGCGCACTCGACACCGTGTTGCCGATCTTCGTGTAGCTCTGCGCATACTGGCCCTGAAAGCTGTAAATGCCGCCGAACAGGTAGCTACCGTCCACGTCGGCAACACGATTGTAGTTGCCTGCATCGATACGATCGGTATACGTGATGCCCAGCTTCGACGACTTGCCGAGGTCGCGCTGGACGCGCAGCAGGTTGAACACCGGATGATCCCTCCGCGACAGCGAGCCGGGTGTGTCGTCAACGGCGCTGAGGAAGGCCACGCTGGTGCCCGATACCTTGCCCGTCAACTTCGCCGCGCCCACCGGCTGGATGATGCGCCGCGTGTACACGAGCGAGTGTGGCGTCGCGAACTGCTCCGTTCCCTCCAGGAAAAACGGTCGCTTCTCGGCGAAGAACAACGATTGGCGTGGATCGAACACGAGTTGTCCCGCATCGGATTCGATCTGCGAGAAGTCGGGATTGACCGTGCCGTTGAGGGTCAGGTTGTTGGTGATGCCCCATCGTGCGTTGCCACCGACCTCCGGTTGCCCGCGATCATACGACCAGCCGCCGGTGGTGCGCAGCGGTGTGCCCGATGTCCGCTGTGTGATCTCTGGATTGATGTCCACCACCAGGCCTCGGTGCAGGTCGGTGAGTCCCTCGAGCGCGCCCGACTGTCCGAGGAATGAGAGGCCCGCGCGGCGCGCGGGCGTCCAGCTGTCCTCATGGCCGGAATGCTGGATCTGCCGCACGATGTTGAGTCCCCACGACTGCACGTCGGCCGACTGGTACTTGAGAGTCTTGAAGGGAATGCGCACCTCCACCACGTAGCCCTGCGGCGTGACCCGCCCCTTCGACTGGAACACGAAGTCGGCGTTGAGATCGGCCGCATCGCGCGCGAGCGTGGTGCCGCCGAACCCTCCCGAGCGCGTCTGGTTGGACTCGACGATCGTGCCGTCGGCTTGGACGCCCAGCGGGTTGACGGCGAAGACGGTGGCCTGCCGGCCGTCGTTGAACGTGCCGAGCAGGATCTGCACATTGTCGTCGGCGGCGATCTTGTCGCGAGCGGGGAGGGTGGCCCGCGGCTCGCCGTGCCGCTCGAACGCTCGGATCCCGAAGTGGATCGCGGTGGCGGAATACCACACGAGGACCTCGGTGGAGTCGTCGGCGGCGCTGCCGTCACTTGGCGAGAACTGGCTGAAGCCGGTGAGCAGCGCGGCCTGGGCCCACTGCGGCTCGTCGAGGTTGCCGTCCACGGCGGTCGAGGCTTCGTCCAGCCGGGGCGGCTGGACGCGCAACTGGTTAGCGCGCCCGTTGTACGTGTTCTGCGTGGCGGGCTGTCGAGGCGGGGGTACATCGCCGCGCGGCGGCCCGACGCCGGCGGCGAGCGCCAGAAGGAGTGGGACGATCATAGGTGATGCGCGGTGGGGGAGGACGTTCGGCGCACAATCTGTATACACAAAAGGACGGCGCCAGTACCGCCGAGCCACGTGCGACGCTATTAAACGGAAAAAGGCGCCCGGCGCAATCGCACCGGGCGCTCTTTACCGGAAAATCTTGCTCAGGTCGTCACTTTTTCGGCGCTACCTTGAAGTCGCTGATGTGGACGTCGAGGTTGTGGTTCACGCGCAGTCCCACGATCCCATCCGTGCTGCCGGCGTGCGAGCCGGGCAGCGCCGCGACCTGTACACCATTCAGCATGAGGCGCACCGAGTCGGGCTTCGTGGCATCGATGCCGAGGGTGTTCGTCGCCGTGCCACTGGCATCCTCCTTCTTTGCCGACGGCACCTCCTTCCAGTCCATGATCTTGTGGACCTCGGTGCCGGCGCGGTGATTCACGAGCACCTTGCCATCACCGCGAACGAGGACGTAGTAGTAGCTCTGCTCGGGAGTGTCGAGCTTGTTGCCGCCAAAGATCAGCCCATACGCCTCGGGATGCTCCGGCTTCTTTGTCTGACGGAATGTCGCCGACGCCGTGTAGGGTCCCTTCACCGCCGACTTGTCGCTCCAGTAGATGGCGGCTGGCCCCGACGTCACGTGAAAGCCGCTGCCCATGGTGACGAACTTCGCGTCCTCGAGCTTCTGGTTGGGGCGATCTGTCCGGCCGCTCCATCCCGCTGGAAGTGCACCGCCGGAAACCTTGTGATCGGGATCGTGATCCTTCATCTGCGCCGACAGCGGGGCGGCGGTGAGCAGGACGAGCGACATGCTGGTGAGCGTGTGACGCAACATTTGAGTCTCCTGGAAGAATTGCAACGATTGACCGCGCAGCTCAGACCTTCGCCACTGATGCGGCGACTTCGCCGATCTGCTGCGCGTGCCGTGCTTCAGGGTGCCCGACGAACAGAATCCACTGGTAGAGATCGATCTCGCCGAGCACGGGGTGTGGCTGCGTTATACTGCCGAGCGCGAGGCCGTCCGCGTCGGCAATCGCCGCACG
>JBBQDT010000178.1:0-9072 GCA_038319955.1 Gemmatimonadales bacterium | reverse complement strand
CGTCCTCCGTCCATCGCGCGAATCGCCGTCGGAATGAATTTTGTGCGATCGTCGTCCGGCCCGTACATGTGCTCGATCTGCACATTCGTGAATTGCACACTGTTGGCGGCGGCGAAATGGCTGCCGTATTCGACGAAGTGTCTTTTCGACAGCGCGTAGTACTCCAGGCCCTGTGGCAGCTTCGTGCCTTTCGTGGAAAAGGAATCCGCGTTGAAAAATGCCGAGCAATCGAACGCCGCCGCGAGCTCGAGCAGCCGCATCGGCAGCAGAAGATTCGCCTCCATCAACTCGGCGACGGTCTCTCCTTTTCGACGGTACGACGTCGCAGCGTGAATCACGACATCGATCGGCCGGGACTCGAATACCAGACGAAGGGGCGTGCTTTCGATATCGTGGATCGTCACCGCGGAGAGCTGTTCATCGATGCGCCAGGTGTCGGACCGCAATCGCTTCAGCACGACCACGGGAACGCCGCGCTCCAGCAGCCCACGCAGCAGATGGCTACCGAGAAAACCCGTCGCACCAGTCAGCAATACCGTGGGTTGTGCGCTCGATGGCACGCTCTAGGCCTTGAACAAGGGTGGGACACGCGATGAGAATCGCATTGGGTCCATCAAACGTCTCCAGAACATTAGCCGTCGGAATCGATATCTCAAGCAAGACCGCGGCGCACGAAGAGAAACTCCTCGTTGGTCGAGCGACAATGCCATGCGCACTCGAACCCCGCCTTCCGCAAAACGCGAACGGCGTCTTCGGTACTGCTCTTGCCGCGAGCTGGAAAGCGATGATGAAACTCGACGCACAGTTGGTCGATCGCGCCGGCATACCGTTGGAACTCCGGCGAGCCAATCACGTCGTATTCGGCCCCTTCGACGTCGAGCTTCAGAACATCGATTCGCTTGCAGTGCAGCATCTCGAAGATCTGACCGATCGTCCGCAGCTCGACTTCGATCGAGCTTCTGCCGAGATGCGTCTCCATGTACACGGCACCCGAAACGTGTGACTCGTCATTCGGAAGGAAAAAATGCGCCGCACCAGGCGTCGCCCCGATGCCGAATTCGTGGAGAATCAACGATGGGTTGTCGAGCGCCTTGACGAATCGAATGGCACGCGGTGTCGGATCCAAGCCGTGAACGACGCAGCCATATTTGCCGATGATGGACTCGGAAAACGTCACGTCTTCCCCAAGGCCGACATCGACGACCACGGAGCGGCCATTCAACGAATTTTGCACGATGTTCCAGCCGCCGTCCGCATTGCCATGGTATTCCATCGGCGGATGGATGCTCTCGCGGATGCGCGGTTCGATGCCGAGCACCTGCTTCCCGCGCACGCGAAGCGCCCGAGCGTGTTCCTTCACCCACTCCATGCCGCCCTCTCGCCTTGAAGAGTTCACGCGCGCCGCATCGCCGCCTCGTAGTCCGCCTCGATCGCCCTCGCGATTAAAGCCCAGCTGAATCCATCGACCATCTTGGCGCGACCGGCGGCGCCCAGCGTCTTCCGCCTTTCCGGTGATGCGAGGTCCAACAGTGCCCGCGCCAGATCGTCCACGTCGTTCTCCTCGTAGACCGCGCCGTTGCCCGTGACGCGCTCGCTCTCGCCGATCGCGTTCGAGACGACGAGAGGCAGCCCGCAGGCCGCCGCATCCAGCATGGACATCGACTCCTGTCGAGGCCAGACAGCGATGTCGGCGAGTCTATAGACGTCGGCAAGCTCGGCATATTTCACAAAGGAAGAGACGGTGGCATTCGGACACGAGAGAATGTCCGCGCGCTGGCCTCCCTCACCGATGAACAGACCGTGAAATCCGGGCTGCTGTGAGGACAGGAGCGCAACGGCGCGGGCCAGCGCCAACGGGTTCTTGTCTACGGAGAACCTGCCGGTATAGATGCACACCACATCCGACTCGGAATACCCGCGTGCGCGTCGCTGCGCCGCGCGCTTCTCGAGCTCCTCGGGTGAAATGGGCGGACGGAATAGATCGGTATCCGTTCCAAGTGATTGGAGCTTCAGCTTCTCGTGGGGTACGCCGTAGAACTCGTTCGCTACGTAGACGCAGTCGGGCGCAATGGCGTAGCAGCGTTCCACGGCGAGGCTCGCCAGGTAGGTCGGCAGCGTCCGCGTCACGCGGTATGCGGCCTTTCGGAGCACGTCGCCGCTCTCCTTCTTGAGGAACGGCTTGACCACCGACAGATGCTGGTGCGTCTCAGTGAACAGCTTGAACCGCTGCGTCGCCTTCAACAGCGCGAGCTGAAAAGTCTGCACCGACGCAATCTCGAGGGAATGCACGACGTCGGGCCGGATCGCCCGAATGGCCGACGCAAGTCCGGTGATGAGCACGTAGCCCCCCAGCATGCGCGAGGGGAGCCGATGAACGGTATAGCCGTCGACCTTCAGTGTACCCGTGCCCTGATCCGCGGGGCCGAGAAACTCTCGATAGGTGCTGTCGTACTCGGGCGCATTGCCGTAGACGTTCAGAGGCGAGGTGAGCACGTGCACGTCGTGCCCGAGAGCAGCCAGCGCCTTCGGCAGGCAGTTCTCCACATAGCCCATCCCCTGCGAGTAGAACGAACTGACGACGGCAATCTTCATGATAGGCTGTGGCGGAAATTCACTGCGAGCCCCAGATGCACGAGGAGACGCGAACGCGATTCGACGAGACTGCGTGGGCCGGCCGAAACGGCAACCCGACGGATGTCTGCTGCGATGTATTCGCGAGCGGAGCAGCGTCTCAGTCGCTGGTCGCCGTGTTGCCTCGCCGGCGATTGCCGCCGGCGAATAGCGACGCGAGCAGTAGTACCGGAGCGGCATATAAATAATACAGCACGTACAGTTCCAGACCACTGCCGCGCGCAAAGTTCAGGATCGAGATGACGAGAAAGATGGACGAGTAGTACATGAACGAGCGCGCCGCGCTGCGATGAAGCGCGACGTACGCGCCGTTGAGCGCCATCCAGACCAGCGCGAACGGCAGTAGTCCGAAAAAGGCGAAGTTCACGTACATCTCTGAGGAGAAGATGACCGGGAGCGATCCGCTGCTCGCCCAGTAGGTCGGCGCGTAGATCTTGGTATACAGCTGCATGACGCTTTCGGGCTTCCACGGGAACTTGCTGCGCGGAATTGGAAGGAAGAGCACCTTCCATAGCGACGCGCCAAGTTGGTAGGGCAGCTCCCCGCGGCTCGTCATGTCGATCGCGTTTACAGCGGCGCCGTAGTTGTAATTGAGTTCGAGGTTGTCCGTGATACCGTCGACGAAGATATCTGAGCTCACGTACCGTGGCAGCACGAGCGCCGCGCCGACGACCGAGGTGACCTCGTACTGGCCGTAGCCGCGCAGTATGGACGACGTAAGGATGAGACCGAGGAACAACAGTCCAGCGGCCGCGTAGCGAAGCACGGTCCTGGGGGTCAGCCTAAGAACGTGCCAGCCGTAATACCCTTCCAGGAATACCATCAGAAAGAGCGACATCGCGATTTCCCGCTTGTTCTCGAAGTCGAAGCCCACCAGAGCGAATAGATAGATGGCGTAGACGAGGTAGCGATACGGCGCCCGTCGGCGTGCCAGCTCGCTCAGATGGACGATCTGTATCGACAGGATGAGCGCCAGCGCGGAAAAATCGACGAGTAGGACGACGACGAACACCGCGATGCACAGTCCTTCAGCAATCCACCCGAACCGCCTGAGCGGCGCTCCGTCGGACGACGAGGCGTCCGTCACCTGCGCACTACGTACGTGCGCCAGCACGCTGATGGTCCAGCAGGTCACGAGAAACAGAATGACGTTCGCCATCAGCAGATACGGCACGATCAGATCGTATGTCCCTATGGCGAGCGTCACGGGACCATACTCCTTGTTCCAGCCGTAGTAGCGAGGGACGAGAAAGCCGCCGAACGTCAGATTCACCAGGTAATAGCAGAGCGCGAACAGCGTCGGCATGAACAGGTTCTTAGCGAAGAACGCGCGCCGCGCCGCATAAGGAACCAGCGTGCACAGCTGGATCCCATAAAAAATGTAGGAGTGCCATTTTAGAACGTCGTTCGGCAGAACGATCGCGAGGCCTATGGCGACCAGGTTCACGATCAGGACGGCGATCACGGGAGCGCTCTGACTTGAAAGGCCACCAGTGCGCTCAGGAGGGCGAGCGACAGGATGAAGTACTTGTCGAACAGCAACCTGGCCGGAATGATCTTCGTGCCGAACAAGTGTGGCATCGACGCCAGCACGCGCACGATGTACGAGAACACGTAGGCGAGGGCGAGCCCCGCCGCGCCTCGATCAGCGAACAGGAAAAATCCGAGGAGGAGCGACGCGCCCTCGAGCAGGTTGGTGTAGAACCCGAACCACATAGATCCGTTCAGCGCGACGAGGCGCATGACGCCCTGATAATACATCATGAGGGCGCAATAGAGCGACAGCAGGAGCGTCACTGCATAGAACTGCGTCGTAGCGTACTTGTCGCCAAACGGGAGTGACGCGAGCCGCGGAAAGACGACGATGGGAAGCGCCAGCAGCACCATCATGTACCACGATCCGTACAGATTCACATACTGCATCTTTCGCGTGTTCGGCGCGCCATCCACGTTGGCCGCCAACGAGATCAACGGGGCGTTCAGCGTCCCGACTAGCGTGTTGAGGACCGTGGCGACCGTCATCGATGCCGCGAAGATACCCAGCTCGGCGAAGCCGACCTTGCGCACCAGCATTGTTTCGGCGAGCCACTTCAGCGGCGCGATCGCGATGCCCGCCAGCATGACCGGCAGGCTGAACTTCCAGAAGATCGGCAGCGTCGCGGCAAAGTCCGTATAAATGACGGGAATCTCCTGCCGCCGCAGCTCGCGCCGGATGAGCCCGTGAAAGATCAGCGCACCAGCACAGGTATAGACGAGCAGTCCTCCCACCGCTCCCTGCACTCCATAGAAGTGGGACCCGGCCACGAGAAAGATGAGCGCCGAGACGCCCTGAATGAGGCTGCCCAGCGCCAAGCGGCCGTACGCCTCTAATCCCTGAAGGATGCCGATCTGCGCGCCGTTGATCGCGCTCAGCAGCAGAAGAAGGGCCGAGATTCGAAACGAATTGACCAGCTGAGGCGCATGCAGGGCTCCTGCGGCGAGCTGACGAGCGCCGAGCAGCACGGCAAGGCCAACGAACACCCCCGACGCTGTCGCTATCAGGTACGAAGACCCGATTATATGTCCGCTGTACTGCTTGTCCTTGTCGCGGTACTGTGCGACGAAGCGATTCGCGGTCAATCCCAGACCCATGCCGCCCAGCGTGGCGAATACGCTGATCGTTGACCGCACCATGCCGAACTCGCCGTACGACTCCGTGCCGAGTGTCCGCGCCACCACGACCATCGAGAGCAACAGCAGCCCCCTCGACAAGCCCTCCGCCACTACGGACCAGAGCGTCGTCGTGATGAGGCGGCGCCCCGTCTGGGACGGAGCGATCGTGCGAAAGCGTTGTGCCAGCAACAGCATCACGCCGCGACCCTGCGAGCCGACGGTGATGTCCTAGAGCGAGATGACACTCAGGACTCCCGCTTGCGACGAACTCTGCGCCATTCGCTCGCCAGCAGCGACACGGCGGGATCGGTAGCATCGCGGCGCGCAATCGCATCACGCGCGAGCACGTAACTCACCGCGAGAAGAAACGCCACCGAGAAGCCTGCGACCACCGTCAGTAGACGGCCTCTTGGATCCGGGCGCGATGCGATCGACGGCCGCTCCACCACCGTAATGACCGGCGTGTCACGCACTTCGCGAATGCGCGCTTCCTCGTACTGCTGCAATAGCCCCGTGACCAGTTGCTGCTGCATGGCGACGTCGCGCTCCAGCCGCCCCCTCTGAATCGTGAGCTCAGGCGAGCTGGCAATGCGATTGGATTGCTGGAATCGCTGCAGCGCATCCTCGGCGGCACGCAAGGAGCCGCGGAATGCCTCGAGACGCCCTTCCGCAAACTTTCGCTCGGCGGCCGCCTGGCTCTGCCGCGTCGCGAGATTGAACTTGTTCAATCCTTCCAGCAGCTGCTGCGCGATGCCAAGCGAGACCGTCGGCGACGTGGTCTGCACCGTCACGGTCACCACGCCGGTGTTGCGTGGCGCCACGTCGGTCTTCACGACCTGCGCGCGCAGCATTTTTACCGTGCGGTCCACGACTTCCGCGTCCGTGGAGCCGAGCGCCTTCATGAACTCCGTCAGCCGCACGGGCCTCGCGCCGAGTGCGGGAGGAAAGCTGTCCTTCGCGACAGGCGCCAGCAGCTCGCCTGTCTCGAGAAGGTCGGCATAGAACTGAGGAGAACGGCCCTGCCCCGACATATCGCCCAGCGACACCCCGAACTGTCCCGCAAGGCTCGCCAAGCCGGATGTGTTGGATTCCGACGCCTGCGGCACGAACGAAAAGCTCGTCGTGTACGTGGCCGCGCTCAGCAGCGCGATGCCGAGGCCGATGGCGATGCCACCGGCAGTGGCGAAGAGGATGGTCCGCCGCTCCCGCACGAGCACGGCCACCATCCACAGGAGCGAGATCTGACCGTCCTCCTGCTCACGGAACTGCCGCATCAATTCCTGTCGTTCGGAGCTCTCGCTCATCGTTCTCCGCAGTTCACGGTATTACCGATCATTGGTGAAATTCACGCGCCACTCGATGCAGCGCCGAGCTGCCTGCCAAAAAGAATAGCTCGGGTTCGCGCAAACATCGACGACCCGGGCACCGTCACTTTGCGGGAGCGAACCGCCGCGTGGAAATCGGCCTCGATGTTCCGCGCATATCCCATCCAGCTAAACGCGCGAAGCATCTTCTCTCGCCCCGCGGCGCCAAGGGCTTGACGCCGGCGTGCGTCCGCCAGTGAGCGCAGCGCCGCGACGAGACTCGGCACATCGTCTTCCTCGAACATTAACCCGTTGCCGTGCACGCGCTCCATCTCGCCCATCGTGTGCGACACGACAATCGGCAACCCGCTCGATGCCGCGTCCAGCATCGACATCGATTCCTGCCTGGGCCACACCGCAATGTCCGCGGCTCGATAGTAGTCGGCCAGCTGCGTGTATTTCATGAACGGCAGGATTGTCGTGCTCTCGTACGACGCAATCTCCGCCTTCTGCTCCCCGTCTCCGATGAACAATCCCCGGAATCGCGTCCGCTCGTCGCCAAGATGCTGAAGTGCTTCCGCAAGAAGGAGAGGGTTCTTGTCCTTGGAGAAGCGACCGCTGTAGAGGCAGACCACGTCGTCGTCGGCATAGCCCAGCGCCCGCCGCAGGGTGCATCGTTGGGTCTGCTCCGAATCCGACGCGGCGGGCCGAAACAGTGCGGTATCCGTGCCGAGTGACTGTACATGCACTTTTTCGCTCGGCACGCCAAAGAATCTGGTGGCGACTTCCGCACAATCCGGCGCCGACGCGTAGCAACGGCTCACGGCTCGGCTGGCCAGGTGCGTGCGCAGCGTGCGCGTCAGCCGATACAGCACTTTCCGCAGCACATGGCCCTCTGACGTCTTCAGGAACGGCCGTACAACCGACATGTGGTGATGGGAGGCGCAGAACAGCTCGAAGCCCGTGAACGGCTTAAGAACCGCCAGCTCCCACGTATCGAGGGATGCCACCTCGAGCGAAAGCACGACGTCCGGGGACAAGCGTCGAAGTGTCTTTCCGAGACCCTTCAGCTTCACATAGCCCGACACCAGCCACGCGGGGAGACGATGGACGTCGTATCCGTTCACGCTCACGCGCCCGGCCTCCGCGGATCGCGGCCCGTGGAAGGCTTGGTACGTGATCTCGTATTCGGGGAGATTGCCGAACCCCCTGAACGTCGACGTCACGACGTGAACCTCGTGCCCGAGCGCGGCAAGCGAGGCGGGAAGGCAGTTCTCCACGTAGCCCATCCCCTCCGAGTAGACCTCGGTAACGATGGCGATGCGCAGCAGTCCGTTCGCCGGCACGCCGCCTTCGGGCGGACGTCCGTTGCTGCTCACCGGTCGCTCAGCCTGCACCGACATCGCCGCAGATCGCGTCGACGATTCGGGAAGCAGCCTTGCCATCCCACCCTCGCGGCGCAGACGCACCAACAGGTATGCGAGCGCGCCCAAGCGCGGCGTTTAACTCGGCGACAACGCCGTCCACCGTTGGCGGCCACGCCACCATCCGGTTCGTGCCGCGAGTCACCGTGATGGGCCGCTCGGTTTGCGCCCGCACCGTCACGCACGGCACGCCGAGCACCGTCGTCTCTTCCTGAAGTCCGCCGCTGTCCGTCACGGCCGCCGCCGCGCCATCCAGGACGCCGATCATCTCCGCGTAGCCCAGAGGCTCGACCACGATCAGCTTCTCCAGCAACGGCTGAAGACGCGCCTCCTCGGCGCGCGCCTTCGTGCGGGGATGCATTGGAAAGATCACCGGATGCGCCTTCGCGATCGTCGCCAGCGCCTCCAGCAGCAGTGCAAGTCGCTTCGGCTCGTCCACGTTCGAGGGGCGATGCAGCGTCGCGAGCACGTACTTGCCGGGCGACACATGGAATCGCGCCGGCATGTCGAGCGAACGCGCGCGCGGGAGAACGCTCAGCAGCGAATCGATCATTACGTTTCCGACGAACACCGTCCGCGTGTCGGACAGTCCCTCGCGCGAGAGATTCTCGCCGACGTCGTCCGACGGCGTCAGTAGGAGGTCGCTCAGCCGATCCGTCAGCACCCGGTTCACCTCTTCGGGCATTCCCCAGTCGTTCGAGCGTAGCCCGGCCTCGACGTGTGCAATGCGACAATCGAGGTCGTCGCGCAGCTTGGACGTCACCAGCGCGCAGGCCAACGTGCTGTTCACGTCGCCCACCACCACGACCCACGACGGCTTTCGCTCGAGGAGTACGGGCTCGAACCGCTCCATGATGCGCGCCGTCTGCGCCGCGTGGCTCGCCGAGCCCACTTCCAGCAATACGTCGGGCGTCGGCGCCGCGAGGTCGGAGAGCAACGCTTTGGACATCTTCACGTCGTAGTGCTGCCCCGTATGCACGAAGACTCGAGGAATGCCGCGCCGATCGAGCTCATGGAGAATGGGCACGACCTTCATGAAATTCGGACGGGCACCCGCGATT
>JBBQDT010000177.1:0-9174 GCA_038319955.1 Gemmatimonadales bacterium | reverse complement strand
AGCGGGCGAAACCAAGCGCGTTCACGGCGGTTTTCGCTCGCGCCGTGTCCTTCTTGAACGATACCAAGCCGGCGCTCGGCGCCACCAATGATCGCACGGCGCGACTTTCGGGTTCACAGGTCGAGGCGTTGCGCCTGGTGCTCGATGCCGAGGGGTCGAAGGCTCGTGAAGAGCTCGGGCAATACATCCCGTGGCTGGCGACGGTCGGCAGCGTGAGCCCGCTGATCGGCCTCTTCGGCACGGTCCTCGGCGTGATCGAAGCCTTCGTTGGCATCGGGCAGAAAGGCTCCGGCAACATCCAGGCTGTGGCGCCCGGTATCGGCACCGCGCTGATGGCGACAGCCGCGGCGCTCGCCGTGGCCATTCCTGCGGCGTTCGCGTACAACGTCTTCGCCTCGCGGCTGAATCGCTTCGATGACGCGCTCGAAGGATTCGGCTCGGAGCTGATCGCACTGATGGTGCGCGAAGGGCGGATCTGAGGTTGCGTCGCGGTCGCCGTCGGGAGCGTGCTGGCGTCAACGCCGAGATCAACGTGGTCTCGCTCATCGACGTGATGATGTTGCTGATGATCATCTTCATGATCACGGCGCCGATCATGCAAGGCGGCGTGGACATCGCGCTGCCCACGGCGGACGTTGCGCCGCTCGAGCCGAAGAACGGTCTCGTGATCACGGTCGATCGTAGTGGGCAGATTTTCATCGATGAGACGAAGCTCTCGTTCGAAGAATTCGCCGGCAGTATCAAGGCGCTCTCGGACAAGAAGGGCGGTGGCGGCGTGTATCTTCGCGCCGATGAAGCGGTGCCATACGGCACCGTGGTGCGTATCGTCGCGGCGATGAAGGCCAAGGGCATCACGGATGTCGGGCTCGTCGCTGAACCGGACGGCACTCGGTGAGTCTGTCGCGCTCCGCGACAGGGCCGACGACGCTCGGCCGCGGTATCGCGTTCTCGGCGACGGTGCACATTGCGCTCGTCGCGGCCGCGCTGTGGTGGGGCTCGCGCGCCGCGGCGCCACGTCCACCGGTGTATCGCGTGGAATTGGTCGGAGCACCTCCGGGGCCGCGTCAGGCCGGCGTCGTGACCCCTGCCGCGCAGCCGGCGGCGCAGGCGCCGGATATCGCCGGTGCGGAACGGGTCCCAGAAGAGAAGACGGTGCCGACGACCTCGAGGGCGAAGAAGCTGTTGCCGTCGCCCAAGGCGACGCCCTCGACCTCGCGCACGAAGCAGGCGGGCTCGAAGACCGCATCGCCGACCGCGACGAAATCGACCACGGCGCCGAAAGCCGGTGCGGGGGCACAGGGTGGCAAGGGAGCGGATGTCGCCAACCTCAATATTCGCGGGATCGAGTTTCCGTATCCCGGGTACCTGCAGAACATCGTGCGGCAACTCACGCTGAACTGGACGCCACGCCGCGTGTCGGCGGCCCTCGTGTCGGAGGTGAAGTTCACGATTCGTCGCGACGGCTCGGTGATGGCGATCGAAGTGGTGAAAGGATCGGGCGATCGCATTTACGATCTCGATGCGATGGGTGCGATCGAAGCGGTAGGCTCCACGCGCGGATTCGGCCCGCTCCCTCAAGGGTGGTCCGATGACGTGCTGATCGTGTACTTCACGTTTGACTATGCTCTGCGACCCAACTGACCGCATGCCCCAGACGACGTCCTTTTCCGTGTCGCGACGTGTGACGCGGTTCCGCCCGGTCGCCGCGACTATGCTTGTCGCGATGATGCTGACCGTGGGCATGGCCGCACCCTCGCGCGCCGCGGCGCAGGCGCAGCCGCCCGGCGTCAGTCTCAGCACACGGTATGTGGCTGGACAGAAGACGTCGCTGATCGTATTGCCGGTGAAAGGCGCGAATGGGGATTCGGTGTCGACGATGCTCTCGCGGGATTTCGACTACAGCGATCGGTTCAACCTCGTGTCGACGTCGAGCGCGCCCGTCGTGAACGGGCCGCCGAATTACGCGCTGTTTTCGAAGCTCGGGGTGGACGGCATCGTGCAGCCCACACTGCTGCCGTCGGGTTGGGTGCGTGTGGCGTTGCACGACGTCTCGAAAAAGGCCGTATTGAACAGCAAGGATTTTCCGCTGCCCTCACCGGCCCTTTCACCCGCGTGGCGTTCGGCGATGCATGGCGTGTCTGATGCGGTGGAGGAGTGGATCACGGGCCAGCGCGGCATCGCGCAGACGCGCATCGCGTTCACGCGTGGCGGCCGGGTGTGGATAGTTGACAGTGATCGCGCAAATGTGACCCCGGCAACGCCCAGTGGCATGTCGCCGCAGTGGCTGCTCGGTGGGCGCGGGCTCGTGTACAGTGTGCTCGACGGTGTGCGCAATCCGATCATGATGACGGATCTCGGCACCGGGTCGCAGCGCACGCTGGCCTCGTCGTCGGGGATCGAGCACAGTTCGCCGGCGGTGTCTCCTGACGGGCGGACCGTGGTGTATGCGCGGGGATCGGATACGGGTACGGATCTCTACGCCATGCCGATCGAGGGGGGCGCGTCACGTCGGATCACGGTAGGACGCGGCCGGGCGAGTACACAGCCCACGTTCAGCCCCGACGGACAGCGAATCGCGTTCATGTCCGACCGCTCGGGGCATCCCGAAGTGTATATTAGCGATCTGGATGGAACGAACGTGGAGCTGCTGACCGCGGCGGCGTTCGGCGATCGCGACTACCGTGCGGGGCCAGATTGGTCCCCCGATGGGCGCCTCGTGGCGTTTCAGTCTCGAAACGGCGGCACTTTCCAGATCATGACCATCAACTTGCGCGATCAGTCCGTGAAGTTCGTGACGAACGACGGTCGGAACGACGACCCGTCATGGGCACCGGATTCCCGGCACATCGTGTTTTCGTCAACGCGCAGCGGCACGCGCCAGTTGTGGATCGTGGACACCGAAACCGGACGCTCACGCCAACTGACCTTTGGGTCCGAAGCGAGATTGTCGGCGTGGTCCCCGCGGTTGTTGTCGCAGTAGTTACCTCTTTTCACTCTACCCTTCGGAGTTTCCCGACATGATGCGTGTGTCTCGTCTGACCCTGGTGCTGGCCTCCACCACGCTGGTGCTGGGTGCCTGCCGTAAGAAGCCGGTGGTCGCCCCGCAGACTGAAGCTCCCCCTGCGGTTGCGCAGCAGCCGACCCGGCCGGCGAATACCACGCCCGCCGCACGCGATACGATGGAAGAGTATCGCACGAAGCTGGCGGCCACGCGCGCGCGCCTGCTCGAGACGATCTACTTCGAGTACGACGCCGACGAGCTGCGCGACGATGCGAAGTCGAATCTCGACTCGAAGCTGTCGGTGTTGAACGCGAATCCCGCCGTGAAGATCCGCATCGCGGGTCATTGTGACGAGCGCGGCAGCGACGAGTACAATATTGCGCTCGGCCGTCGTCGGTCCGAAGCGGCAAAGCGCTACCTGACCGACCGCGGCATCGATGCCTCGCGCATTGAGACGGCGTCGTTCGGTCGTGAGCGTCCGGCCGTGCAGGGCACGAGCGAAGAAGCATGGTCGCGCAATCGCCGCGACGAGTTTGAGATCATCGCCGGCGGCGATCAGCTGCGCGCCCAGTGATGCGCGCCGCCGCACTCGGACTTCGGCACACGCTGCGCTCCCGGGTGTGGCGGCTCGTTCCTCTCGTGGCGCTCGTCGCCACGGGAGGCTGTTTCGCGACACGCGGGGATGTGCGGATCGTGCAGAGCGACATCTCGTCGCTGCGCGCGGAGCTCCTCAAGAATCAGCTCGAGCAGCGCGACGCGCTGGCGCAGACCATGCGCATGCTCCAGGTCGCCAGCGATTCGTTGTCTAAAGTCAGTGCCCGCACCGTGAGCATGCAGGGCGACGCCCGCGGCGAGATGCGGGCCATCCGTGAGCAGATGCTCCAAGTGCAGACGCTGCTTGGGCAGAGTCAGGCCACGATCGCCCGGCTGCGCTCGGAGATCGAATCGCGCAGCGCCGCCCCGGTCGGCCCGCCGACCACTGGCGCCGTGCCACCGCAGGGATCGCCCACGAGTTCACGCACGACGCCGCCGCCAGCTCCAGTCGACAGCGCGGGGGCTCGTGCGCCCGGACCGAATCAGCTCTACACCGACGGGCGGGATCAACTCACGCGCGGGAGCAGTGCCACGGCGCGCATTTACTTCCAGGAACTGCTCACGAACTATCCCACGTCCGACTACGCGCCCGACGCGCAGTTCTGGATCGCGGAGTCGCTCGCGAAAGAAAAAAATCTGCCAGCCGCCGATGCCGCGTATGCCGCGGTGGTGAGTGCCCATCCCACCTCACCGAAGGCGCCGACCGCACTGTACAAGCGGGCGCAGCTGTTGCTGCAGCAGGGCAATACGCCACAGGCTCGGCAGCTGCTCGAGCAGGTGATCAAAAGCTATCCGCGCAGCGACGAGGCCGAGCTCGCGGCCGAACAACTCAAGACGCTGCGCTGACCGCGCGACCAGGACGACTTCGCTGATGTCCAGCAGTAACAGTGTGGAGATGCCGTTCCTCGATCATCTCGAAGAACTCCGGTGGCGGCTTTTCAAAAGCGCCGTGGCGATCGCCGTGGGCGTGGGGGCCGCGTTTGCGCTGTTGTACACCAAGCAAGTCGACATCATCGCCGTCCTGTCGCAGCCGATTCAGCCGTATCTGAAGCAGCCGCTCATGGTGACGCACGTGAGCGACCTCTTCGACATCGTGATGGATGCGTCGATCACGCTGGGGTTGATTGCCGCCTCGCCGGTCCTCGCGTGGCAGCTCTGGGGATTCCTGTCTCCGGCGCTCTACAAGCATGAGAAGAAGACCGTCATCCCGGCGCTCATCGCGGCTGCCGTGCTCTTCCTGGCCGGTATGGCGCTGTCGTTCTTCTACGTGCTGCCGATGACGCTTGGCTTCTTCATGAGCTTCCAAAGCGGCTCCGTGCAGATCATGCAGACGGTCGATCAATACGTCAGTTTTGTCATCTCCATGTGCCTCGCGTTCGGCGCCATTTTCGAGCTGCCGATCGTGATCGCGCTGCTCTCGGCCATGGGCATCGTGCAGCCGCAGTATCTCTCAAAGTTCCGGCGCCACGCGTTCCTCGGCTGCCTCATCGCGGCGGCGCTCATCACACCGGGTAGCGATCCGACGACCTTGATCGCCCTGACGATCCCGCTGTACATGCTGTATGAAGTCTCCATCACGGTCTCGAAGTTCATCAGCCGTCGTCGCGAGCGGCGGATAGCTGCCGAGGACGAGTGAGTCGATCGGGACCCGCACGCGACTGGTGGCGTCCAGTCGTATTTGCGCTGTTGGGCGTCGTGCTTGGCACTGTGTTGTTCTCGATGCCGCTGGCTGCTCAGCGACCCATTCCCGCGCGGACGAGGCCCCCCACAACGGGGGCGCCGGCGAAGGGGCAGGGAGCGGACAGTCTCGCACAGTTGAGCAAGGATCGCGAAGTCTTCAACTGGATACCGCCCGACTCGCTCATGCGCGCGCTCCTCGATCGGGAGGGGTACCGCAAGGTGCAGTACCAAGGCGATACCGTGTTCTTCAACGCGTTGTCGCGCGCCTTGGTCCTCAAGGGCAAGCCATCGGCCGTCCAGCGCGACGAGACGATGATCATCGGCGACTCCATCGTCTACAACGACTCGACCAAGCGTGTCGTCGCGATTGGTGACACGGTGCTGTTGCGTGATCCGCAGCAGCAGGACGCCGATGACTTCATCGCCAAGGGGCGTATCGAGTACGACCTCCAGTCAAAGCAAGGTGTCACCGGTGCGTTCTCGACGTCGGTGACGTCGGGGCAGCGACTGTTTCTGAGCGCTGAGCGTGGCACGATCATCTCCGACTCGCTGGTGAGCGGTCGGCACATCGTGTTCGCCAAGAACGGTTCGTTCACCTACTGCGATCATGCCGAGCCGCATTTTCACTTTACGACGAAGGACATGAAATTCGTGTCCGAGAACGTCATGGTGGCGCGGCCGGGCGTGCTCTACATCGGTGAAGTCCCGGTGTTCTGGATTCCGTTCTTCTTCCAGGATGTTCGCAGCGGCCGGCGTAGCGGCATGCTCACGCCGAACTTCGGTATCGCCGAGCTGTTCCGGAACAGCCCGTCGTACCGTCGTAGCATTTCGAATATGGGCTACTTCCTCGCCATCAGCGATTACATGAACGCCGAGGCGTCATTCGACTGGCGGTCAGGCGCGCGGAGCACCGATCAGGATCCGGGCTTCCTGCGCAGCAATGCCGAATTCCGGTACAAGTGGCTCGACCGCTTCATCAGCGGTGAGACGGCCGTGTCCTATTTGGCGCAGCGCAACGGCACGACGAATACGTCGGTCACGTGGAATCACAACCAGGACTTCTCGCGTCAGACGCGCTTGACGGCTCGTCTGAACTGGATGCAGAACACGCAGATCCAACGGCAGACGACCGTGAACCCGACGGCGGCCAACGCGACGATTCGCTCGCAGTTGAACTACCAGACCAAGGTCGGACCGGCGCAAATCAACGTGGGCGGCAGTCGCGTGCAGTACCCCGGGCGTTCGCAGGTAGACATGGACTTCCCGTCGCTCAACGTGACGGCGGGCACACTCGCCGGCGGACCGTTCGCGTGGACGCCGTCGTTGCGCCTGGCGATTTCGGGGCAGAGCAAGATCGATCAAGGGCTACAGTTCCCCTACGTGTACAACATCCGTCCGGGCGGAGGCATCGACAGTTCGCGGTTCGATGCGAGCCGTCGGAACATGCAATTCGGATTCGAGACGCCGATCAAGATCGGCGATTGGCAGTGGAACAACTCGTTCACGCTGACCGATCAGTACCGGAATTTCCCGGAGCAGCGCGAGATCATCGGCGTGCGCGACACGTCGATCCGCTCCACGCGCATCTTCGCGAAGACGTACGAGTCGAACTTCGACTGGACCACGTCGTTCGGACTGCCGCGCTTCTTCCAGGGCACGTGGAACCTGTCGCCGTCGATTTCGGTGAACAACGTGGACGGTGCGTCGGGGTTGTTCGTTCGTACCGAACGGAGCGGCGGCCGGTGGGTGCAGCAGTCGAAGCGCCTGAGCTACGCGCTGTCCGCCTCGCCGACGCTGTACGCAATGCTGCCCGGAATCGGATCGGTAGCGAAGATTCGCCACTCGATCACGCCGAGTCTCAGCTACAGCTACTCGCCGAATGCCAACGTGAGCGACGAGTATTTGCAGGCGCTCGGGCGGACACGCGTGGGCTATCTCTCCTCGCTCGCGCAGAACCGGGTGTCGCTCAACCTGTCGACCAACCTTGAAGCGAAGCTCAAGTCGGATTCGGATTCGACGCCGGAGTCGGGCAAGAAGATCAAGCTGCTGGCGCTGAACTTTTCTTCCTTGTCCTACGATTTTATCCGCGCCGACTCCACAGGTAACGGCTTCACTGACAAGATGTTCACGATCTCGGGGCGCACGGACCTGTTGCCCGGGCTCGACTTCCGCACGTCGTACGATCTCTTTCAGGGTGATCCAGCGTCGGATACCGCGACCTTCAGTCCCTATCGCACCGATTTCGGCGTCACGTTCTCGCTGAACAGCAAGTCGGGACTCGTCGCGCTGTTCGGTCGCCTGCTGGGTCTGTCCACGCGGCTGGAGGCCATCGACAGTACCAACGCGCCGCGTAACGCCTCCGACCAAAACGTCGCGCAGCAGACTCGCCAGATGAACGCCGCCGGTGGTGGCAACATGCGTGGCATGCAGGCGTCGCTGCCGACGGGTGACGGATGGAATCTGAACCTGCAATACAACGCGGCACGTCAGCGACCGCCACGGGGCGGCACGCAGATCGTGAACGATCCATCTGTTTTTTGTGAGCCGCAACGCGCGCTTGGCCTGTTCGTGTACGACCAGTGTCTGATCAATGCGCAGAGTGCGCAGGCAACCGGTCTCACGTCAGGGCAGAGCGCCATCGGTGCTCCCGTGTTCATTCAGCCGGCCACGCAGAACGTCACGGCGACCATGTCCTTCAGTATTACGCAGAACTGGTCGGCGCAGTGGAGTACGCAGTACGATGTAGAGCGTGCCCGGTTCGCAAGCCAGCAGGTGGGCCTGCAGCGCCAGTTGCATGACTGGAATGCCGTCTTCGCCTTCTCACAAACGCCGAGTGGAAGTTTTGCCTTCAATTTCTTCATTGCGTTGAAGGCACAACCGGAGCTCAAGTTCAACTACGATCGTCAGACGTATCGCTCGTCCAGTGGGCGCTGATCCGACGGTTCAACCGACGTGGAGGTAGGACGCGATGTTGCTGCTTGACGGACGTTCGTTGCAGATTGCCGACGTGATGGCGGTGGCCGATGGTGCACTGGCCGTCGGACTGGCACCGGAGGCGCGCGCGCGCATGCAGGTCACGCGTGACGTCGTCGATCGCGCAGTGGCCCGCGCGGAGCCCGTGTACGGCATCAACACCGGGTTTGGCAAGCTCTCCGAAGTCACGATCGCCGGCGATCAACTTGCGGCGCTGCAGCGCAATCTGGTCCGCAGTCATGCCGCTGGCGTCGGTGATCCGCTCCCGGAACGCGAAGTACGCGCCATGATGCTGCTCCGCGCGAACGTGCTCGCGACGGCGTACGCCGGTGCGCGCCCGATCGTGGTGGAATCGCTGTTGGCGATGCTGAATGCCGGCGTCTGGCCGGTGGTGCCGGAGCAGGGCAGCGTGGGCGCCAGCGGCGATCTCGCGCCACTCGCGCACCTCGCGCTCACGCTCATCGGCGAAGGCACCGCGCGCTTTCGGGAGCGCGAAGGTCCGTCGCACGAGCTGCTCGCCGCGGCCGGGCTCACCGCCGTCACGCTCGAGGCAAAGGAAGGGCTCGCGCTCATCAACGGGACGCAGGCACACACCGCCGTCGCGTCACTGGCTTGCGCTGAACTCACCCGACTCTGGCACGTTGCGCACGTGGCGACAGCCATGAGTCTCGAGGCGCTCCTGGGCACGCCCGATGCGTTCGACGCCCGCATTCAGGAGGCGCGCGGTCAGTCGGGACAGATGGAGTCCGCGGCGATGCTGCGCATGCTGCTTGAGGGGAGCGAGATTCGCGAGTCGCATCGGTTGGGCGATCCGCGTGTGCAGGATGCGTACGCGCTGCGCTGCGTACCGCAGGTACACGGCCCGGCGCTGGACGCGCTGCGTTTCGCGCGCGGCGTGATCTCACGCGAACTCAACGCGGCCACTG
>JBBQDT010000176.1:0-9192 GCA_038319955.1 Gemmatimonadales bacterium | reverse complement strand
CCCCCACGACGCTGACGTCACCATTGCCGGTGCTCACCCGCACGCCCCCTTCAGTCCCACTCACGTCCACGCGGCCATTGCCGGTGGATGCCTGGACGTCACCACCGACGCGTTCCACCGAAACGGCGCCGTTGCCGGTGGCCACCTTGAGCTGGGCGCCGCGTGGCACGAGCACCGTCATCGCCACGGTCACGTACCGGCGCGAACCGCGATCGTCGTCGCCGCGGCGCGAATAATCATCGCAGGGATTGTTGCCGCGATAGACCGCGCAGATGGTGATGTCGCCGCCGCTGCCGGTCTGGATCTCGAAGGCCACATCCCGAAGGTCGCCGCCACCACGACTGGTCCGCTTCTCGGCGCGCACCTCGGCCTGCGAGCCGGTGGACGGACGCACGTCGATCGGTCCGTTGAAGTTCTTGATCGTGAGAAGCGCCCGAGCGGGCAGGGCTCCGCGCCAGGTGTAGATCGAATCGGCGCTGCCGACGAGCGTTTGGGCGGATGCGCTCGCGGAGAGTCCGACGATGCCACAGGCGAGCGCAAGCCGAAGCGATGGGTGCATGACGACCTTTGAGAGCGGGAGAGACCGACACGTTTGCAGATTCGACAGCGCCGTCGCCACCATGGTTTGAAGATGTCCGGTACGCGCACTGGCGCAAAGCAGATGTGTGCGGCAAGTTGGCGCGTCCCTTCCTTCCCGAGGGCCTGGCCTCCCTCGCCAAGATGTCACGCACTAGCACTCCGCTCCGCCGGCAACCCGGCGAATGGTCCCTCTCGCCACAGACCCACTCGACGGTGCGTCTGGCGGTCGTTGCGTGCACCGTGCTCGTGTCGGTCGTCGTGCTCGTGATCGCCACCCTCGAGGGACGTCGCGCGGATCGCGCCCTCGACGAGGCCGCGACACACACGCTGCGCGACTACGCAGGGTACGCCGGCCGCACGATGGGTGGCGATGTACTACGGCGATTTTCCGAGCAACGCGCCGTGATCCTCGCACCGGTCACTGGAAGCGCCAATCGCGACGTCGCCGAGCCGCGCCTCGATGACATCGTCGCGCGCGGTAACAGGTACTTCTCGGCCCTCCCCGGCGCTGCCGACATGAACCTCGGCTATTTCCGCGTCGATCTCCGCACACACGCGAGCCAGAGCCGAGGGGCCATCACCCGCGAATTCGCTACGCGGATTGCGGACACGCTCGCTCGGCTCGTGGCGAACGTGCCGAGCATCCCCGAGCCCAACATACTGGTCCTCGAAGAAAACGGCGCGCAGCGGAGCGTCGCGTATGCGTCGCTGATCGGTCCGCACGGCTCGCCCACCGCTGTCTACGGGTTTACCTACTCGCGCGCTGCAGCAATCATCGCTGTGGCCTCGATCGCGTTTCGTGAAACGCCGTTGCTGCCCATCTCGTTCGCCGGCAAGCGCTGGAACTACGACACCACGGCAAAGCGCGCCGGTGAGGTGGTCAACGACTCCCTGCTCGGCGTTCGGATCGCCGACCGCGCGGGCCGCGTCTTCTGGCAATCGGATCGGGTCGCGGCCACGACAGGAACACCATTCTCCGAGACCGTCGTCATGAGCACCGCAACGGGCGGAATCGTCGTGCAGGTGGCGCTTCGTGCCTCGAGCGAGTCGTCGCTCATCCCCAGCGTCGTGCGACACTCGCAGCGCCTGTCATTGAGTGCGCTGCTCGCGCTCACCGTGTTGCTCTCCATTGTGTCACTCCTGGCACTGCGTCAGGAGCGCCTCGGTGCGCGCGCTCGGCGCACGGAGGCGATGCAGCAGCTCGCACTCGGCGTGCGCCATGAGATCAACAACGCACTGGCCAGCGTGATGCTCAACGCCGAGTTGCTCACCGAGGAGGAGGGGCTCGATGCGGATCAGCGTGAGCGTCTGGCTGCGATCGTCGAGCAGGCAGACCGCATGCGAACGGTACTCCGGCGTCTCGAGAAGGCCGAGCACCTCGACAACGTCGTTCCCTACATGAACGAGGGCTACATGGTGGATCTGTCAGCGACGGCTGGGAGTGCGCCCCCGAGCGAGCAGCCGGTCTGAAGCGTCCTACGCGGTGGGCGGGATCGTGAGTACGACTTCGTCGCCCGGCGCCACGCTGATCTCCTGTGAGACGGGCTGGCGGTTGCGGCCGATCGGATCGGCCTGAAAGCGCAGCGGTGTCGAGCCGAAGATGAGGTTCGACGGAATGACGAAGCGCGTGGTACTGTTTCCATTCGCAATGCCAAGGCGGACGCGCTGGGAGCTGCGATAGACGTAGATCGTCATGTCGAGGAAGGCCTGGTTGTCGACCCTGACCTGCGTGACTGGAACCGGTTCCGCCGCCTCGTCCTCCTTATTGTTCCCAAAGCAGGCTGCGCCGAGCGCGAGCGTGCCCATCAACAGTGCCATCATCGCGATGCGCGAGACGCGCGCACCGGAGGCATTCCTCAGTCGGCCAATAACGTTCTGCATGAGCTCTCCCCCAGTGTCGGCTTCGGCCGACCGTAAGACCTACGACGAAGCGTACTTCGCCAAGTGGTACCACGATCCTCGTACCCGTGTGCATACCCCAAAGTCCGTTCGCCGGAAAGTTCGGATGGTCGTCGGCGTAGCGGAATACTTTCTCCAACGAAAGGTGCGGTCCGTTCTCGATATCGGAGCAGGGGAAGGCGCATGGCGTGCTGAGCTTCGCCGGTTGCGCCCGGAGATACGCTATCTGGGGATCGACCCGAGCGAATATGTGGTGCGTCGTCATGGGAAGCGAAGAAACATCCAACTGGGACGTTTCGAGGACTTGCCCGACCTGCCACGTGGACGCGGCTATGATCTCATAGTCTGTGCCGACGTGTTGCAGTATGTGCCGACGCCGGCGCTGAAGCGTGGCGTGCGTCACATAGCGACGCTGCTGAACGGCATGAGCTTTCTGGAGTCGTACACGAAGGGCGACGACATGGAAGGCGACCTCGCCGGCTGGCATCCGCGGAGCAAGACCCAATACCGGCGGACGTTTGCCGAGGCTGGGCTGGTGGCGTGCGGGCTACACTGCTACCTGACACCCCAGCTTGCCGAGCGAGCGGTGGAGTTGGAGTTGTTGTAGAGACGGCATCCGCCTGCCAGTGCGAACCGGCCGTTCCAAAGACGGGTGTCCCCGACCCCGCGCGCATCTGTCGCCAATTTTGGACGCAATTGCATGACTTGACGACGGCGCGAAAAAAGCAAACGCTTCCAGGACAGTGACTTGCGCTCGGGAGGCCGCTTGGCGAGGAAGCTGCCACTGTGCCGAGCATGAGGACCGCATCTCGACCACACGTGCTCGGCGTCGCGCCGCTTGGCCTGCTGCTCATCACCAGTTGTGCACAGGCGTCATTCAACAAGTCGGCGATGGACGTGCTCTCCTCGGTCGTCCTTGCGGGCTCCGCGTCCGGCAACTCGCGTTCATCGCCAGCCTCGGCCTCGCGCGTCCTCAACACCGCCGACGACTACATCGGCGTACCGTACAAATGGGGCGGGACGTCGCCAGAGACGGGCTTCGATTGCTCCGGTTACGTGCGGTACGTGTTTGCCCGGCAGGGTGTGCAACTGCCGCGAACGTCGCGCGAGCAGGCCGGTGCCGGCCAAGGTGTCACGGCGCGCCTCCCGTCGCTCAGGCAGGGCGACATCATGCTGTTCGCCGAGACCCACAAGCAGATCTCGCATGTGGCCATCTATGCGGGCGACGGACGCATCATCCACTCGTCGTCCAGTGGGGGTGGCGTGCGCTACGACGAGCTGGGCACCAGGCGCGGGCAATGGTTCGTGCAGCACATGGTGGCCGCGCGTCGGCTCACGTCTGACGGTCGGAGCCTCGTGCAGGCGCTGGACCTGCTGACGAAGCCCAACTCTCCACTCGATCCCCCGGACAAGGCACCACCGCCGCGTTGAGCCAACTGGCGAGGCGCGTCACTTGCCATTCCGGGTCATCGCCCGGAATGCATCACCGTTGCGCATCTGCGCAGCATAGCTGAAATGGAGGTACCGATGATCCGACTTCGATTCGCGGTTCTTGCGGGAAGTGCGATCGCACTGGCGACAACCGCTGCCGGCGCGCAGGGGGACAGATACGCCATTCCGTCCTCGATGCTTCCACCCGCCGGATTGTGCCGCGTGTGGTTCGATGGTGTCGAACCGAATCGCCAGCCAGCGGTCACCGATTGTGCGACGGCACGGGCAAACCTGCGCGCCAAGTCGCGCGTCATCTACGGCGGGAGCTCGAATGGTCGCGTCGAGACCCAGACCCGCGAGGAACGTATGCGCTACGAGGCTCGCCTGCGGGAAGAGGCGCGTCTACGCGAGCTCGCGCTTCGGCGCCGTGATGATCGCCGGTATGGCGATCGGCGCAACGACGGCAATCAGGAGCGTGAGCGGGAACTCGAAAAGCAGCGGGAGAAGCGCCTCAAGGAAATCCAGAAGGCGGAGCGCAAGCGCGACAAGGAGCTGGAGAAGCGCGACAAGGAGGTGCGGAAGCGCAGCAAGCATGACGGCGACGATCGTGACGATCGCCGCCGTGATGACCATCGAGGGCGCTGACGCTGCGCGGGTCAGCTGCGATCGGCAGGCAGTGCGACGCGCTCTGGCGTCTGCGCGTTCTGGAGTCGTGCGATGAACCGCTGCGATTCGGAGATGCGTTCGACCTCGACCGCCATCGTGTCCACTGCCTGTTCGATGCGATGTAGCTGATCCATGATCGCCGGGTTGATTGCCGGCACGTCAGTGCGCCGCTCGATGCGTCGGCCGAATGCGCGCGCCAACGGCCAGCCGATGGCAATGACCGCACACATGACGAAGAAGCCGATGGCCATGTCCACCGCTTGAGGCGGTATACCGCCATCGTTGCCGCGGATCGGCTGGCCAGTGTAGCCGCCAGGCGGCATCGGCGGAGCGAGCACCGGCCCCATGGTCACGTTGCCCCCGCTCGCGCGCGCTGCATCCTGGGCTGCGATTGCGGCGTCTCGCGCGGCTTCTCGTGCAGCGTCCTGAGCGGCGAGGATGCTGGTCTTGATCTGCTCGCGTACTTCTGTGTTCGGCGATGGCGCCTGTGCCGGTCGTGCCTGAATCGTGTGCAACATGCGGAGCCTGTGGCTGTGTGCCCGATGAATGCAGCGCGCCCCATGGCAGCCGGGACGCGCTGGTCAATGTAGGCACTACGACCGCAGCCAGCGAGAGTTACAGGCCCGGTTGCGCACCTTCGCGCGCGAGCAATGCCGCCTTCCGCGCGATCCCCCAGCGATAGCCGCCGAGGCCTCCGTCGCCGCGCACGACGCGGTGGCAGGGGATCAGCACAGCGATCCTGTTGCTCGCGCAAGCGCGCGCGACGGCCCGCGCCGCCGTGGGACGACCCAGCTCTTCCGCCACCGCCTGATACGACCGCGTGGCACCTTCGGGAATCCGCTGGAGTGCGCGCCATACCTGCCACTGAAACGATGTCGCTCGCACATCGAGTGGCAGATCCTCCGCTGCCGTGCGTCCCTCCACGTGCGCGACGACAACATCGATGAGCCGGTCATTCGCATCGGTCGCGCGCTCGAGCGCGGCACCCGGAAACTCGACCGTGAGCGTGGCCACGAGCGACGCTTCGTCGTCGCCGAGCGAGACGCTGCACACGCCGCGCTCGGTGACGGCGACGAGGAGCAGCCCGAGCGTGGTGGGCACTGCCGTGTAGTGGATGGTGATGCCCGCGCCGCGTCGGCGGTACGCGCCAGGTGTCATGCCGAGCGCGTCGTCGGCGGTCTCGTACACTCGGCGACCGGAGGCGAAGCCCGCTTCGTAAGTGGCGCTGCTGACGGTGCGTCCGTCGCGCAGGGCGGTCTTCAGCGCGCCGACGCGCCTCTGTTCCTGATACCGCTTCGGCGACAGGCCCACCACGCGCGTGAAGGTGCGCTGAAGGTGAGCCGGGCTCACGCCGGCCTCTCGCGCAAGGCGCGCGAGCGGCAGCGGCTCCTCCGCATGGTCGTCGATGTACGAACGAACGCCCTCGACGAGCGCGAGATGGGTGTCGGTGCGGCGCGGGGTCATCGTCGGCATGAAAGCTCCTCACTGGGTACGCACACAGAGTGCGACCTGGGAGCCCATGCAAGCTATCCGAATGATGCTCGAAACGCAGAAGGGCTGCGGTCGTCAGGCGGTCTTCACCTCGCTGACCAGCTTCACGAGCGACGTCTTTGCATCACCAAAGAGCATGCTCGTGGCCGGCGCGTGGAACAGTGCGTTCTCGATTCCGGCGAACCCGGCGGCCATACCGCGCTTGAGCACGATCACGTGCTTCGCCCGATCCGCGTCGAGGATCGGCATCCCGTAGATCGGCGACGACTTGTCCTCGCGCGCCGCCGGGTTCACGACGTCGTTCGCGCCGATGACCAGCGCGACGTCCGTCTGCGGAAACTCACCGTTGATCTCGTCCATGTCGTAGAGCCGGTCGTACGGCACGTTCGCCTCGGCCAGCAACACGTTCATGTGTCCGGGCATTCGCCCCGCGACGGGATGGATGGCGTACTTCACTTCGCCGCCGCGCTTCTCGATCAACTCGGCGAGCTCGCGCACCGCGTGCTGCGCCTGCGCCACTGCCATGCCGTAGCCGGGAATGATGATGACGCGCTCCGCATAGGCGAGCTGCACCGCGGCGTCTTCCACGGAGATTGCGCGCACCGGCAGCGCCGACCCCGGCGCTGCCTCTCCCGCCGGCGCACCGCCGCCGAACGCACCGAACAACACGTTGGCGAACGAGCGGTTCATTGCCTTCGACATCAGGATCGACAACAGGAACCCCGACGCGCCGTCGAGTGCACCGCAGATGATCAGGATGCTGTTGCCCAGCGCGAAGCCCGTCGCCGACGCGGCCAGGCCGCAATACGAGTTGAGCAGCGCGACGACCACCGGCATGTCCGCGCCGCCGATGGGAATGACCATCAAGACGCCGAGCACGGCGGCAATGGCGATCATGCCGTAGAACGCGAACGCCCTCGTCGGATCGATGATCACCGCGATGAACAGCCCGATCGCCGCGGCGAACAGCGCAAAGTTCATGACGTTCTGGCCGCGATACGTGATCGGCTGCGACGGAATCAGCTCCTGCAGCTTGCCGAAGGCCATCATCGAGCCGGTCACGGTGAGCGAGCCGAGAAGCACCTCGAAGCCCAGCGCCGCCATGCGAGACGCGGCGATGCTGCCGTCGCCGCCGTGGAATGCGCTGTAGTACTCCGACACGCCGACGAGCGTGGCAGCGAGCGCACCGAAGCTGAGCGACATCGCGATGCGCTGCGGCAGCGCGGTCGTCGGCACCCACATGCCCAGCGGATAGCCCATGAGTGTGCCGAGCACGAGACCGCCGGCGATCCAGCGATAGTCGAGGATCTCGTGATTGATCAGCGTGCCGCAGATGGCCACGAGCATGCCGATGGCGGCGTACTGCATGCCGCGTCGCGCTTTGTCCGGATGCGTCAGGCCGCGGAGGCCGAAGATGAAGAGGACTGACGCAAGGAGGTACGTGCCCTGTGTGATGTACTCTCGCATCAGGGCTTCGCTACCCCGCCTTTCTTGTCGTCGCGGCGGAACATCTTCAGCATGCGGTCGGTGATGAGGAACCCGCCGACGATGTTGGTGGTTGCGCACACCACCGCGATGAAGCCGAGAATGGTGGCCACGGTGCCATGCTTACCGCCGGCAGCGACCATCGAGCCCACCAGCGAAATGCCGGAGATGGCGTTCGTCGCCGACATGAGCGGCGTGTGCAGCAGTGGCGGAACCTTCGTGATCACCATGAATCCGACGAATCCGGCGAGCACGAAGATGTAGAGTTCGAGAATCAGCATCGCACGTGGGAATCAGGAGGTGGATCGATCGACGACCTGTCCGTCGTGCACGACGGTCATTGGTCCGGTGATCTCGTCGTCGGCGTCGATCACGAGTTTTGCATCCTTTGACAGATGCGTTACGAGCGCGAGGACGTTCTTGCTGAACATCTGGCTGGCGTGGAATGGAACGCTTGCGGGGAGATTGACCGGACCGATGATGGATACGTACCCGGCCTGCACGGTCTCGCCGGCCCTGGTGAGCTCGCAGTTGCCGCCCGACTCCGCGGCGAGGTCCACGATCACCGCGCCGGGCCGCATGGTCTTCACCATGTCGGCCGTGATGAGCTTCGGCGCCTCGCGCCCGGGAATCTGCGCCGTCGTCACCACGAGATCGACGTCGGGCAGGTGCTTGGCGAGCGCGTCGCGCGTGCGCTGCGCATCGTCTGCGCTCTGGACCCTCGCATAGCCGCCGGCCGTTTCAGACGTCGCGGCAACGAGCTCCGTGGCCACGAACGTCGCACCCAGTGACAACACCTGCTCGCGCGCGGCAGGCCGGACGTCGAAGGCCGAGACGACACCGCCGAGTCGGCGCGCCGTGGCGATGGCCTGGAGTCCGGCGACCCCTGCGCCGATGATGAACACTTTCGCGGGCGACACCGTGCCCGCCGCAGTGGTGAGCATCGGCAGGAACTTGGGCAGTGCGCTGGCACCGATGAGCACTGCCTTGTAGCCGGCCACGGTGCTTTGCGAGGACAGCACGTCCATGGACTGCGCGCGAGTGATGCGCGGCACGAGCTCGAGCGCGAGCGCGGTGATGTTGCGCGACGCGAGCTTGTCGAGGACGTCCCGGTTTCGCGTGACGTTCATGAGGGACAGCACGGCGACGCCTTCGGGCATTGCGGTCGCATCGTCGAGCGACGGTGGCTGCACGCGGCACACGAGATTCGATGCGGTGTACAGGTCCGCCGGCGTCGTCACCACGGCGCCGGCGTCCACGTACGCGGAATCAGGAAAGCCGGCGCGTTCCCCCGCGCCGGCCTGAATTCGGACCTCGTGTCCGCCCTTCACCAATCGTCCGACGCTGTCGGGGGCCAGGGCAACCCGGTGTTCGCCGGGTACAGTCTCGAGAGGAACAGCGAGTTTCATGGGGAGAAATTCGACGATGGGACCGCACGCCGCTAGGCCTGCCGACTTCGAGCCTCGTCGAGGTGCCCCGAGCCGCCGCTCATTATTCTTCCCCGATCGTTCACCGGAGTCAGAAAGCATGTCCTCAGTTCGCTCCATCACCGCGCTCGCGATCGGCGCGCTGCTCCTTCAGGCCACGACCGTCGCGGCACAGCAGGCCGAGCTTCCGATGAAGTACACCGGCAGGCCGACC
>JBBQDT010000175.1:0-9337 GCA_038319955.1 Gemmatimonadales bacterium | reverse complement strand
TGCATCACGCTCGCATCGAGCTGCACCACGCCGTCGGCATTCGGCAGTCCACCCAACCCGACGGACTGGTCGGTCGGATCGAGCTCCTGGATGTTGACGCCCGCGATGGCCGCATCGAGGGGATCTCCTCCGGCCACCATCGCATCGTAGGCGACCTTCACGCCACGGAGGCCGTTGTCGCTGGCGATGACGGCGGGCCGAGTGGCGGCGCCCTGCAAGGTCGGTTCGGCGCGATCGACTGCGCGGATCAAGGGCATGGCGCCGGCCGTGCGCGGAAGGACGAGCCCGGCGGTGGTGAGCGCTCCAGCGCCCAGAAAGTCGCGGCGATTCATGGTCATCTGAGTGTGTCCTCGGTTGAAGAGCGAAAATGGCTCCCCATGCGGCTGGTAGCTAGCTTCCGGGCCATGTCATCCTCCGCCGACCGCGACACGCTTCGCGCCCTCCGCTTCCTCGACGGCCTCACCGACACGGCCGTCCACCAGCTGTCCAAACTCGTCACGGTGGTCGACTACGAGTGCGACGCGCTGCTCTTCGAGGAAGGCCAGCCTCGGCGACTCATGGCGCTCATCGCCTCGGGTGCCATCGCCATCGAGAAGGGGAAGAACACTCGCCCCGTGCGACTCGCCACCCTGGGCGCCGGCGAAGCGGTTGGTGAAGGACTCCTGCTCGACGATTCCATCCACGGCACCACCGCGCGCGTCCTCACCAACACCAGGGCGTACGTCCTCACGCAGGAGCAGGTGCAGGACATGCTCAAGGAAGTGCCGACGCTCTACGCGGCACTCGTCGGACGCGCCGCGCGCGCCATCAAGCAGCGCCTCTCCGCCGTCGACGCCACGCTCGTAGGACGCGGACGCACCCTCGGGTTCGGCGGCACCAGCACCCGCGCCGAACACGACCTCCTCGGCGACCGCGAAGTGCCCGACGACGCACTGTACGGCATCCAGACCCTGCGCGCCCTCGAGAATTTCCCGATCACCGGCATCGCGCTGCGCGAATTCCCCGACCTCATCGAGGCCCTCGCCGCCGTGAAGGAAGCCGCGGCGACCGCGAACGCCGAGCTCGGGCTGCTCCCGAAGGACACCGCCGACGTCATCGTGCGTGCCGCCGCCGAGATCCGCGCGGGACGCCATCACGAGCACTTCCTCGTGGACATGATCCAGGGCGGCGCGGGCACGTCCACGAACATGAACATCAACGAGGTCATCGCCAATCGCGCCCTCGAGCTGTCGGGCCACCTGCGGGGCGAATACCAGTTCGTCCACCCGAACAATCACGTCAATCTCAGCCAGTCCACCAACGACGTCTATCCGACGGCGGTGAAGATCGCGCTGCACACGGCCATCGAGGATCTGCGCGGCGCCATGCAGCTGCTCGTCGACGCATTCCTCGTCAAGGGCAAGGAGTTCGCGCCCTTCCTCAAGATGGGCCGCACCCAGCTCCAGGACGCCGTGCCGATGACGCTCGGCCAGGAGTTCGCCGCGTTCGGACACACGATTGCCGAAGACGTCGACCGCCTCGGCGAGGCGCAGGCGTTGATTCGCGAGATCAACATGGGTGCAACGGCGATCGGCACGGGACTCAACGCGCCGCCAGGCTATGCGGAGACGGTGCGGGAAAACCTGTCGCGCATCACGGGGCTCTCGCTCATCACGGCATTCGATCTCGTGGAAGCCACCGCAGACACCGGGGCATTCGTGCAGTTGAGCGGAGTGCTCAAGCGGTGTGCGGTGAAGCTCTCCAAGATCTGCAACGACCTGCGACTCCTGAGCTCCGGCCCACGCGCCGGGTTCGGTGAGATCAACCTCCCCGCGATGCAGCCCGGCTCGTCGATCATGCCGGGCAAGGTCAATCCCGTCATTCCGGAAGTGGTGAACCAGGTCTGCTTCGACGTCATCGGCGGCGACATGACCGTTACCATGGCAGCGGAAGCGGGGCAGCTGCAACTCAACGTGTTCGAGCCGGTCATCGCCTTCCGTCTCTTGTCCGGCCTGAGTGCAATGAGGAACGCCTGCACCGTGCTGCGCGAGCGGTGCATCGTGGGCATCACGGCGAATCCCGACCGCATGCGCCAGTTCGTCGAGCATTCGATTGGCATCGTCACGGCACTGGTTCCGGTGATCGGCTACGAGGCGAGCACCGAAATCGCGCGCGATGCGCTGGCCAGTGGCCGCGGCGTGTTCGAGCTGGTGATGGAGCGTGGACTGCTCACGCGTGAGCAGCTCGATCGCGCGCTCAACCCCGAGACGATGACCGGGCCGGCGTCGTTCCCGACACCCAGCGCGTCGTCGAGGGCGATCGGCTCGTCCAATGCCCCCACGTCGTAAGAAACGAATAGATCCTGCGCTGTTCGAGATTGCGGTCGAACGGGTCAAGGCGGGGCTGTACAGTGATGTCTACCTCAACCGCTCACGCGATTCACTTCGTGCCTCGGGACGCGCCGCGCACGTCACCTGGCAGGTTTCGGCCAAGCGCGACGGTTGGCTCGGCGGCATCGATGAGGCGGTTGCGTTGCTCAAGCTGTGCAGCGACGACTTCGCCGCGCTCGATGTGCAGGCGCTGTACGAAGGTGATCGCGTCGAGGCATGGGACACGGTGCTCCTCGTCGAGGGAGACTACGTCAACTTCGCGCACCTTGAGACACTAATTCTCGGCACGCTCGCACGACGAACGCGCGTGTGCACCAACGTGCGCGTGCTCGTGGACGCCGCGCGTCCCAAGCCCATCTACTTCTTCGGCGCGCGGAGCGATCACGCCCTGCTCCAGCCTGGCGACGGGCTGAGTGCGCATGTCGGCGGTGCGGCGAGCGTGTCCACTGACGCGCAGGGGCTGTTCACGGGAAAGAAGGGTGTCGGTACAATTCCGCACGCACTCATCGCGGCGTACGGCGGCGATACTGTCGCGGCGGCGCAGGCCATGTCGGCCATCCTTCCCGCAGACATACCGCTCTTCGTGCTCGTGGACTACGAGAACGATTGCGTCGCCACGAGCGTCGCCCTGGCGCGTGCGCTGGAGGGCCGGCTCTGGGGGGTCCGGCTCGACACCTCGGAGCTGATGGTCGACCGGTCGGTCCTCTCACAGATGGGCGCGTTTCCACCCGGGGGAGTCAACACGGCGCTCGTATGGAACGTGCGGAATGCATTGGACGCCGAGGGCTTCGGGGATGTGAAGATCGTGGTGTCGGGGGGGTTCAACGTCGCCCGCATTCGCCATTTCGAGGAGGAGGGCGTGCCGGTGGACGCCTACGGGGTGGGCGCCGCAGTACATGATGGCCGCTGGGACTTCACGGCGGACGTGGTGCGACTCGATGGACGGCCGCAGGCGAAGGCAGGGCGGGAGTTCAGACCGAACGGTAGAATGGAGAAGGTGAAGTGAAGCACACGCTCCACAGGGAGTCACATGGCGGCAGGACCCAAGCTGGACGGCGCAGGCATCCAGAAGATGAAGACGATCGAGGAGGCGATGATCGCCCTTCAGCGTCTGCACGGAATGGTGGAGCAGTACGCGCTCTCCCTGAAGCAGAACAAGCCGACGTCGATGTACGCGCAGCAGGTGAAGCGGACGCTGTCGCCGCTCGTCGGGCTGCTCAAGGGCCAGTTCGGCATGATCGCCGATGTGGCCGCCTCGCTCAACCTCGTGGCCACGCGCGGCGGCAGCGAGACGGTGAAAATCCGGATGCTGCGCGAGGGCGTGGGGTCGCTTCGCCAGCAACTCGAGATCGCGGTGGTGAAGGTGAAGGAGCTGCACGCCGTCAAGGAAGAGGTCGTCGAGGGCGCCAGGAAACCCGGCGAGTGAGCTCGATGCCGTAAGCCAGTGTGGGGGAATCTCCTACACCGTTCTGACGCCCTGATTTTGCGTTGCTTTCGCCTCTGGCGCCCGGTACTTTACGCGGATTGCTGGACTCTCGCTCGAGCGCGGCGATTCGGGTGTGATCGCGCTACTCACGACACTGTCGGAACAAGGACATCGCATGCCCTTTCCCTCCCGACCGCGCCGGCTGCTCGCCGCTGCGCTGCCGGCCCTCCTCGCGGTCGCACTCACTGCGTGCAACGCCCAGTATCCGAACTCCGTTTTTCACGGGCACACGGAGAACAACCGCGACGTCGGCTACCTGTTCAAGATCCTCATCTATCTGGGGACCTTCGTCTTCATCTTCGTCGAGAGCATCCTGCTCTATACGATCTTCAAGTATCGGCGCCGGAGCGAGAGCGATCGTCCCAAGCACGTGCACGGGAATACCACGCTCGAGATCCTGTGGACGGCCATTCCCGCCCTGATCCTCGCGTTCATCGCCGTGCCCACGGTGCGCGTCATCTTCAAGTCGCAGGCGAAGGCCACCGCGGATGCGCTTCAGGTGCAGGTGATCGGACACCAGTGGTGGTGGGAGTTCCGCTACCCGCAGTACACGTCCACCGGAGCAAACGGAAAAATCGACACGCTCATCACGGCGAACGAGGTGTACATCCCCGTCGGCCGGAAGGTGAACTTCTCGTTGACGTCGCAGGACGTCATTCACTCGTTCTCCATTCCACAGCTCGCCGGCAAGCGCGACCTGATTGCGAACCGCACGAACTACCTCTGGTTCACGCCGGACTCGGTCACCGAGAATGCGTGGAACGGGTTCTGTGCCGAGTTCTGCGGATCGTCGCACGCGAACATGCACTTCAAGGTGCTGACCGTCACGGCGGACAACTTCGCGTCATGGACGAAGCACCAGCTCACGCCCGCCGCGTTTGGCGCGGTGGCAGCGGTGGCAGCGGCGGCACCTGCGCCAGCAGTTGGCGCTGTTGCGGACACTTCGGCGAAGCGCACGGATATCACAGTGCCAGGACCGGCGCAGCTTTCAGCCACGCCGACGACCGGCCCCGGCGGAGCAAGTCCCGCCACGGCGCCGATGGCGGGCCATGACATGAGCACCATGGCAGCGATGCCAGTGCAGCAGGCGGGGTTCGTCACCTTCCCGCGTGAGAAGATGCCGGCGCACACGATGCCGACGACGCCACTGCCCGCGGGACTCGCGTTCAACGAGTCGCTCAAGGGCGACGCCGAGCGCGGCCGCGACTTCATGACGAAGATGGGCGGCGGGTGCGTGGGCTGTCATCGCATCAACGGCAACCCGATGATGATGGGCGTGATCGGTCCGAACCTGACGCACATCGCGACGCGCTCCACGATCGCCGGCGGCATCTTCCCCAACGACACGAAGCATCTGTCGCTGTGGATCAAGAACTCACGCAAGATGAAGCCTGGCGTCATCATGCCGACGCTCGGCGCTGGCGAGTACGATGGGGTCACCAAGGCATTCATCCCCAAGACGGGCCTCAACGACCAGCAGATCGCCGACATCGTCGCGTATCTGCAGGCGCTCAAGTAACCGCGGAATCACCGGAGATAGAGACGAATGGCAACTACGGCTACCGCACCGGCATATGCGCCGACGGAGAGCTACGGCGGTGAGAGCGGCCTCTGGAGCTGGCTCACCACGGTCGATCACAAGCGGATCGGCACGCTCTACCTCTTCACTGCGCTCTTCTTCTTTCTCGTCGGCGGAGTAGAGGCAGCACTCATCCGCTGGCAGTTGATGTATCCGAACGGCAAGATCCTGTCGGCCGAAGCGTACAACCAGATGTTCACGATGCACGGCACGACCATGATCTTCCTCGCGGTCATGCCACTGTCCGCGGCGTTCTTCAACTATCTCATCCCGCTGCAGATCGGCGCGCGCGACGTCGCCTTCCCGCGCCTCAACGCCTTCAGCTACTGGGTGTACCTGTTCGGCGCGATGTTCATGAACTTCTCCTGGTTCATCGGCGAAGCGCCCAACGGCGGTTGGTTCGGCTACGCGCCGCTCACCACCATGCAGTTCTCGCCAAACCTGAACATCGACTTCTGGGTGATCGGCCTCCAGATCCTCGGTGTCAGCTCGCTGGCCGCGGCGTTCAACTTCATCACCACGATCATCAACATGCGCGCGCCAGGAATGAACCTGATGCGCATGCCGATGTTCACCTGGAATGCGTTCGTCGTGCAGTTCCTCCTCGTGCTCGCCTTCCCGGTCATCACCATCGCGCTGGTGTTCCTCCAGTTCGACCGGTTCTTCGGCACGCAGTTCTACGAAATCGCCGCTGGCGCCGACCCGTTGCTCTGGCAGCACCTCTTCTGGGTGTTCGGACATCCCGAGGTGTACATCCTGATCCTGCCGGCGTTCGGCCTCACGTCGGAGATCATCCCGGCCTTCTCGCGCAAGCCGATCTTCGGATACCCGGTCATGGTGTACGCCACCATGCTCATCGCCTTCCTCGGCTTCGGCGTGTGGGCGCACCACATGTTCGCCGTCGGCATGGGCGCCATCGGCGATACGGTGTTCGGCGTCACCACGCTGCTCATCGCCATTCCGACCGGCGTGAAGATCTTCAACTGGATCTTCACGATGTGGGGCGGCTCCATCAAGTTCACGACGTCGATGAAGTTCGCCATCGCCCTCGTGGCATTGTTCACCATCGGTGGTATCTCCGGCGTCATGCACGCCTCGCCGCCCGCCGACCTCCAGCAGACCGACACCTACTTCATCGTCGCGCACTTCCACTACGTGCTGTTCGGCGGATCGATGATGGGCATCTTCGGCGGCATCTACTTCTACTTCCCGAAGATGACTGGCCGCCTGCTGAGCGAGAAGCTCGGCAGCTGGCACTTCTGGCTGACCTTCGTCGGCATGAACCTCACCTTCTTCCCGATGCACTTCTCCGGGTTGATGGGCATGCCGCGCCGCATCTATACGTACGAGGCGGGTCAGGGCTGGGAGCTTTTCAACCTGATGAGCACGTACGGCACGGTCATCCTGATGATCGGCACCGAGTTCTTCATCTGGAATTTTTTCCGCAGCTTCAAGAAGGGCGCGATTGCCGGCAACGATCCGTGGGGTGCCGGTACGCTCGAGTGGTCGATTTCGTCGCCGCCGCCCGAGTACAACTTCGCCAGGATCCCCCGCGTCACGTCGCGCTACCCGATGTGGGACATGAAGTCGCCGGCGCTCACGGCCGAAGTGCCGCACACGGTGTCCGGTGACAAGCGTCTCGACGTGGACGTCGGCGGCAAGCACGCCGCGAACGGCCACCCTAATCCCATCGGCAACGATCCGAAGCAGGCCGCCGAGTCGGGCATGCACATCGAGCACGCGTCGGGCAAGACGGCGAAGGAGCTCCACATCCCCATGCCCAACCCGACGATCAAGCCGCTCATCTGCGCAGCTGGCATGATCATCATGTTCAGTGGCCTGATCTTCATCCACACCGGCAAGCTGCCGCTCGCCCTCGCGACGATGATCGGCGGCGCGCTCATCATGGTCAATTCACTCTACGCGTGGCTGCTCACGCCGCTCGAGGACGCTCACTAAATGGCACACGCCGCCGCGATCCACAGCGCGCATGATGATACGCACGGTGGACATCCCCCGACATCGACGGGGCTCGACAACAAGAAGATTGCCATCTGGGCCTTCATCGGCTCCGAGTGCATGCTCTTCGTATCGCTCATCTCGACCTACCTGATCTACAAGGGACGCAGCGTCGTCGGGCCGTATCCGCACGAGTCCTGCCTCCCACCCATCTGCAGCACGGCACTGAAGCCGATCCTCAACATCCCCGTCACGTCCGCGTCGACGTTCGTGCTGCTCATGTCGTCGCTCGCCATGGTGCTCGCGCTGGCCGCGGTGGAGATGAAGGACCAGCCCGCGCCCGCGGGCTTCGGCGAGAAGCTGCTCCGCTCATCCAAGCTGTGGCTGTGGATGACGGCGATCCTCGGCGCCACGTTCCTCGGCTTCCAGGCGTTCGAGTTCACGTCGTTCGTGCACGAAGGCCTCACGATCAAGACCAACCTGTTCGGCTCGTCGTTCTTCACGCTCACCGGGTTCCACGGCGCGCACGTCACCGCCGGTGTGCTGTGGCTGCTCACGCTGCTCGCCATCGACTATCGTCGAGGGCTGGGACCGAAGGATGCCCTCAACGTCGACCTGGCCGCGCTGTACTGGCACTTCGTCGACGTCGTGTGGATCGTGATCTTCACGCTCGTCTACCTGATCAAGTAAGGCGACGACAATGGCACATGATTCTTCCGATTCGCCCGTAGTCTCCCACGCCGATCACACGTCGATGGGCATCGAGAAGGAGCACCCGACCTGGTCCACGTACTGGAAGGTCGCGGTCATCCTCACGCTGATCACTGTCGCCGAAGTCTGGATCTACTACATCCCCAGCTTCGTCGCGTCGCGACTGTTCGTTCCCTCGCTGCTCATCATGTCCGCGGTGAAGTTCGTCACGGTGGTGTTGTTCTACATGCACCTCCGCTACGACCACAAGCTGTTCCGGGTGCTGTTCACCGGGCCGCTCATCATCGCCATGACGACCCTCATCGGGCTGTTGTTCCTCTTCGGGAAACTCTCGCTGACGGTCGGGGCGCTGAACTGATGCTCCCGCCGGTCGCGCTGCTGCTGCATCCGGCAGCGCGCATCGCCTTCTCCGAATTCACCGTGCATCCCAGCACGGTGATCGGACTGGCGGGGTTGGGCGCGCTGTACCACTGGCGCTCCCGTCAATCGCCAACCGACACGACAACCGTCGGACAACGCGCCTGCTTCTACGGCGCACTCGTGCTGATCTTCTTTTCGCTCAACGGCTGGCTGCACGACCTCAGCGACTACTACCTCTTCAGCGCGCACATGGTGCAGCACCTGCTGCTCACCCTCGTTGCGCCGCCGCTGCTTGTCATGGGCACGCCGGGCTGGATGCTCCGGCCCGCCCTGAAGTGGCGCATCGTGGGCCCGATCGCACGCTGGGTGACCACCGCGCCGCGCTGCTTCGTCATCTTCAACGTCGTCCTCGCCGTGTGGCACCTGCCGCCAGTGTACGGGCTCGCCATGGCGAATCACAACGTGCACATCGTGCAGCACCTGTGCTTCATGATCGCCGCGACGCTGATGTGGTGGCCCATCCTCAGCCCGTTGCCGGAGCTGCCTCGCCTTTCGTATCCGACGCAGATGCTCTACCTGTTCCTGATGAGCATCCCGATGTCGATCATCGCCATCTGCATCGGCTACGCGGACCACATCCTCTACCCCGCGTATTCCAGCGCGCCGAGGATCTGGGGGATCACGCCGCTTCAGGATCAGCTGCTCGGCGCACTGATCATGTGGGTGCCGGGTGGGTTGTTCTTCTTCGTCATCATCTCGGTGGTGTTCTTCCGCTGGCAGCAGCGCGCTGGGGATGAGGATTCGGCAGCCGGTGCCCAGGTCGACTGGAAAGTGAGCCCGCGCGCGTCCTGACCTGTGCGCGCTCTTTGACGT
>JBBQDT010000174.1:0-9348 GCA_038319955.1 Gemmatimonadales bacterium | reverse complement strand
CTGCGCGATCTCGGCAACATTGTGATCGTCGTCGAGCACGACGAGGAGACGATGCGCGCCGCCGACCACGTCATCGACATGGGACCCGGTGCGGGCAAGCATGGCGGCGAGGTCATCGCCTCGGGTACCGTGGACGAGATCATTCGCAACCCGCGCTCGATCACGGGGAAGTACCTCAGTGGGGAGCTGGAGATCGCGCTGCCACTCGTGCGTCGGCCGGTCGATCCCAAGAAGACGATCAGGATCCAGAACGCCCGCGAGCACAATCTCCGCAATGTGGATGCGGAAATTCCACTTGGCCTCTTCGTCGCCGTCACCGGCGTGTCGGGATCGGGCAAGAGCTCGCTGATCGAGGATATCCTGCACCAGTCGCTCGCTCGGCACTTCTATCGCGCGCGCGTGATCCCTGGCCTGCACGATCGCATTACGGGGCTCGAGCATATCGACAAGGTCATCGACATCGACCAGAGTCCCATCGGCCGCACACCGCGCTCCAACCCTGCGACGTACACCGGTCTCTTCACGCCCATTCGCGAGCTGTTCGCCGAGCTGCCCGAGGCGAAGATTCGCGGCTATGGGCCGGGACGTTTCTCGTTCAACGTGAAGGGCGGTCGCTGCGAGGCGTGTCAGGGCGATGGGCTCGTGAAGATCGAGATGCACTTCCTGCCCGATGTCTATGTACCGTGCGAAGTCTGCAAGGGCAGGCGCTACAATCGCGAGACGCTCGAAGTCCGCTTCCGCGGCCAGAGCATCGCCGACGTGCTCGAGATGACCGTGGAAGATGCGGCGTCGTTCTTCGAGAACCAGCCGCGCGTGCGACAGAAGCTCGAGACGATGAACGATGTCGGGCTCGGCTACATCCACCTCGGCCAGAGCGCCACGACGCTGTCCGGCGGTGAAGCGCAGCGCATCAAGCTCGCCACGGAGCTTTCGAAGCGCGACACGGGCCGCACCCTCTATATCCTCGACGAGCCGACGACTGGTCTGCACTTCGAGGACGTCCGCGTGTTGCTCACGGTGCTGCATCGTCTCGTCGATCGCGGCAACACTGTGCTGGTCATCGAGCACAATCTCGACGTGATCAAGACGGCGGACTGGATCATCGACCTGGGCCCCGACGGCGGTACCCGCGGCGGGACGATCGTCGCCGCAGGCACGCCGGAGGATGTCGCACAGGTGGCCGCGTCATACACGGGACACTACCTGAAGCCGATGCTCAAGAAGCAGACCCGCCAACGAAAGGCGGGGTAGTACTTAGAGCGGGGTCCAGTTCGCGTTTCGCATTATCGCGCTTCGTTCATGATGATCGGCGGACCGCGGCGCTTGCGCCTACTCGTGTAGTACTTGTTCTTATAGAGCACGGTTATCGTGTAATGGATTGTTCCTTGCGGCGGCAGCAAAGGGTCGGTCACCGTGAGCCTGCTGCCGTCGTCGTTGACGCACTGCGACCAGTTCTGCGGAAGAGGATTGAAGCTCACGAACTTCCACTTGGGACTCGATGCATCGCGCACGAAGTCGATCTTGCCATGCTTCTTCATCGGGGTGACCTCCCGGTCGAATTGCCAAGCGTCTATTTTCGGGTCGAAGCTGACAGTGACTTTCTTGTTTGGCATATTGAGCTGTGTTGGTGTGAGTACGGCCGCGCGTCCGAACGGACGCGATGGAGTGCATCAATTGCTTACGCGACCGGGAGCCCATTGGCGCGGATCAGCCTGAGGAAGCTGGGCCGGCGGTATCCGCGACGAATCAGTTCGGACACGATCGGTCTTGCTTCGTCCTTGCCATGGAGGTGCAGCATCGCCTCCGCCTGCAGCGCAAGGAACTCTGTCTCCTTGGCACTCCGGGCCAGGGAGTCCACGAAGACGAGTGCTCGTGCCCACGGAATCGTCGAAGCGCCCGCGTTCTCCGCTCGGCTGAGAATCTCGCCAAGGCCGATGTAGGCGCCCGCGACGAGCCTCCGGTATTCGAGGTCATTGGGCTTGGCGGCCATGGCGGATTCGCCGGCCGCTAGGCCGAGTTCCACCGACGCACGTGCGTCGCGCGCCCGCCCTGACTGCAACAGGGCGCTGCCCCTGGCGGTGGCGCTGGCGATGACCTCTCTCTTGTACGTCGCACTTGCGGCATTGGCCGCTCCAAGACGCGCGATTCGTTCGAGCACAGCGCGCTCCCGGTCGAGCTCGTGGAGTGCACCCGTGGCATCGTTTCGCTCGAGCAGCAGTCGCGCCAAACGTCCATAGATGCTCGCCAGACCATTGCACCACGCGACATTGCTGCTATCGCTCGTCACGAGCGATTCGTACGTCGCGCGTGCAGCGTGAACATCCGCGAGTGCGCCATCCACGTCGCCCGTCCAGAGTTTGATATCGCTTAGGTAGGCCTGCGCCAACGCGACGAAGCGCTGCCACTCGCGGTTGGTCGTATCACGCCGCGCTAGTGCAATACGTAATGCCAACTCCTGGCGATGATCCGACAGGGCGCCAGATAGATCACCGAGCTTTCGTCGCGAGACGCCCGCTGCGTTATGCACCGCTGCCAGCGCGATAATCCAGTCGGTATTCGACGTGTCGCGCTTGACCAGTGGCGCGAGGATCGCCAGCGCCGCCTGATATGACGCCAGCCCTCCCCGTGTGTCTCCCTTGGCGATCTTCGCAAATCCGATGTTGTTGTGCGCGTATGCAACTTCGGCTCGGTAAGCGAGGCTCTCCGGGTACTGCGCCAAGAGCCGATCGCTGACTCGAACCATGGGCAAAAAATGGGTCAGAGCAGAGTCAACGTTGCCGAGCGACCAGTCGACGCTGCCCGCATAGAAATGATTATGCGCCAGTCCGAGCTGCCATCGCGGATTCAGTGAGTCATGCGCTACGAGTGGCAGCATCAAGTCGATCGACTGTCGCATGAGCCTTGCTGCCTCTGGCAATCTTCCCTGCGCGAGACGGACGTTGCCCAGTTGCCTCACTGCCTCGGCGCGATGGTATTGCTCCTCTTCGCTCAACTCCGACTCGGGGACCGCGGCGAAGTAAGCGAGTGCCTTCCGTCCAACCTCGTCGAGCAACGCCAACTTCCCGATAGGCTCCATCCGGCTGCGCAGATCTCCAAGCATGTAATTGATCAGCGCCTCAGCCTGTCCTTGACGAGCACGCGCAGTCGCATTGGCAATGGCGAGCCGTCTGGCCTGCACTGACGCACCCACCGCCACTGCCGTCAGGAGAACGACGACCGTCGCTGCGAACGCCACGCCAGTCCGATGACGGCGCACGAACTTCCTCGCCCGGTATGTCGCCGTCGCAGTACGCGCGGAGACCGGCTCGTCCGCGAGGTATCGCTCCAGGTCCGCGGCTAGCGCATTCGACGTCGCGTAGCGGCGATCCCGCTCAGTCGCAAGCGCCTTGAGAATAATGCAATCGAGATCACCACTCATCATTCGACACAGTGCGCCAGGATCGGTGCGTCGCTCCGTCGCGAGTGTTCGTCGTTGCGATTCATCCAACGCGCCATACTGAAGACTCGGGGCCGGTATGTCGCCGGTCACAGTCCCTCGCAGTCGCGATAGCCGCGCGAACTGCGACACGCTGAACGGCAGCACCCCCGCGATTAGCTCGTACAGAAGTACACCGATCGAATAGATGTCCGAACGCGTGTCGACGTCGATCGCATCGCCGCCGAATTGCTCAGGGCTCATGTACGCCGGTGTGCCGATCCGCATCCCGGTGCCCGTTAGCTTCGCCGACCCCTGGCGCGGCGCCGTCGCCTTCGCGATCCCGAAGTCGATGATCTTGCACACCGCCTCACCGTCGCTCTCCATCACGAGAACGTTCGACGGCTTGATGTCACGATGAATGATGCCCTTCTGATGCGCGTGCTGAATGGCGCGACAGACTTGCACGATGAGCCGCACGCGCTGGCGCGTCGTCAGTCGGTGTTCCTTCGCGTAGTCCGTGATCGGTGCGCCGGAGACGCGTTCCATCACGAAGTACGGCAGCCCGTCATCGGTCGCGCCAGCGTCGTATACGCGCGTGATGTTCGGGTGCTCCATGAGTGCGAGCGCCTGGCGTTCGGACTCGAATCGCGCAACGATCTCTCGTGTATGATCGCTACCGCGCAGTACCTTCAGCGCCACCTCGCGATGAACCGGCTCACTCTGCTCAGCGAGATAAACGACGCCCATTCCGCCTTCACCGAGCACCGCAAGCACGCGATAAGGGCCAATGCGATCGAGCATCGGTCCAGTGGACGCATACGGGTCGTGTCGACTGCCTTCGTCGGCAACCATGTCGGGCGACATGCCGCGAAATGACTTCTTAGTGGGTGATTACGCAATGGGGTCCATCGCTTAGAATTGTTCTATGGTCTCCCTCCTCGACATCATCGGCCCGGTCATGGTCGGCCCATCGTCCTCGCACACGGCGGGTGCGTGCCGCATCGGGCTCCTCGCGCGCTGCCTCGTGGGCGGTACGCCAGAGAGGGCGCGACTCGAGCTGCACGGCTCCTTCGCGCGCACCGGTGAAGGGCACGGTACCGACAAGGCACTCGCTGGCGGCTTGATGGGCTTTCGTCCCGACGACGAACGCCTCCGCGACGCACTCGACATCGCCGAGCGCGAAGGGCTTGACTACAGGTTCGAGAAGACCACCCTCGCCGACGACTCGCATCCGAACACGGTGCGTCTCACGCTCGAGCGCGGCGACCGCACCGCACAGATGACTGGCTCGTCGCTCGGCGCCGGCCGGGTGCTCGTCACCGAGATCGACGGGTATCCCGTGGAGGTCACCGGCAACTACCATACGGTGGTGCTCGTCGCGGAGGACGTGAAGGGATCGGTGGCGCGCATCGCCACGATCCTCTCGGAGCACTCGATCAACATCGCCACGCTGCGTCTCACCAGGAAGGAACGGGGTGGCGACGCCTTCATGGTCATCGAGATCGACGACATGCCCGGCGACGAGGTGCGCGACGAGATTCGCGGACTTCCCTGGGTTCGCTGGGCGTTCCGTCTCGACAAGGTGAGCGCCTAGCCGCGGCCGCTTGGCGCGATCCGCCCCCCTGCGGGTATCATTCCCCCATGTACAAAGCACTGGGCGACGCCATCCGCGACGCGGAAGCGCAGAAGATTCCACTTTCGCAGCTCGCACTCGAGACCGAGGCGCGAGATCAGGGCCGCTCGGTCGAATCGATTCGTGCGGCACTCCAGCGCGCGCTGGACGTGATGCGCAGCGCGGTGTCACAGGGCATGACCGGCGACCTGTACTCGGCGTCGGGATTGGTCGGCGGTGACGCCGCGAAGTTGCGGACGGGCCCCGACGGTCCGCTGGCCGGCACCCCCTTTCGCGACATCCTCGCGCGTGCGCTCGCCGTGCAGGAGGTCAACGCCGCGATGGGCGTCATCGTCGCCGCGCCGACGGCGGGAGGGGCAGGTGTGTTGCCTGCCGTGCTCACCGGCCTCGCTGCGGCGCGCGACATCGATGATGAGGCGCTCGTGAGCGCCCTTGCCGTGGCAGGGCTGATCGGCGCGGTGATCGCCGAGCGCGCGTCGCTGTCCGGCGCGGAGGGGGGATGCCAGGCCGAGACAGGCTCCGCCGCTGCGATGGCGGCTGGTGCCGCCACGGAGATGCTGGGTGGGTCGCCATCGCAGGTGGGTCACGCCACCGCGCTCGCCATGCAGGGCACGCTCGGCCTCGTCTGCGATCCGCTCGGCGGGTTGGTCGAGTTGCCGTGCGTCTTTCGCAATGCGACAGGATCCGCGATCGCGCTCACCGGCATCGAGCTCGCGATGGCTGGTGTGGAGTTCAAGATTCCGGTGGACGAGGTGATCGACGTGATGGGGGAGATCGGCCGCACCATGGATGTCAGGTACCGGGAGACCGCAGGCGGCGGCCTCGCCGCGACGCCCACTGGACGCCGCCTCGCAAAGGAGCGGCTCGTCCAGATCAAGACGAAGTAGCGACTGGCACCGCCCGCTCGTAGCTTGCGCGAGCAACTGTGTGAAAGTGAAACGAGTCGGGCGCACGGTCCGTAGATCAACGCAACCACTGCACACCGGGTGTGCCAATGCTCGCTAAAGAAGACATCGAAACATTCCTGACGCGCTTGAGCGCCTCCGGCGCGACCTACACCGAGGTCGAGGCCGGGTTCTGGATCGTGAAGCCGAGCCCCGATAGCGATCTGTCGCTCGCGGTGAACTACTCGCCTCCCGTGGTCCTGCTCCGCGTCGACGTCATGGAATTGCCGACGGATCCGGAACAACAGGCCACACTCACCAAGCGGTTGCTCGAGCTCAATGCCTCCGACTTGCTCCATGGGTCCTATGGCATCCAGGACGATCACATCGTCCTCACCGAAGCGCTGGAGCTCTCTGCCCTCGACTTCGAGGAATTTCTCGCGAGCTACGAGAGCATGACGCTCGCCCTCGCGTCGCACCTGCGCGAGCTCGGCTCGTACCGCGAGGCACGCTGACCATGGGACTCTTCGATCGCTTTTCTGCGCTCCTCAAGAGCAACATCAACGATCTCATCTCGCGGGCTGAAGATCCCGAGAAGATGTTGACGCAGATCCTCGTGGACATGCGCGGCCAGCTCGTGCAGGCCAAGCAGCAGGTGGCCTCGGCCATCGCCGACGAAAAGCGCCTGCGCGATCAGACGGATGCCGAGTTCAAGCAGGCGCAGGATTGGGAGCGCCGCGCCATGCTCGCCATCCAGGAAGGCCGCGACGATCTCGCCAAGCAGGCGCTCGTCCGCCAGTCCGAGCACGGCTCGCACGGCCAGCAGCTCGAGCAGACGTGGGAATCGCACAAGATGGAGACGGACAAGCTGAAGAACCAGCTCCGTGACCTGAACGACAAGATCGAAGAGGCGAAGCGCAAGAAGAACCTGCTCGTCGCCCGTCAGCGCCGCGCGCAGGCGCAGCAGCGCATCGCCGAGACGATGTCGTCGCTGTCGGAAAAGAGCGCCTTCGAGGCGTTCGCGCGGATGGAAGAACGCATCGAGACCAACGAACGCCAGATCAAGGCGCACGCGGAGATCGAGGACGAGTTTACCGGCGACACCCTTCAGCGCGACTTCAAGGCGCTCGAGAAGGGCAGTGTCTCCGTCTCCGTCGATGCGCAGCTTCTTGCAATGAAGCAAAAGATGGGACTACTTCCGCCGTCATCGCAGGGCAGCCGGGCACTCGGCGCTGGTCAACGCGATGAGGAGACCGTATCAGCGGACATCGAACGACCTGGTCAGGGCAAGCCTTGATCATCGAGGACAACACGACCGCGGGCCCGCGCTTCAAGTTCGGGCCCGCGCTCGCGGCTACCGTATTTACCGCACTGGCGATCTGGCTCACGGGCCGCGTCGCCGAGGTGTTTCTCCTCCTTTTTCTCGGCATCCTGATCTCGCTGTACCTCGGCGCACTTGCCGGGGTCCTGCATCGCCGCGCACGACTAAACGACAAGTTCGCGTTCTTCGTCGCGATCCTGATATCGTTCGGCGGGTTGGTCGTGCTGTTCTATGTGCTCGTGCCGCCACTCATCGCGCAGACCCAGGAGTTGGTGAAGGTCCTGCCTGCGTACATCAGTGGTTGGGAGGCGGCCATCGACCGCCTCGCCGAGCGCGTGCCGGCGCTCAAGTCGGTCTATACGCCCGGCCAGCACAAGATCCTGTTCGCCGTCTACGAGCAGGTGTCGGGACAGTTCGGAAACCTGGTGCCCAAGGTCCTGAGCCTGGTGGAGGTGCTCGTCAGCCTCTTCTCCGTCATCGTGATGGGACTGTACCTCGCGCTCCATCCGGCGCTGTATCGCGAATGGCTCATCGCGCTGTTCCCGCCCATCCATCGCGACCTCGTGCGCGACGTGCTCTCGGACTGTGCTGGTTCGCTGCGCGCCTACATCGTGGGCCTGCTGCTCACGATGACGTTCCTGGGCACGCTGACGGCGATGGGTCTGTATTTCCTCAAGGTGCCATACGCGCTGACGTTCGGTGTCTTCACCGGGCTCGCGACCATCGTTCCGTTCTTCGGCACGCTGCTCGCCACGACACTTCCGGCACTGTTCGTCCTCACCGGTCCGGATGGCGGCTCGCGCGCGCTCTGGGTGATCGGGCTCGGCATCATCGTGCACCTGATCGAGGGCAACCTCGTATCGCCGTACATCATGCAGCGGCAGGTGGACCTGCCGCCGGTATTGACGATCGTCTTCGTCCTCATCGTCGGAAAGCTGCTCGGCCCCCTGGGCTTGCTCGTCGCCGTACCGGGCCTGGCGGTGATCATGGTGGTGGTGAAGCGCATCCTGCTGTCGCGCATCTATGAAGGGCAGGGCTTCCGCCGCACGACGCGCGAACGAGCGCTCGTGCTTCGGTTGCCAGCGTCCGAGAGCGGCGTCATCATCCCCGGCAAGCCGGTGGACGTCATCGGCGCAATCGAGCGTCGCACGACGGTGATTCCCGCTTAGATTGGGTCGTCGCCGTGAGCGAAGCGGAGGCGCGCGCGCCTCCGTCACACTCGCCCTCCAATTCACCGCCACTCCCCGCGCGCCGCAATGTCCCGCGACCTGCGTTACCTCATTCTGGCCGACGGTCTCTTCCATCCCGAAGAATCCAAGACCGCGAACGCCGTCATACGCTACACCCCCGAGCGCGTCGTCGGCGTGATCGACGCGAGCCGAGCCGGCAAAACCTCGCAGCAGGTGCTCGGCTTTGGCGGTGAGATTCCCGTTGTGGCGACGTTCGAGGAGGGACTCGCGTTGAAGCCGAACGCGCTGCTCATCGGCATCGCGCCGGCGGGCGGGCAACTGCCGGTCAGCTGGATTCAGCTGCTCTCGAGCGCCATCGAGAACAAGCTCGAGATCTGGAATGGGCTGCACACCTTCGTCGGTGACGTGCCCGAGCTGGCGGCGCTCGCGATGAAGCATGGGGTCGCGATCCACGATCTTCGGCGACCCCCCGCCAAGATCAAGGTGGCGAACGGACGCGTGCGCGACGTGAAGGCAACCGTCGTGCTCACCGTCGGCACGGACTGCAACATCGGCAAGATGACGACGCAGCTGCAGCTGCTGAATGCCGTGCGCGGCCACGGTATCCGCACGAAGTTCGCGGCGACGGGCCAGACGGGCATCCTGATCGAAGGATCCGGCATCGGCATCGATGCCGTCATTGCGGACTTCATCGCCGGCGCGGCGGAGAAGCTGGTGTTGGACTGTGCGCAGGACGCCGATCTGGTGCTGGTGGAAGGCCAGGGTTCGATCATCCACCCGAGCTATTCGGGGGTGACGTATGGTCTGATCCACGGCTCGCTGCCGCATGCGCAGGTGATGTGCGCACAGCCCAGCCGCACGGCGATCAACCGCTGCGAATGGGTGAAGATCCCGCCGCTGGT